>DASPIU010000062.1:0-11863 GCA_035629025.1 Stenotrophomonas sp.
CTGCGACCAGGCAGCCGGCATTGATGGCGACTTCGAACCAGAAGAACCGGCGCAGCTCGGCCTCGAGCTTTGCCTCGAAGGTGGTCATGCCGGCTTCTGCTTGGCGGCCAGCGCCAGTTGCGCCCGGAGCTTGGCGACCACTGCCGCGGCGCTCCCGCGGCCGGCAAGCACGTCCTGCCGCGCGAGGCGGGCAGCGCGCAGAGCCAGGTGGTCGGCGTAGCCCATGCGGCGGGCCATGACGTTCACCGCGGCGAAGGCGCCGTCGGCGTGTGTGGCGCGAGCAGGCCGCGCGAAGGGAAGGATCACGGCGCTCAATTGCGGCCTCCGCAGCGGGAGAGGGCGGCGCGCAAATCCTGCTGCGCGCCGTGCCGGCGGGAAATACCATTCAATCCCAGCACGGCGTAGGCGCCTTGAGCCGCCTCGATCAGCTCGGCCACGGCGTAATAGACCTTGCCCGTGACGCCTTGGCGGCGTAGCTCTGCCAGCACGTCGATATGGGCGATCATGCCTCGGTAGGTTTCGCGGCAACGCGCAATCGACTCGCCGCAGCAATGGCAGCGGCGATCATCGACCACGGCGGCCGCGCTTTCGGTATCGAAAATCACCCCGCCATCCAAGTCAAAGACACGATGGCGGCTACCGCGCTCCTTGGCCCAGGACTGAGCGGTCTCGATCGCGCTCTCCCGCGTCAGGCGGTTCATGCCGCCGTGCCAGCGGCCGCCAATAAAGGCTTCGATGTTGAATGTTCCGGACTGATGCACCGGCCCGTGTGCGTCAGGGGCGTTCATGCGAGGCACCGCAAGCCAGCCAAGTCACCCTGCACGCACAGCACCTTGATGCGATGAGCGGTGGTCTTCACCGCAGCAGGGAAGCCTTGTACGCCACTTGGATGAGTGAAATTCCAGTCCACGTCCAGGCGCTCAAAGGCCTTCGCGGCTTCGACAGCCACCGTCATTTCGTCCGCCTGAGCGGCCATAAGTCCGGTGGGGATGTGGGTGACGTTCCAACCATGCCCTTCCTGGTTGACGGCGAAGTGTTCGGTGACGACGAGAGCGTCCGTGATGCGGGACAGCGCTTCCTCGAACCCCGTGACACCTTGGCAGCCGACCTTGAGCTTGATCGAGCGGACCTCGACGTTCATGCGGCGTCTCCCAGCTCGGCCACCGCGCGCTGCAGGTCGAACAGCAGCTCTTCAGTGGCGCGCGCGCTGTGCTGGCGCGGCTGGATGCCGGCGCCGCGCAGGACGGCCTCAGCGCGGCGCAGCAGTGCCGGCAGGGCGGAGCACTTGGCCAGGAACTTGGCGTTGGCCGCGTTGCCCTCGCGGCTCAGGGAGGGCGAGTGGCACTCGGCGACGAGGATGCCGCCGTTGCCGGACCAGACGGTGGTTGCGCCGGGTCCGGCGTAGAACGGGGCTACGGTTGGGGTGGCCGGGCGCTCGCCGGCCGTGTGCGTCAAAGTCACTTCCGTCTCCATGCCCCTCGGCGGATGCCGGTCTCCTGGGGCGTGGCGGGAGTAAATCATCATTGACTGAGGGAAGTCAACAATAATTTACCCGATGCCAGGGGGAGGGCAGTCAGCTATCCTTCGGGCACATGGAGGAGGGGGGACTACATGCGTCTTCGGACCGCGGCGCGCGTCGCCACAATCGCCAGCTTTGCTCTTGCAGCGGCGGGCTGCGTCATGCCCACCAAGCAGCCCACCTCAGACGCCATCCGGGACGTGCCCCAAGAGCGCGTCTTCGCGTTCGGGCCGCAACCCGATCCGACCGGAGAAGTTGTGGTCGTGAGGGACATCGGCCTGATTGGCAGCGGGTGCTACCTCGGCGTTTTCGTGGACGGCAAGGAAGCAGTGCGGCTCGAAACTGCTGAGCGGGTCCGGTTGCAGCTGTCCGCAGGGCGCCACGTACTGACGCCGCGCTACATCGGCGGTCGCGGGCTATGCGGGACCTTCTACAACGAGAACTCTGCAACGGCGCGTGCTCGATCTGCCGAGGTGCTGGTGGAAGCAGGCCAATCACGCAAGTACCGCATCCATACGAACACCGACAACGAGCCCACCTTGGAGCCCGTCTTCTAGTCAGCCCTGCTGGGCTCGCAGCAGCCCCGCATCCTCGAAGCTGACATCGTCCCGGATGCAATCGAGGCCACGCTCCATGTCGCGCATCAACTGAACAAGCGCGTCGTCTGGGAGCTGCTCGATTCCGGCCACGCCAAAGCATGCCTGATCGATGAGCATCTGCATGGGCGCACCCCAGTGCCGCCTGTAGTGGCGGATCATTCGGGTATAGGACTCGCGCCTGATCGGGTCCATTCCGCTCAGGCGGTCTTCGTTCTTGACGACGTGCAGTTTTGGCCGGTTAGCCGGCCTTGCGCCTTGGACTCGCGCGGCGATGGCCTTCGCCAGTGCCTCGAGTTCCGGTGATTCCTTCATCCCCTGCTGCCTCCAGCGCCTTGCGCAGATACTTGCCGAAATCCACAACGTTGTCCGACGAGACGACCGATTGCTGGCGCGCGACCAGGTACTGGTAGGCGAGCGCGGTCGGAACCCCGTCCTCTTCAGGATCGTGGGCGACTTCCAGATGGCGGAAAGTCAGGCGGATCAACTTGATTGCGGCCGCGAGTATTTCGGGGTCGAGTGTCACAGGATGAGACGTCGGAGCAGGGGCATCGCCGGCCGCCGCCGGGCTTGGCGTTCGCGGGCCTTTACCTGTAGCCAGCCACTGAATGCTGACGCCGAAGTGGCGCGCCCAGGCCTCAAGCATCTGCCCGTTCGGGATCTTGTTCGCTCCCTTCTCCAGCTGGGAAACGTACTGCTTGCTGGTGTCGGCCAGCGCTGCCATTTCGGGCTGCGTCAGGCCGGCTTCAAGGCGGAGTTCCAGTAGGCGCTGGCCGATCGTCATGTCAACCATTGTTGACCCGCTCCGGTAAATAGTGATTGACACCGCCGAGTAAACGATGATTTACTCGACGCATGACGATCCCTCTGACCAAGAAACGCGTGCGCGAGGCTCTGGGCTTCACGCTGGACCGGGAGCTCGCCGAGTTCTTCGGGACCTCCAAGCAGGCCGTCAGCCGATGGCCGGAGGACGAAGCGCTCCCGGATGGCAGGCAATGGCAGGCGCGGGCGATGCGCCCGGACCTGTTCGTGCGAATCGGGGCTGACAACGACCCGGACTGCGGTCGGATCGTGCCAGTGGAGAGCGCCTGACATGCGCGCGCTGCCTGACCGCTGGAATCCGAGGGTGTGGCTCCGCGATTGGCTGCTCAGGCCGACAGTCACCGAAAGGGCGCTCCGCGACCGAATCCAAGCCAAGCGGCTCGAACGGGTTCGCCAGAACCTCGCAGCGATGGAGGCGGCCGAGGCGGCCGCCTCCGACCGGGGGGAGGTCAGCTCATCGTGAGCACCGTCGCAGCCTGCCTCAAGGCCTCGGCTTCGTCTGCCGACAGCTCGCTGGCTATCCCTTCGATTTCTTGCCGGACGTGTTGGTGGAAGTCCTTGTCGCTGCGTAGCCGTCTGGCGAGCACCGTCACGACGGCCTGCAGTGCCAGCACGTCCGTGCTCACTTCTTTCGCCGACTTCATGTCCCCCTCCTTGCGGGCTGTGCGTGTGGTGCCCGCAGCCTACCGCAAGGAGGGCGACTCCCTTTGCGCCCACGGTCATGCCTTCCGTAGCAGGCGGACGAGCATCTGCCCGTCTGCCCACCGGAGCGCGAACACCGCGCCGTCCACCCGAACGATGGTCACCACGTTCGGGGCCCGCTTCCTTGCCGCCTTGATGCGGCGCTGCAGTTCGTCCATGGCGCACAGCCTGCCGGACCTGCGCCACCCGAACCACGTTCAGGTATCCCGCCCATGAACATCATCGACACCGCCCACAAGACCGTGCATGCCTATCCGGGCGGCAGCGAGTCGCTTGCCCCGCGCCTTGGCATGTCCGCCGCGGTGCTGCGCAACAAGGTCAATCCGAACAACACCACGCATCACCTGACCCTGGCCGAGGCCAGCGAAATCATGGGCGTGACCGGTGACGACGGGATACTGCACGCGCTGGCGGCGGAACACGGCTACGTGCTGCAGCGGATCGACGCGGCGGGGCCGGGCGGGGTGTTCCCCTCGATGCTTGAGAACGCCTCCAAGCAGGGCGCGTTCGCGCAGGCGCTTCAGGACGCGCTGAGCGACGGGCTCATCTCCGAGAACGAGATGCGCGCCATCGCTGCAGCGGGGACCGCGCAGATGGGTGCGCTGATCAACCTGTTGGCAAGGCTGCGCGAGGTGACCGGCCGGCCTGGTGTCATGGCATGACCAGGACACGCACGCCAACCAGCGCCGAGTACGCGCACCGCAAGTACGTGCGGGACCCGCGCGCCGGCCACCAGCCCAAGCCGGCGAAGCCGATGTCGATGATCGATGTGCAACTGGACATCGCGAAGGACGCCCTGACCCGCACCTTGGAGCAACTGGCCTCGGCCAAGCCGCTGTGGCTGCGCGACAGGCTGACGGAGGTCGCTGAGCTGCATCGGCAGCGGGTGGCGCGGCTTCTCGCGCAGAAGGCCGCCGATGAAGCCGGGGAGGGTGCCCCGTGAAGCGCGAACAGACTCTCGAACACCTGGCCGAGTGCATTGCGCTGGCCGCGCACGCGCCGCCGATGACCGAACACGAGGAGCGGGAGCACTGGTGCCGCTGCGCAGAGGAAGACGCGCGCGCCGAAGCCCGCCGGAAAGGCACGCCGCAGCTGCCGCTGCACTGACCGAACCCCTGTCCCTCTCACCCCTGGGTAGCTCCCACGGGGACACGCCGAGCTCCCGGCTTGAGGGACGGGGCCCATAGGAGCTGGAGAAGACCATGCAACACACCATCAACGAAGCGCGGGGAGGCCGTCATGGCCGCTGAGCACTGGCTGCGCTGGCACCACGGAACGATCACCGACCCGAAATGGCGGGTGATCGCTGCGCGCGCTGGGAACGCGTTGTCACGCAATGTCACGGTTGGTCACGTCGTGTCCGTTTGGGCTGCGATGCTGGAGTGCGCGTCACAGGCAAATCCGCGCGGAACGCTCGTCGGATGGTGCGATGAAGACGTGGCCGCGGCCCTGGGCCTGCCCGAGGAAGAGGTGGCCGCGATCCGCGCCGCGATGGAAGGCAAGACGGTTGCCGGCGACGAGCTCAGCGCGTGGAAACGTAGGCAGCCCAAGGCCGAGGACGGAACGGCAGCACAGCGGAAGCAGGCCCAGCGGGAGCGCGAGAGAGCTGCGGCTAAGCCCGTGACGGGCGGTGACTCTGGCGAAGGTCACGAGGTGTCACGGTCTGTCACGACAGAGACAGAGACAGAGACAGAGGAGAAAGATAAATCCTCGCTTCGCTCGGATTCGTCATCGGCTGCGCCGGATGACCGCCCGCCGGCTCCGGTTCGGATCGACCAGGCCAAGGCCGAACGGCTCGGCCAGGTCACCGCCGAGGCGATCGCCGCGTTCAACGCCAGCCTGCTGGTCAAGGCCAACGGCGGCTTGCTCGCATCCGTCAGCCCCACGGTGGGCAGGGAGCGCCGCCAGCAGCAGGTCAGGCGTTGCCTGCGGGTGGCGCGCCAGATTTCCCGGGAGACCTACGGCACCGACCGCGTGCCGGCGCAGTTCTGGGTCGATTACTTCCAGGCCGTGGCCGCAGACGACTTCCACGCCGGGCGGCTGGGCGGCGGCCGTGGCCACGAGAACTGGCTGCCCGACTTCGAGTTCCTGACGCAGGAAAAGACCATGCTCAAGGTCTACGACCGTGCCGCTGACGAGGCCGCGGCATGAGGCAGGCCATCGAGCCCTCGCTGCGCGTCCCGCCGCATTCGGTCGATGCCGAGCAGGCGGTGCTCGGCGGCATCATGCTCTCGCCGCAGGCATTCCACCGGGTCGATGATCTGCTGAGCCCCGGCGACTTCTACCGCCGCGACCACCAGCTCATCTACACCGCCATGCGCGAGCTCGAGGAGCGCAACCGCCCGTTCGACGCGGTCACCCTGGGCGAGTGGTTCGAGTCGCAGGGCAAGCTGGAGCTGGTCGGCGATGGTGCGTACCTGGTCGAGCTCGCGACCACCACGCCGAGCGCGGCCAACGTGCGCGCCTACGCCGAGATCGTGCACGACCGGGCGGTGAAGCGCGCGCTGATCGAGGCCGGCACCTGCATCGTCAACGACGCCTTCGGCAACGAGGCGGGCGAGGGGGAGGAGCAGCTGATCGCGGCGCAGGCGCGCCTGGCGGACGTGCTGCGCACCCAGCCATGCGAGCTGGAGACGCCCATCCCGGTGCTCAAGCGCATCGCGGAGAACCTGACCCGCCGCATCGAGCACGGTGCCGGCAGCATGGAAGGGCTGGCCACCGGCTATGCCGACCTCGACGAGATCCTGTGGGGGCTGAAGCCCGGTGACCTGGTCGTCGTCGCCGGCCGGCCTGGCATGGGCAAGACCACGCTGGCCATGAACATCGCCGAGCACGTGGCGCTGCGCCAGAACGTGCGCACTGCCATCCATTCGCTGGAGATGCCCTCCGACCAGCTGCTGACCCGCGCCATCTGCTCGGTGGGTCGCATCCCGCACGACCACGTGCGCCGCGCCGACCTGACCGACGAAGACTGGAGCCGCTTCACCTCGGCGACCAGCATCCTGCGACACGCGCCGCTGGTCATCAGCAAGCCGCGCAACGCCCGGGTGCAGCAGATCATCGCGCAGACGCAGCGCGAGCACTCGGTGAATCCGCTGGGTCTGGTGGTGATCGACTACCTGCAGCTGATGGACACCGCGGGGGCCGAGAACAAAAACCTGGGCATCAGCGAGGCCACGCGCGCGCTGAAGCTGATGGGCGTGGCCATGGGCGTGCCGGTGGTGCTGCTGAGCCAGCTGTCGCGCGAGGTCGACAAGCGGCCGAACAAGCGGCCGGTGCTGGCCGACCTGCGCGACTCCGGCTCGATCGAGCAGGACGCGGACGTGGTGATCTTCGTGTACCGCGATGAGGTCTACGACAAGGCCAGCCCGGACAAGGGGACAACCGAGGTCATCGTCGCCAAGCAGCGCAACGGCGCCACCGGTGAGTGCCGGCTGCAGACCAGGCTAGACGTGTGCCGCTTCGATCCGCTGTCGCCCGATTGGCGCCCGGCGATCGCACAGGATGAGACGCCGCGCCCGCGCCGCAGCGCGTTCGCGCGCAGGGCTCGCCCGGGGGAGGCGCAGGACTGATGGACGCCAAACGCGACCAGCTGAAGCTGCCGATCAAGCTCAAGCCCACGGCCGAGGATTACCGCGTTGCCGCTGCGCGCGCGCTGCAGAACCCCTGGGAAACGCCGGAGGCCTGCCAGCGCCGGCACGACTTCTACCTGTCCGAGGCCCAGCGCCTTGAGCGGGAAGTCAGGAGGGCTGCGTGAAGCCAGCAGAGGCGAAAGCTCATTTCCCCACGGAGGCGTCGCTTTGCGAGCTCTTCACACGCGACATCCAGGCCGTCGAGGGGTGGACGTGCTACCCGGAAACGGCCGGCTTCGACATCCTGGCCGTGCATGCCTCTGGCCGGCAGATCGGCGTGGAGGCCAAGCTACAGCTCAACGCTAAGGTGGCCGACCAGATACTTCCCTCGGATTTCGACGCGCGCTATGGGCGGGAGGGGCCAGACCACCGGGTGGTGATCGTCGCGTGCATCACCGACGCAAGCGAAGGCATCGCGCGCATGCTCAATATGCTCGGCGTGACGGTATGGACACCGCGCCATGACGGAAGGGCTCCCTACTTCAACGTTGCCAGCGAGCTGCACTACGAAGCCATCGCGGACCGCGAAGATGGCAAATGGCGCGAGGTTGCCCTGGGGCACGTGCTGTTCGACTGGAATCCGGTGCAGCGCTGCGCGCTGCCCGACATGGTGCCCAACGTCCCCGCCGGTGTGCCTGCGCCAATTCGCTGGACGCCGTGGAAGGCAGGAGCGCTCCGAGTGCTGGCCCTGTTGAAGCTCCACGGCCGCATCACCGCGAAACAGATCGCAGCCCAAGGCATCAGCCCCAGCACCTGGACGCAGCAGTGGCTCGCTCGCGCCCCCGACGCTGGCTTCTGGCTGCCGACCGACAAGACCCCGTTCCGACTGATCGATCAGCACCCGGCCGAGTACGCAGCCGCGCTGGCCGAAATGTCGTCTGGGGAGGCCGCCTGATGCACAGCAAGAATGCGAAGGCGATGACCGCTGAGGAAGGGCAGCGCATAGAGCTGGCGAAGGTCGGCCCTTGCATGGCGTGCCTCGTGCTGGCGATGCGCGGGCTGCTTGAGCATGCCGCGGTGGTGGTTGGTTGCGACTACAACCACTGCAAGAGCGGCAACCTGCGCCGCGGCCATGCCTTCGGATTTGCGTTGTGCGTCTGGCACCACCGCCAGCACCCGATGTTCAACCTCTCAATGGGCGAGACCCGGGAGAAGTACGGTCCGAGCCTGATGGATGGCTCCCGGCTCTTCCACGACATCTATGGCACCGACGACGAGCTGATCGCCCAGCAGACCGCCGTCATCGAACTGAGGCAAGCAGCAGCATGAGCACGACCAACCGAACCGGCATCGGCGCCAAGGTGCGCGCGGTGTTCGCCAGTACCACCACCGAGCTGACCATGGCCGACATCTGCACGACGGTCGGCGCCATCGAAAAGAAGGACCGCATGCGTGCCGCGTGGGCAACCCGCGACCTGGTCAAGGCCGGCTACGTCTCCCAGCGGGGCGAGCGGCTGCACAGCCGGTACCGCGCCACCGGCAAGAAGCAGCCGGAGCGCTCGCGGCGCACGCCCGAGGAACTGCGCGAGATGACCCGGCAGGCGAGCCAGCGCTACCGGGCCCGCAATCCCGAGCGCGTGCGGGCCCTGGAGCGGCAGCGACGCAAGGCGCGCGCCCCCACTCGCAGGCCGGCGGCGCAACAGCCACGGCTTGCCCGTGTCGGCCTGGCCGCAGCGAACACGCCAGCGAAGGCGCGGCCAGCGCCGCCGCGCGCAGAGACCGTAGCCGAGTTCCTGGCGCGCGGCGGCCGCGTCGAGCGCCTGCAGACCGCATGGGAGGCCGCCTGATGCTCGAGCTCACCCTCCCGTGGCCCGAGCGCCTGCTGCACCCGAATTCGCGCCCGCACTGGCGGCCGAAGGCAACGGCCACCAAGAGCGCCCGGGAGACGGCCCAGGTGCTGGCGATGGCGGCCGGTTGGAAAGCTGCGCAGCTTCCCGAGGGGAGGCTGCACCTGTGGATCGACTTCTACCCGCCGGACCGCCGCCGCCGCGACGACGACGGGCTGCTGGCCAGCTTCAAGGCCGCCCGCGATGGCCTGGCCCAGGCGCTGGGCATCGACGACAGCCGCTTCGTCAGCCACCCCATGTTGCGCGAGGAGGTGCGGCCGGGCGGCGAGGTCCATGTGCGCATCACCGGTGGCCCGTCATGAGCCGGCCCAGCTACCGGGTGGAGGTGGGCGGCCCACGCTCATCGGTGAACGCCGTGGCCGGCCTGGCCTTTCGCCTCGCCGCGGCATACCCGCAGCGGGTGCCGACGCCGCAGGAGCTGATGGACAGGTGGGGGATGCACCGAGCGACCGCGTATCGCTGGGTCCGAACAATGAAAGAGGCCAGGGGCCTACTGATGGAGGGGAACACAAATGGCTGACGTAAGAGAGCTGCTGGCGCGACTGAACCCGCAGACGATCAAGTTCGACATCGGTAAGGGCGGCGGCGTGCCGGCGCTGACCAATCAGGATATTGCCGCAGCCCTGGCAATGGTTCCGGCCGGACTGGGTCGCGAGCTGTTGGAGGCGTGCTGGTGGCCGGATGGTGCAGCACTACGCCGTCACCGCCTGCGGGACGCCGTGATCGCTCTGGTCGCCCCAGAGCTCCAGCGCCAGCAACGACGCTTGGCAGATGCCCGGACCGACCTAGGCTTGGCGGAAGTGTGCATGGGGTGGTCGGGTACAGTCACGGTTGAGCAGCGAGCCGAACGCGACAGGGCCGCTCAGCGCCTGGGGCAGATCAAGCGACAGTGCTGGCCGCTATCGACCTTGGAATCGCTGCCAACGCTCGCCACGGCGATCATTCGGGAGATCGCGCGCTGCAACCACTGTCCCATGTGCGAAGGGCGGGGGCAGGTAATGTCTGGCGCGCTGTTAGTCTCTTGCACGGTGTGCTCTGGTAGCGGCATCGTGCCGATCAGCGATCGTGCCCGTGCCAGCGCCATCGGCAGGGATGAGTCAACCTACCGGGAAAGCTGGCGAAGCGTGTATGAGTGGATGTTGGCGCGGATGCGAGAGGCGGAACAGGAGGCGGCATGGCACCTCTTGCGCGCACTGGACCGTGCGGCCTGAATGCTCAGGGCTGGGTTGGTTAGAACAAAGGGGGTAACGCAATGCAAGCAGTGTCTCTTACATCCGCGCTCGCAATCTACGCGGCGGTCCTCTCTACGGTTGTCTTCCTCTGGAACCTCTGGGGGAGTCGCCCTCGTGTAAGGGTGAGATTGGCCTTCGGCCTGCAAGATGGGAAAGTCGGCGTCCATGCCTCGATCCAAAATGTGTCAGGGCACGATATCCACTTAGCCGCGGCAAGTATCCTCTATCAGGATAGGCAGGCCAGTCTGCGAGAACGCATCAGAGACATGTGGGTGTACCGGCGGCTACCCCGGCGCGTGGGGTGGGTGCACACCAGGCTTTCCAACTATGGCCTCACTGACGGATTTCCTTTGGTTCTTGTCGCGAGAGATGCGCACCATGTCTTCATCCCGGAGGATGTCCTTCGGCAGTTGTTTCGTGGTGCCGCGAGCCAGAAAGTTGTCGTTTCAGTCCAGGACAAACTGTGGAACGACGTGTACTCCCAGGCGTTCACATATAGCCTGCCCCGGGTCAAGGTGGACCGATAGACCCACTTATCGGTGCGGGGTTGATGCCCCCGCACTTCTAGCAATAAATTCGTACCATCGCACGCGAACCCGCCCCGGCCTATCAGCTGGGGTTTTTCTTGTCCCGTCCCTCGCCAGATCACCTTCGGCCCCCGCCGGGTCGCGGGCCGGGCACCCATTGGAGCAACGCATGGCGGCCATCACGCCCGAACAAGCAGGTGGCCGGAACGTCGTGGCGTTCCTGGACATGCTGGCCTGGTCCGAAGGGACCGACGACGGCAAGCAGCCCACCAACGACCACGGCTATGACGTGCTGGTGGGCGGCGGGCTGTTCCGTGGGTACAGCGATCACCCTCGCGTGCTGGTGGACCTGCCGAAGTTGAAGATCAAGTCCACGGCCGCGGGGCGCTACCAGCTGCTGCAGCGCTACTACGAGGCGTACCGGAAGACCCTGCGCCTTTCAGACTTTTCGCCCCTGAGCCAGGACCTCATCGCGTTGCAGCAGATCCGCGAGCGGCGCGCGCTGCCGCTGATCAAGGCCGGCTCCATCCGATCGGCCATCGCCAAGGTGTCCAACATCTGGGCGAGCTTGCCGGGAGCGGGCTACGGCCAGCACGAGCGCTCCATCGAGGATCTGCTGGCGGTGTACCGCGCGGCCGGCGGGGAGGTCGCATGAGCGAGTTGCAGGAGACCGCGCCCTGGTGGATGGCAGGCGGCCTTGCCGCGTTCTGGGTGGTGCGAGAGACGTGGGGCGCGGTGCTGTCCCGCAAGAAGGACCGCACCGAGACCGACGCCAACATTGAACTGCTGAGCGGCCTGGTCGAGCGGGTGAAGAGCCTGGAGTCCTCGCAGACGGAGATGGGCCGGCGCATCGAGGACGAAGTGAAGCTGCGCATGCAGGCCCAGGAAGAAGCGCACCGCCTGCGCCTGCGCGTCATGTCCCTTGAATCGGCCATGCGCCAGGTAGGCGCGGTCATTCCGCCGGAGCCCAACTGATGAACCGTCTC
>DASPIU010000063.1:0-75165 GCA_035629025.1 Stenotrophomonas sp.
ACGCCCTGCATCGCGCTGTCGAATGCGCCATCGTTGACGTGGGCGCGCAGCCGGCCCAGGCGCACCATCACCGCCAGTTCTTCCGGCGAGGCGACGCAGAAGCGCACGCCGCGACGGTTGACGAACAACAGGCGCGAGGAAATCGGGCTGACCCAGGACAGCTTGCCCGCCTGCACCTTGCCGTCCTTGTCGACGAAATCCAGCCAGGTGCCAATCGCCATCTGCCGGAAACGGTCCGCATCGGCGTTGTCGAAATCCTCCAGTGCCGGGTCGGCGCCCAACTCCACCGCCGCGGTCTCGGCGGCCGGCGGCTGCGGCAGGCTGACCTGCGGCAGTTCGGGCAACGCCTTTTCCAGTTCCGGGCGGGCTTCAGCCACCGCCTGCAAGGTGTCGTGCAAGGCGCCGATCGCCACCAGCGCGGCATCACCATGCAGGCCGACGCTGGCAAACACCTTCTGCAGCGCCGGTTCCCACGCCTGCAGCCAGGGCTTGCCAATGATGTGGCGGCGCGCTTCGGCCACTTCCTCCAGCACACCATCGGCCAGGGTCATCGCCTCGGCCACGGCCTGGCCATCCTCGCCATCGCGCAGGATCGACATCGTCAGGTGGTGCAACCACGGCTGACGCAGGAAATCCTGCACCGCTTGCGGCAACGTGTCGTCGACGCGGCGGTCCAGTTCCTGCTGCGCGCGGGTGCGCGCCAGCTCCAGCTTTTCCTGGCCGCGCTGGGTCTCGGCGGCGCGGCGTTCGGCAATCTCGATGCGGCGGCGATGCTGGGCAAGGAAGTCGCGGAACTCTTCTTCCAGGGTCAGGAAGATCGCCAGGTTCTCGTTGAACTCGGCGACCAGGCGCTCGATGATCTCCTCGACCTTGCCCATCAGCACGCGTTCGGCCGGGCTGTCGCCAGCGTTGCCTTCGCAGGCTTCGGCCAGCGAATTGAGCAGGCGCCGCGCCGGATGGGTCTTCTGCACGAACATCTTGCGGTCGAGCATCGCCACCTTGACGAACGGCACCACCAGCCGGCCGATCAGCTCGCGCGAGCGGCCCTCCAGGTCGCGCTCGTCCAGCATCACGTCGAACAGCATGCCAACCAGGTCGATCGCATCCTCGTCCATCGGGTCCAGGCGTGCGCTGGCCGGGTCCACGCCCAGCCGCGTCGCGCTGGAAAGCACCTCGCTCTTGAGCCGCTGCGCCAGCGATTCGCCCTCGTCGCCCATCGCGGCGTTGAGCGTGGCGCTGGGCGTGGCCTGCAACAGCGACAGCACCGACATCATCTCGCGCTGGCTCAGCGGGCGCTGCTGGCCCACGGCCGCCGAGGCCGCGCTGGTCGCGCTGTCGCGCACGTTGCGGGTCTGCTGCAGCAGTTCGTGCAGGGCTTCGAGCAGCATGCCCTGGTTGCCGGCGGGGTGACCTTCGGGGCCGGCCTCGCCGCCCCCATCCTCGCGGCCGCGGTGCGCGGCCTGCAGGCGGCCGCGGCTCTGTGCCCAGCGGTTGACGAAGCGGTTGGCCCAGGCTGGCGCGAACTGCTCGTCGAGTTCGTCCTCGTTACCGGCCTGGAACGGGTCGGCACCGGCTTCCTCGCGCTGCGGCGGGCGCGGTGGCGGGCGGCGCGGCTGCGAGATCTCCGGCATCACCCCGGCCTTGGCCAGCACTTCGTCCAGTTGCGTGTACAGCCGGCAGATCGGCTCGGACAGGTCGCGCTCGCACAGCTTGATCAGCACCAGCCGCACTTCCGGGGCCAGGTCGCTGGTGGCGAATGCTTCGTGGATGGCCACGCCGATGTGTTCGGGCGCGATCGGGTTGGTGTCGGCGCCCAGTTCCATGCCGCCAGCGATCCAGCCCAGGCGGCGATCCAGGTGCACCAGCACCGGCTTGCATTCGCGCAGCAGCACGCTGGCCAGGTTGCGCACGGCCAGGCGCGATTCCAGTTCGTGTTCGGGCACCAGGCTCAACCCGGCGCCGCCGCTGGGCTGGCCGGACAGCGCGGCCTCGGCCGACAGCGGCATGCCCTGCTCCAGCGACTGCCAGGAGATTTCCATCTGGCTGCGGAAACGGCTGACGATCTCCTCGCGGCGGCGGCGCAGCTCGCGCATGCCATCGAGGAACAGCAACTGCGAGGCACCGGCGTTCTCCGCGCGGTCGAACAGCACGTCGTCAAAACGCGTCACCGCCGCGGTGAACGCCTGCGACAACGCAGGCAGGAACGCATCCCGCGCTTGCGCAAGCAAACGCGGGTCACGCCCGGGGTGACCCAGCGGGCTGGGGTTGGACATCATGCGCAAAGGCTCCCCGCCCTTGCAGGCGTTGTAATAAGGAAAGCTGAGAAAACTGCAGATGCGGCCCCTGTCCCCGCCTGCGCATGGTAGGCGGGCCCACGGGCACGCGACAGTGACGAGAATCGCATTTCCATTCCTGGCAACCGGCGCTACATCGTAGCGCGCCTGCGCGCGCAACGCCTGTCAGGACAAGGCTTGCCATGCCTTCAGGCGCGGCGCCGGGGCGGCTCCAGGCGGTCGACCACCTCCTGCATCGCGCTGTAGAAGGCATCGCCCTCGCGGTGCAGGCGCAGGCGGTCGAGCCAGACCATCATCGCCAGTTCCTCGGGCGAGGCCACGCACAGGCGCCCGCCGCGGCGGTTGACGAACATCAGGCGGCCGGAAATCGGGCTGATCCACGACAGCTTGCCCGGCTGCACCTGGCCCTGGCGGTCGATGAAGTCGAGCAGGGTGCCGACCGGCAGCACGCGGAAGTAGTCGGCGGTGATGCGGTCGAACTCGGCGCCGGCACGCTCGTCCAGCATCGGGGTGAGCGCTTCGCTTTCCGGGTCCACCGGCTCGGCCAGCACTGGCAGCGGCACGCTGGCAGCCGCCGCTTCGGGCGCAGCCAGGCCGGCCTGGGCCAGGCTGCGCTCCAGTCCGGCGCAAGCGGCCTCGGCCTCGGCTGGCCCCAACCCGGCCTGGACGAAGACCTGCAGCAGCGCCTGCCGTTGCTCGGCCAGCCAGCCCTCGGCGGGGGCGGCGCGGCCGGCGCGGGCCTGCCGCCATTGCGCCAGCACCGCCTCGCCCAGGGCCAGCGCGGCGTCCAGCGCCGGACCCGTGCCATCGCCGCGCAAGGCGGCCTGCTGCACATGCTGGTACCAGGCGCGGCTGAGGAAATGCTCCAGCGCCGGCGGCATCTCGTCGTGCCCGGCCAGGTGCGCGCAGACCGCGTCGCGGGCCAGCCCGCGCGCGCGTTCGCGGCGCTCCTCGGCGCGCTGCAGTTCGTTGGCGCGGCGCTCGGCGATCTCGATGCGGCGGCGGTACTGTTCGTAGTGCGCGCCGAATTCGGCCTCCAGCGACAGGAACACCGCCAGGTGCTCATCGAAATCGCGCACGATCTCGTCCACTGTCGCCTGCACCTGGGCCAGCAATGCCTGTTCGGGCGCGGTGCCGCCGCTGTTGCCGTCGCAGGCGTCGGCCAGCAGGTTGAGCAGGCGTCGCGCCGGATGGCTGTCACGCACGAACAGGCGCGCATCCAGCAACGCGACCTTGGCGATGGGTACCAGCAGCTGGCCGAGCAGCGCGCGCTGCCAGGGCAGCAGCAGGCTTTCGCGCAGAATGGCGTCGAACAGCATGCCGACCAGATCGAGTGTGTCTTCGTCGGCCGGGTCCAGCCCGCTGCTGGCCGGGTCGATGCCCAGCGCCGCCGCGGTGCGGATGATCTCGCGGCGCAGGCCGCGCGCCAGGCCGTGGCCACTCTGGTCGATGGCCTCGAAACCGGCGCCCGGCGTGGTCTGCAGCAGCGACAGCACCGACATCAACTCGCGCGGCGACAGCGCCCGCGCCGGTGCCACGCCCTGGCTGCCGCGGGCGCGCTGCAGCAGCTCGCGCAAGGCCGGCGGCAACACGTCGTGGTCTTCGCGCGCGTGCGCATCGATGGCGGTGGCCGCGGCCAGGGTGGTGCGCGCGCCGGACCAGTCGGCAAAGAAGCGCGCGATCCAGTCCGGTGCCACTTCGGCCGCTTCGCCGGGGGTGCGCGGGATGCGCTGGCGCCGCGCCCGCGCGGTGGGCAGGTCGCGCAGGCGGGTGACTTCGGCCAGCGACTGCTCCAGTCCGGCGTAGAGCTGGCCCACGCGCTCGCCCAGCTGCTGTTCGCAGACCTTGATGATGGTCAGGTGCACCCGCGGCGCCAGCGGCAGGCCCTGGAATGCGGTGTACACGGCCACGCCCAGATGCTCGGGGCCGAACGGATTGCTGTCCGCATCGATGCGCAGGCCACCGGCGATGAAACCCAGGTAGCGGTTCAGCCGCATCAGTTCCGGGCGCCAGCGGTGCTGCAGGGAGCCGGCCAGGTTGCGCACCGCCAGGCGCACGTCCAGTTCGTGCTCGGGCACCAGGGTGAAGTCCTGCGGGCCACGCGCCAGGGTGCGTTCCACCGACAGCGGGCGGCCGCTTTCCAGCGCCTGCCAGGCCTTGGCCAGGTGGCCACGGAAGGCCGCGATGACATGCTCGCGCTGGCGCCGCAGCAGTTCGATGGCCTCGAAATAGTCGTTCTGGCCCACGCTGCTGCGCTCGGCCTGGCGGAACAGCGCCTCGGCCAGCACGCCCTGCACGTCCATGAAGGCGGCGGCCAGCGGCACCAGCACCGCTTCGCGCACCTGTTCGAGCAGTTGCGGGTTGCGGCTGGGGAGCTCGTCAGTCAGCGAATGGAGCGTCATGGCTGCGGAACCCCCTGTGGCGATGGAGACGACTCCGCACCGGGACACGCGCGCGCCAATGGCTGCCGCTGCCCCCCGATAGCGGTACGCGACGGCCGTCTATAATCGGGCCATTGCGGTTTCAAAGTGGGATTATGCACACACTTTCTTCGTTGCAGGCGCTCGACGGACGCCGCTCCACCCCGTCCAAGCAACTGGGCGAACCGGGGCCGGACCCCGCCACGTTGATGCAGATGCTGCGCTCGGCCGTGCGCGTCCCCGACCACGGCAAGCTGGTGCCGTTCCGCTTCCTGCGCATTGCCGGCGCGGCGCGCGCGCAACTGGGCGACTTCCTCGCCGCGCGCAGCCGCGAGCGTGACCCCGATGCGCCGGAAGCGGCCATCGAGAAGGACCGGCAACGCTTCAGCTTCGCCCCGCTGGTGATCACGGTGATCGCGCGCCTGCAACCAGAACACAAGGTGCCCGAGCAGGAACAGCTGCTCACCGCCGGCTGCGTCTGCTTCGCCCTGCTGCAGGCCGCGCAGGCCCACGGCTTCGGCGCGCAGTGGCTGACCGCGTGGATGGCCTACGACCCCGCAGTGGCCGCGCACCTTGGCCTGACCGCGCACGAGCGCATCGTCGGTTTCATCCATATCGGCACCCCCCGGCTTGAAGCGCCCGAACGCGAGCGGCCGGATCCTGCGGCATTGCTCGAAGACTGGGCCCCATGACCCATTCAGACCTATCGGCCGTGACGGCGACGTCCTTGAGCCCGGCGCGCACGCCGCTGTACCTGGTGGACGCCAGCCTGTACGTGTTCCGGGCCTGGCATTCGATGCCCGACGAGTTCCGCGACGCGCAGGGCTGGCCGACCAATGCCGTGCATGGCTTCGCGCGCTTCCTGCTGGAACTGATCGAGCGCGAGCGGCCGCAGCACATCGTGGTCGCCTTCGACGAGGCCCTGGACAGCTGCTTCCGGCACGGCCTGTACCCGGCCTACAAGGCCAACCGCGATCCGGCGCCGGAAGAACTGCGGCGCCAGTTCGCGCACTGCAAGGCCTTGTGCGCCGCGCTCGGCCTGGCGGTACTCGCGCATGGCGAGTACGAGGCGGACGACCTTATCGGCAGCGCCCTGCACGCGGCGCGGCCGCTGGATTTCCGCGGGGTGATCGTGTCGGCCGACAAGGATCTGTCGCAGCTGTTGTTCGAGCACGACGAACAGTGGGACTTCGCCCGCGGCCAGCGCTGGGGCATGGACGGAGTGAAGGCGCGCCACGGCGTGCACGCGCACCAGATCGCCGACTACCTGGCCTTGTGCGGCGACGCGGTCGACAACATTCCCGGCGTCACCGGCATCGGCGCCAAGTCCGCCGCGGTGCTGCTGGCGCACTTCGGCTCGCTGGACGCGCTGCTGGCGCGGCTGGACGAAGTGCCGTTCCTGCGCCTGCGCGGTGCCGCGCAGATGGCCGTGCGCCTGCGTGAGCAGCGCGAGCACGCCTTGCTCTGGCGCAGCCTGACCACCGTTGCCCTGCAGGCACCGCTCGGCCTGCCGGTCTCGGGCTTTGCCCGGGCCGCTGGCGATGCCGACATGCTGACCGGCCTGTGCGAGGCGCTGCGCTTCGGGCCGATGACCCGGCGCCGCCTGCATGCCGCTGCCGGCATCGCCCTCCCCGTCCCCACCGCCGTGGATACCTTCCCCCCATGAACCCGAATGATGCCGAACCCCGGACTGTCTACGAAGGCAAGTACCAGCGCATGGTCGTGCGCGGCACGTGGGAATATTCCGAGCGCGTGCACGCCGGTGGCCTGGCCGCGATCATCATCGCGGTGACGCCGCAGGACGAGGTGCTGTTCGTCGAGCAGTTCCGCGTGCCGTTGCAGGCGCGCACGATCGAAATGCCGGCTGGACTGGTCGGCGACGTCGAAGCGGGCGAATCGATCGAGTCTTCGGCGGTGCGCGAACTGGAAGAGGAAACCGGCTGGACCGCCGCGCATGCCGAGGTGCTGATGATCGGCCCGACGTCCTCGGGCGCGAGCAGCGAGAAGATCGCCTTTGTCCGCGCCACCGGCCTGCGCCGTGTCGGCGATGGCGGCGGCGATGACAGCGAGGACATCACCGTGCATGCCGTGCCGCGCACGCGCGCCGCGGCCTGGCTGGTCGAAAAGATGGGCCAGGGCTACGAACTCGACGCCAAGCTCTGGGCCGGGCTGTGGATGATCGAACATCACCTGGACGGCACTCCGCGTGGCTGATGCAAACACCGCAGGCGCGCGCCTGCTGGGCAGCGACGAGCCGCCGCCGTTCGCGGTGCACAACCCCGGCGGGCAGTCGCCCTTCTTGCTGATCGCCGACCATGCCGGCCAGCGCGTGCCGCGCGCACTGCGCAACCTGGGCCTGCCGCAAGCCGAACTGGACCGCCACATCGGCTGGGACATCGGCATTGCCGGCGTCACCACGCGCCTGGCCGCGGCACTGGACGCGGTGGCCATCACCCAGACGTATTCGCGCCTGGTGATCGACTGCAACCGTCCGCACGCCTCGCCGACCCTGATTGCCGAGCGCAGCGACGGCACCGAGGTGCCGGGCAACGCGCAGCTGAGCACCGCGCAGCGCCAGCAGCGCATGGACGAAATCTTCGCGCCGTACCACGCGCGCATCGTGGCCGAACTCGATGCGCGCCTAGCCCGGGCCCAGCCCACGCTGCTGATCGCCATGCACAGCTTCACCCCGGCCATGGCCGGGGTGGCGCGGCCGTGGCATGCCGGCGTGCTCTACCACCGCGACACGCGCCTGGCGCACGCGCTGCGCGATGCGTTGCAGGCCGAAGGTGACCTGGTGGTGGGCGATAACCAGCCCTATGCGGTGAGTGACAGCAGTGACTACGCGGTGCCGGTGTATGGCGAAGGCCGCGGCCTGGTGCACGTGGAGCTGGAGATTCGCCAGGACCTGATCGCCGATGAAGGCGGGCAGCTGTTGTGGGCGCAGCGGCTGGCGCGGTTGCTGCCGCCGTTGGCCGGACGGTGGGGTCAGGGCATCAAGCAAACCCGTCGGTAGCCCGCACCAGCGCATCCACGTTCTCTTCCTCGAACGCCGAATGCCCCGAGGCCGCGGTGATCTCCAGCTTCGCCTTCGGCCACGCCTTGTGCAGGTCCCAGGCGTTCTGCAACGGGCACACCACGTCATAGCGGCCGTGCACGATGACGCCCGGGATGTCCGCCATGCGGTGCGCATCGCGCAGCAGCTGGTCATCGACCTCGAAGAAGCCGCCGTTGACGAAGAAGTGGTTCTCGATGCGCGCAAACGCCAGTGCGAACTTCGCGTCTTCGTGCCCGCTGACAAAATCCGAATCCACGCGCAGGAAGCTGGTCGCCCCTTCCCACACACTCCAGGCGCGCGCCGCGGCCAGGCGTACCGCTTCGTCCTCGCTGGTCAGGCGGCGGTGGAACGCGGAAATCAGGTCGTGCCGCTCCACTGCCGGAATCGCTGCCACGTAGTGCTCCCACGCATCCGGGAACAGGCGGTTGGCGCCTTCCTGGTAGAACCACTCCAGTTCCCAGCGCCGCAACATGAAGATGCCGCGCAGCACCAGTTCGGTCACCCGTTGCGGATGCTTCTGCGCGTAGGCCAGCGCCAGCGTCGAACCCCAGCTGCCGCCGAACACCTGCCAGCGCGCGATGCCCAGTTGCTCGCGCAGCTTCTCGATATCGGCCACCAAGTCCCAGGTGGTGTTGCCGACCAGGTCGGCGTGCGGCGTCGAGCGCCCCGAGCCACGCTGGTCGAACAGCACGATGTGGTACCTGGCCGGGTCATGGAAGCGCCGCATCTTGGCGCTGATGCCGCCGCCGGGGCCGCCATGCAGCAGCACCACCGGCTTGCCCTGCGGGTTGCCGCACTGTTCGTAATAGAGGGTGTGGCGCTCGTCCACCTGCAGCGTGCCAGTGGCGAACGGTTCGATCTCCGGATACAGCGTGCGCATGCTCAGCCAGTCCACGACGGAAAGCGCGATTTTAGCGTGGGCCGCCAGCGCCCGCCGTGCAGTTCGGTGCCAGCGCTCAGCCCGGCCAGCGCCCGAGGCTGACGCGGTCGCGCGCTTCCAGGTCCTGCACGGTGCCGACCTCGGCAAAGCCGCGCTGTGCCAGCAGCTGCGCCACCGCGGTGCCTTGGTCCCAGCCGTGCTCGAGCAGGAGCCAGCCGCCGGCACGCAGGTGCGCGGGCGCGCCGTCGATGATCTGGCGGATGTCGTCCAGGCCATCGGCACCGGCCGCCAGCGCCGTGGCCGGCTCGAAGCGCAGGTCGCCGTGATCCAGATGCGGGTCGCCGGCGGCGATGTAGGGCGGATTGCTCGCCACCAGGTCGAAGCGCTCGCCCTGCAGCGGCGCCCACCACACACCGAGGCGGAACTGGACCCGCGGCAGGCCGTTGGCGCGCGCATTGGCCTCGGCCACGGCCAGCGCCTCGGCGCTGGCGTCGGTCGCCACCACCCGCGCCAGCGGACGCTCGCTGGCCAGCGCCAGGGCAATCGCGCCGCTGCCGGTCCCCAGGTCGGCCACCTCGCAGGGCGTGCCCGGGCCCAGGCGGGCCAACGCCAGTTCCACCAGCAACTCGGTTTCCGGGCGCGGGATCAGCGTGGCCGGGGTCACCGCCAGGTCCAGGGTCCAGAAGCCGCGGTGCCCGGTGAGGTAGGCCACCGGCTCGCCCTCGGCGCGGCGCTGCACCAGCGCGCGATAGTCGGCGGCAATGGCCGCCTCCACCGGCTCGCGGGCGTGCGCGAACAGCCAGGCACGGTCGCGGCCCAACGCGTGCAACAGCAGGGCCTCGGCGTCGGCGCGCTCGATCCGCCCGATGGCCTCGCGCAGCAGCGTTTCGGGGGAATGCGACATTGCGTCACCCTTGGAAAACCGGGAAACCGCCATTATCCGTTGCGGGTGGCCGCGATCAGCGCAATCCAGGCTTTCGATAGGCATGATCTATCTATCTAATTCCATCAATCGATTTGAGCAATCTATCGATCCACCCTAAGATGGCCCCTGTTCCACTCCCCCGACCTTTGGCACCAAGAGGAAATTCAATGTCCGTGATCAATACCGAAATCAAGCCGTTCAAGGCGACCGCCTACCAGAACGGGGAATTCATCGAGGTTTCCGATGCCAACCTGAAGGGCAAGTGGTCCGTGGTGGTGTTCTACCCGGCCGATTTCACCTTCGTCTGCCCGACCGAGCTGGAAGACCTGGCCGACAACTACGCCGAGTTCCAGAAGCTGGGCGTTGAGATCTACTCGGTCTCCACCGATACCCATTTCTCGCACAAGGCCTGGCACGACACCTCCCCGGCGATCGGCAAGATCAAGTACCCGATGATCGGCGACCCGACCGGCACCATCACCAACAACTTTGAAGTGATGCGTCCGGGCGTTGGCCTGGCCGACCGCGGCACCTTCATCATCGACCCGGCCGGCGTCATCCAGGCCGTGGAGATCACCGCCGAGGGCATCGGCCGTGACGCCAAGGAACTGCTGCGCAAGGTCAAGGCCGCGCTGTACGTCGCCGCGCATCCGGGCGAGGTCTGCCCGGCCAAGTGGAAGGAAGGCGAGAAGACCCTGGCGCCGTCGCTGGACCTGGTCGGCAAGATCTGAGCCGACGGCTCGATCCAGCCCCACCCCTCCCCTGCATTGCAGGGGAGGAGGTGAACCGGAACCGGTGCGCGCCGGCACGGCGCCCTCTCTCCCGCCCGCCGGCGTCGCGCCGGTTGCGGTTCACCCCCTCCCCCACGTCGGCGTATGCCCTGCGGCATAGACGCCCCGCCTTCCCTTTGCCGCTCACCAGGAGCCAGACCCATGTTGGACACCAACCTGCAGACCCAGCTGAAGTCCTACCTCGAGCGCCTGACCCGCCCGATCCACATCACCGCCCAGGTCGATGACGGCGAGAAGTCGCAGGAAATGCTCGAACTGCTCAACGAGATCAAGGCGCTGAGCAATGTCATCGGCCTGGAAGTGCGCCGCGACGAAGGCGCGCGCAAGCCGAGCTTCAGCCTGGGCAGCCCGGGCGAGGACATCTCGCTGACCTTTGCCGGCCTGCCGATGGGCCACGAGTTCACCTCGCTGGTGCTGGCGCTGCTGCAGGTCGGCGGGTATCCGTCCAAGGCCGCGCCGGAAGTGATCGAGCAGGTCCGCAACCTCGAAGGCGAGTACCTGTTTGAAACCTATTTCTCGCTGTCGTGCCAGAACTGCCCGGACGTGGTGCAGGCGCTGAACCTGGCCGCGGTGCTGAACCCGAACATCAAGCATGTCGCCATTGACGGCGCGCTGTTCCAGGATGAAGTCGAGGCGCGGCAGATCATGTCGGTGCCGACCGTCTACCTCAACGGCCAGGTCTTCGACCAGGGCCGCATGAACCTGGAGCAGATCGTCGCCCGGCTCGACACCAATGCCGGCAAGCGCGACGCCGATAAGATCAACGCCAAGTCGCCGTTCGACGTGCTCGTCGTCGGTGGTGGCCCGGCGGGCGCCGCGGCCGCGGTGTACGCCGCGCGCAAGGGCATCCGCACCGGCGTGGCGGCCGAGCGCTTCGGCGGGCAGGTGCTGGACACCATGGCGATCGAGAATTTCATTTCCGTGCCCGAGACCGAAGGCCCGAAGATGGCCGCCGCGCTGGAACAGCACGTACGCCACTACGACGTGGACGTGATGAACCTGCAGCGTGCCGAACAACTGATCCCCGCTGGTGCCGACGGCCTGGTGCAGGTGAAGCTGGCCAATGGCGCGGTGCTCAAGTCGCGCACCGTGGTGCTGTCCACCGGCGCACGCTGGCGGCAGATGAACGTGCCCGGCGAGGACCAGTACCGCAACAAGGGCGTGGCCTATTGCCCGCACTGCGATGGCCCGCTGTTCAAGGGCAAGCGCGTGGCGGTGATCGGTGGCGGCAACTCGGGCGTGGAGGCGGCCATTGACCTGGCCGGCATCGTCGCCCACGTCACCCTGGTCGAGTTCGACGACAAGCTGCGCGCCGACGAAGTCCTGCAGCGCAAGCTGCGCAGCCTGGGCAACGTGCGCGTCATCACCAGCGCGCAGACCACCGAGGTGCTCGGCGATGGCAGCAAGGTCAACGGCCTGGTCTACAAGGACCGCGTCGGCGGCGACACGCACCGGGTGGAACTGGAAGGCGTGTTCGTGCAGATCGGCCTGCTGCCCAACACCGAATGGCTCAAGGGCACGGTGGCGCTGTCGCCGCGTGGCGAGATCATTGTCGACGACCGTGGCCAGACCAGCGTGCCGGGTGTGTTTGCCGCCGGTGATGCCACCACCACGCCGTACAAGCAGATCATCATCGCCATGGGCCAGGGCGCGACCGCGGCACTGAGCGCGTTCGACCACCTGATCCGCAGCAGCGCGCCGAGCCCGACCGGTGCGGTGGCCGAAGCGGCGTGACCGCCGCGCCGCGGCAACGGTGGCTGGATCGCGCTGGCTGCTGCGGCGCAGCCGGGCGTAAGCTGTCCCCGGGCGCGGCGGCCATTCGCGGCGCCGCGTTCCTGCCAAGAGGCTCTGCAGATGAACCTGCGTGATCTCAAGTATCTCGTCGCCCTCGCCGACCACAAGCATTTCGGTCGCGCGGCGGCGGCGTGCTTCGTCAGCCAGCCCACCTTGTCCACGCAGATCAAGAAGCTCGAAGACGAGTTGGGCGTGCCGCTGGTCGAGCGCGCGCCACGCAAGGTGATGCTGACCCCGGCCGGACGCGAGGCGGCCAGCCGCGCGCGCGGCATCGTCGCCGAGGTCGAGCAGATGAAGGAGGCGGCGCGGCGCAGCCAGGACCCGGAAGCGGGCACGGTGCGCCTGGGCATCTTCCCGACACTGGGCCCCTACCTGCTGCCGCACATGGTGCCGCGCATCCGCGAGCGCTTTCCGCAGCTGGAACTGCTGCTGATCGAGGAAAAGAGCGACCACCTGCTGCGCCAGCTGCGCGAAGGCCGGCTCGACGCGGCGGTGCTCGCGCTGCCGATCCACGACGAGCAGCTGCATACCGAGTTCCTGTTCGAGGAACCGTTCGTGCTCGCCGTGCCCGACAGCCATCCGCTCTCCAGCCGCAGTTCGCTGAGCCTGGCCGAACTGGGCGAACAGCGCCTGCTGCTGCTCGAAGACGGGCACTGCCTGCGCGAGCAGGCCCTGGACGTCTGCCACCTGGCCGGCGCGCTGGAAAAATCCGAATTCCAGGCCACCAGCCTGGAAACCCTGCGGCAGATGGTCGCCGCCAATGTCGGCGTCACCTTGCTGCCGCTGCTGGCGGTCAAGCCGCCGGTGGCACGCTCGGAAAACGTGCAGTTGCTGGGCTTCGATGCCGAGCGCCCGCCGAGCCGGCGCATCGCCATGGTCTGGCGGCGCAGTTCGGCGATGGGCGAGTTCCTCGAGCGCCTGGCGCAGCTGTTCAAGGAACTGCCGCCACATCTGTTGCAACTGGAAGGATCGGTTGCAGGCAAGAGCCGCAGCGCCGTCGCTGCATGAACGAGCCCCGCCGGCACGGTTCCCCCCGACGCTGATTGTTCCGACAATGGAGCCGGGCGTCCCCGCCGGGGCCGTCCTTCCACCTTCATAGCCGGAGTTTCACCATGACCACCGAACACCACAGCGGGCTGCCGCCCTCGGCCATTGCTTCGTCCAGGCCTGCACCCTCGAACACCGTCCCGTCCACGCAAGCCGCGCCGCCGATCATCGTGTCCAGCCGTGACCTCGCCCGCCTCGAGGCCCTGCTCGAATCGCCCGCGCTGAGCCGCCATCCGGCGGCCATTGCCCTCTCCGCCGAACTCGGCCGCGCGCAGATCCTGCCGCCCGACAAGATTCCTCCCGGCGTCGTCACCATGCACGCGCGCGTCCACTGCATCGACGAGCTGCATGGCGAAGCGCACGCCCTGACCCTGGTCTACCCGCAGGAAGCCGATGTCGAACGCGGCCGCGTTTCGGTACTGGCGCCGGTGGGCAGTGCGCTGCTCGGCTTGTCGGTAGGCCAGTCCATCGACTGGCAGGCGCCCGGCGGCCGCGCATTGCGTCTGCGCGTTGACGCGGTGCAGTCGCCGCCCGCGCACGAACCGGACGCCGCCAGCGACTTCCTGCGCCGGGCGCGCTAACGTAACGCCCCCGCTTCGCCTCTTCCCTACGTCAAGAGAACCGATGATGACCCCGCAACCCTCCAAGCTCGCCCAGCTCCGTGAACTGTCCGTGGTCGTGGCCGATACCGGCGACTACGATGCGATCAAGCGCCTCAAGCCGGTGGACTGCACGACCAATCCGACGCTGGTGAAAAAGGCGCTGGACCTGCCGGTGTACGCCGAGCTGATCGAGCGCGAACTGGCCTGGGGCCGCGGCCAGGGCGGCGGCGAAGCGGTGGTGAACGAAGTGGCCGACCGCCTGACCGTGGGCGTCGGCACGATGCTGGCCGCGCTGGTCCCGGGCCGCGTGTCCACCGAGGTGGACGCCGACCTGGCCCACGACACCGCGGCCACCATCGCCAAGGCGCACAAGTTCATTGCCATGTACGCCGAGCGCGGCGTGCCGCGCGAGAAGATTCTGATCAAGGTCGCCGCGACCTGGGAAGGCGTGGAAGCCGCGCGCCAGCTGCAGCGCGACGGCATCGACTGCAACTTGACGCTGATCTTCAACCAGACCCAGGCCCTGGCCTGCGCCGAAGCCGGCGTGTTCCTGATCTCGCCCTTCGTCGGCCGCATCCTCGACTGGTACGTGGCCAACGGCCAGGCACCGGCCAGCATCGACGAAGACCCGGGCGTGACCTTCGTCCGCGGCGTCTATGCCGAATTCAAGAAGCGCGGCTCGCAGACCGTGGTGATGGGTGCCTCGTTCCGTTCCACCGCGCAGATCGAAGCCCTGGCCGGCTGCGATCGCCTGACCATTTCCCCGGACCTGCTGGAAAAGCTCGATGCCGATCATGGCGAGCTGCCGCGCAAGCTTTCGCCGGGTGCCGCGGAAAAGACCTCCGTCACCCCGATCGACGCCGCGCGCTTTGCCGCCGACCTCGCCGCCGATCCGATGGCCACCGAGAAACTGAGCACGGGCATCGATGTGTTCGCCAAGGATCTGCAGGCGTTGCGCGATACGATCCGCGGGAAGCTGGCGGGCTGATTGGCAGCAAGTATTGGGGCCGCTTTGCGTCATGGTGCAAAGCGGTCTGTTGGTGCGCGGTCGCGGCTGAAGCCGCTCCTACAGTGCATGCATCGGGCATCCCGGCTGCGTTTGGCCCACTGTAGGAGCGGCTTCAGCCGCGACCGCCTCAAAACCTACCACCACGTCTCCACCTGCACCCCCACGCTGCTCCCCGAAGTAGCCCCACCAAACACCCCGTCGGCCGCCAACGCACTCCCCGCAGCCGCCGCCCACTGCGCCGCCTGGTTCCAGTCCGCGTACGTGTAGAACACCCGCAGCTCCGGGCGCCGCCAGAACGCCGGCCCGCGCGCCACGATCCCCGCCAGCGTCACCTTGCGCAGCCAGCGCGCCTGCCCGCCGCGCGGCTGCACCCGGTCCAGCCCCAGGTCCAGCGCCAGCTTGAAGTGCTGGCTGAAGGCATAAGTCGGCCGCGCGCCCATCGACCACCAGTCCTGCGTCGGCGCATCGCGCCGCCAGTCACGCTGCCAGGCCAGCATCGCCTGCCCGCCAAAGCGCTCGGTCGGCTGCCAGTCCAGACGATCGATCAGGCGCAGCCGGCGCGCCCCGGCGGCGTACAGGTCGCCGGCCATGCTCAGGCCGATGCCCGGCCCCGTGCCGTATTGCAGGATCAGGCGATGCAGCCCACCGAGCACCCGCGCCTGCTCGTGTTGCGCAATCATTGACCAGCCGCCATACGCACCGGCCTGCGCCGGCCGCGGAATCACGCTCAGGCCCAGGTCGACCATGCCGCCCGGATTGGTCTGCAGCTTCGTCAGCTGCAGATCGTGGCGGGTGATATAGCGCTTGTCAGCCGCCACGCCCCGGCGAAACAACGCGTAGGACAGCTTCGCCCCATTGCGCAAGCCGATGTCCTCGACCCCGGCGCCCAGGCCGGTCGGGTTCCAGTAGAAGAAGTCGGCGATGTGCACATCGTTGCGCCGGTAGTAGCGGCGACCGCCCCACAGCGAGCCGCCGTTCAACCACGGCAGGTCGCGCCAGCGCACCCAGGCCTCGGCGTTGGAATAGCCACCATAGGTGCCGCCAAAACGCAGCTTGCGGTCATTGCGGTTGTACACGGCGCCGCGCCAGATGGCCTCCACCGAGCTGCCATCGGCCTGCGTTGCGAAGGCATGACTCAACGCGACCTCGCCGTAGACTTCGCACTCGTTGCCGAGGCGATACTTGGTCATCGCTCCATCCAGGCCGAAACAGGCCTGCCCACCGCCGCGCGCCGCCCCGGTGCCCGCGCGCATATAGCCCTTTGTTTCCAGTGCGCTGGCCGGCGCGATCGCGGCGAACAACAGCCACGCTGCGACCGCGCGTATGCCATGCCCGCGCACGAGTTCGCGCGGTGACCCGCGGCGAAACCACCATGGACCCCAGAACCGACGACCAAACCGATGCATGTTGCCTCCCGAGCGTATGACCGGCGCGGCCCACCGCGGGCGCGCGCTGGCGGGCAACGTAGGAGGCGTGTGAAGGCGATGCGCGCGGAAAACGGCACGGGCCGCAAATCCCTGCGACGAATCCAACAAAACGTGAGGAACGGGTAAACGAAACGCAAAAGACTGCGCCGCCCGAAGGCGGCGCAGGGGTCACTTCAACAGCGCGGCCGCGCAGTGCGCGTCAGGCGTCCAGGCCGATCGGGCAACTCACTCCGGTACCACCAATGCCGCAATAGCCGTTCGGGTTCTTTGCCAAGTATTGCTGGTGGTAGTCCTCGGCGTAGTAGAACGGCGGCGCCGGATACACGATCTCCGTGGTGATGTCGCCGTAGCCCGCCGCGCGCAGCTTCGCGGCGTAGGCGTCGCGGCTGGCCAGCGCGGCCTCGTACTGCGCCTGGGTGTGGCAATAGATCGCCGAGCGATACTGGGTGCCGGTGTCGTTGCCCTGGCGCATGCCCTGGGTGGGGTCGTGGTTTTCCCAGAAGGTGCGCAGCACATCCTCCAGCGACACCTTGGCCGGGTCGAACACCACGCGCACCACTTCGGCGTGGCCGGTCATGCCCGAGCAGGTCTCTTCATAAGTGGGGTTCGGCGTCTGCCCGCCCTGGTAGCCGACCGCGGTGGTCACCACGCCGGGCAGCTGCCAGAACTTGCGTTCGGCACCCCAGAAGCAACCCATGCCCACCTCCAGGGTCTGCAAGCCGGCGAAATCGCCCTGCAGCGGCTGGCCGTTGACGTAGTGGACGTTGTGCAGCGGCAATGCCGCGTCGCGGCCGGGCAGCGCTTCGCCTTCGCGTGGCAGGCGCTGCTTGAAGGCGCCGATACCGAGTTTGATCGCCGAACCAATACCGAGCATGGGGGACCTCCTCAAGCCGGCAGGAAGCCGGGGTCTGGGTCGCCAGCGGATATGGGGTCGGCCGGCGGGCCGTCCAAGTCCAGGGCGGCGACGATGTCCTGCGCGGCTGGCAGCAGCGGGTCGGGCACGCAGACCCGCAGCACGCCGAACAGCGGCAGTTCCCCGCCCGCGCCCAGCAGCGACTCGCCAAACACGAAGGCCGGGATGCCGGCGTCTTCCAGGGCGTGCTTGACCAGGTGGGCGTCGAACAGGTTTTCGGCGCGGTAGGCGACCTGCATGGGCGGCTCGTGGCGGGGGCTGGGCTCCAGCATAAGCCGGCGGCGCCCAGCGCGGCGCGAGGCCTTGTTAAACTGCCGGTCTTCCCGATTTCAAGCCTGGCATGTCCATCTCCCCTGATTCCCCCGCCGTCACGGCCGCCGACGCCACTCCCGAGAAGCGCGACTTCATCCGCCAGATCGTCCGCGAGGACCTGGCCAGCGGCAAGCACCAGGCGATCCGCACGCGCTTCCCGCCCGAGCCCAACGGCTACCTGCACATCGGCCATGCCAAGGCGATCTGCCTGAACTTCGGCATCGCTGGAGAGTTCAGCGGCCTGTGCAACCTGCGCTTCGACGACACCAACCCGGCCAAGGAAGATCCCGAGTTCGTCCGCGCCATCGAGGACGACGTGCGTTGGCTGGGCTTTGACTGGGCCTCGCTGCGGCATGCCTCGGACTACTTCGAGGTGTACTACCGCGCCGCGCAGAAACTGATCCGCGACGGCAAGGCCTTCGTCTGCGACCTCAGCGCCGAGCAGGTGCGCGAATACCGCGGCACGCTGACCGAGCCGGGGCGCAATTCGCCGTATCGCGATCGCAGCGTGGAAGAGAACCTGGACCTGTTCGCGCGCATGCGCGCCGGTGAATTCCCGGACGGCGCACGCACCCTGCGCGCCAAGATCGACATGGCCAGCGGCAACATCAACCTGCGCGACCCGGCGCTGTACCGGATCAAGCACGTCGAGCATCAGAACACCGGCAACGCCTGGCCGATCTACCCGATGTACGACTTCGCCCATTCGCTGGGCGACGCGGTGGAAGGCATCACCCACTCGCTGTGCACGCTGGAATTTGAAGACCACCGCCCACTGTACGACTGGTGCGTGGACAACGTGGACCTGGCCGGCGAACCGGCGCTGCTGGAGCCGCTGCTGGCCAAGGGCTATCCGCGCGAAGCGGCCAAGCCACGGCAGATCGAGTTCTCGCGCCTGAACATCAACTACACGGTGATGAGCAAGCGCAAGCTCACCCAGCTGGTGGCCGAGAACCTGGTGGAGGGCTGGGACGACCCGCGCATGTACACCTTGCAGGGCCTGCGCCGCCGTGGCTACACGCCGGCCGCGCTGCGCCTGCTGGTGGACCGCGTCGGCATCAGCAAGCAGAACTCGGTGATCGACTTCTCCGTGCTCGAAGGCTGCCTGCGCGAAGACCTGGATGCGCGCGCGCCGCGGCGCATGGCGGTGATCGACCCGCTCAAGCTGGTGCTGACCAACCTCGACGAGAACCACGAAGAGTCGCTGGAGTTTTCCAACCACCCCAAGGACGAATCGTTTGGCACGCGTCAGGTGCCGTTCTCGCGCGAGCTGTGGATCGAGCGCGAGGACTTCGCCGAAGTGCCGCCCAAGGGCTGGAAGCGACTGGTGCCCGGCGGCGAAGTGCGCCTGCGTGGCGCCGGCATTGCCCGCGTCGATGAAGTGGTGAAGAACGACGCAGGCGAGATCGTCGAACTGCGCGGCTGGCTGGACCCGGAATCGCGCCCGGGCATGGAAGGCGCCAACCGCAAGGTCAAGGGCACCATCCACTGGGTCAGCGCGCGCCATGCGGTGCCGGCCGAGATCCGCCTCTACGACCGCCTGTTCTCGGTGGAAAACCCGGACGACGAGGCGGAAGGCAAGACCTATCGCGACCACCTCAACCCGGAGTCCAGGCGCAGCGTGCGCGGCTACCTGGAACCGGCGGCCGCGCAGGCCGCGCCGGAGCAGTCGTTCCAGTTCGAGCGCATGGGCTACTTCGTCGCCGACCGCCGCGACCACCGCGCCGATGCGCCGGTGTTCAACCGCAGCGTGACCCTGCGCGACACCTGGGCCAAGGCCTGACGCGAACGCCGCAGGCCATGCATCGCCCCGCCGCCCTCAGCCTGCGCAGTTACGGTGCCGACGGCGGTGCGCATGCCCACGAGCATGTGCAAGTGGTGCTGCCGCTGGTCGGCGGCATGGCCTTGGAGGTGGGCGGCCGCGGCGGTGAAGTCGATGCCTCTCGCGGCGCCTTCATCGCGCCGGGCACGCCGCATGCGCAGTCGGCACGCGGCAACAACTGCTTTCTGATCCTTGATTGCGCGGCGGCCGAGATCGGCGCCGCCAGCTGCGAGCGCCTCGCCCGCCAACCCTGGCTCGCCATCCCGCCCACGCTGCGCCGGCTGCTGCACTACATCGACCTGCGCCGCGCTGACGGCAGCCTGCCCGCCGCCGTCAGCGCCCATTGCCTGCCGTTGCTGCTGCAGGCGCTGGCCCCCGAGGCGACGCCGGCACAGCGCCTGCACCGGCTGCTGCAACGCATCGACGCCGCGCCGGGGCAGCCGTGGCCGGTGGAACGCATGGCTGCCGAACTGCACCTCAGCGCCAGTCGCCTGCATGCGTTGTTCCGCCAGCAACTGGACACCACGCCGCAGGCCTGGCTAGCCGAACTGCGCCTGCGCCACGTGCTCGATGCGCTGGCCCAGACCGACACCCCGCTGGCGACGCTGGCGCTGGAAACAGGCTGGGCCGACCAGACCACGCTGACCCGCGCCATGCGCCGCGCCACTGGTCAGACCCCGGCCGCCTATCGTCGCCGGCAACGCCGCGCGCAACGCGAAAGCCAATAGTCCGGGCCAAGATTTGCCCAGCGCGCGCCGGCATGCTGCGCCCATGTCCGACCTCGCCCCGTCCCGCCCCCTCGCCGCCGGCATCGGCAGCGGCATTGCCGCTGGCGCGCTGTGGGGCCTGGTGTTCCTGGCGCCGCAGTTGCTGCGCGACTTCACTCCGCTGCAGATGTCGGTGTCGCGTTATCTGGCCTATGGCCTGATCGCGTTGCTGGTGCTGGCGCCTCGCTGGCGCGCGGCGACCGCGCCGATGCGTGCGGCCGACTGGTGGACGCTGACGCGGCTGAGCCTGCTCGGCAACCTCGTCTACTACGTGCTGCTCGGCACCGCGGTGCAATGGGCCGGCGGCGCGGCGGCATCGTTGATCATCGGCCTGCTGCCGGTCTCGGTCACGCTGGTGGGTTCGCGCAGTGCCGGCGCGCTGCGCTTGTCGGCGCTGGCCTGGCCACTGGCACTGTGCGTGCTCGGCGTTGGTCTGGTGGCGGCGCAGGCGCTGGCCGGTGGCCATGCCGGCGCCCAGGACCTGCCCACGCGGCTGGCCGGGCTGGCCTGCGCCTTTGGCGCGCTGGTGTCCTGGACGGCCTATTCGGTGGGCAATGCGCGCTGGCTGTCGCGGCGCGCGGACATCTCCAGCCAGGATGGTTCGCTGTTGACCGGGGTGGTCACCGGCGCGCTGGCCCTGCTGGTGGCCGCGCCCGCCTTTGCCGGCGGCGCCGCGCATGCGGCCGCGGACTGGGCGCGCTTCTGGGGCAGCGCGGCGGTGCTGGCGCTGTTTGCCTCGGTCATCGGCAATGCGCTGTGGAACCGCAGCAGCCGCGTGCTGCCGCTGACCCTGGTCGGGCAGATGATCGTGTTTGAAACCGTGTTTGCCCTGCTCTACGGCTTTCTGTGGGAACAGCGCTGGCCCAGCGCGCTGGAAAGCCTGGCCATCGCCTGCCTGCTGGCCGGCGTATATGGCTGCACCGCGGCGCATGTGGAGCGGCGGCGCCCGCTGCAGCCCTGACGCCGGCTTGCCGGTGCCGGGCTTAAGATCGCCGCACACCCCGGTTGCTGGAGTCCGCCATGCGTTCCTTGGGTCTTGTCCTCGCCTGCCTGCTGCTCGCCGCGGTTGCTGCCTGCAGCGCCACTTCGCCCCAGCCTGCCCAGGCCAGCGCCGCGCCTGCTCCGGCGCCGGCCGCCACGCCCGGCAGCTCGCCGCGCAGTGCGGCCGTGCCGCCGCAGCTGGACCTGAGTTGCCGCACCGATGCCGACTGCACGGTCAAGAACGTCGGCAACTGCTGCGGCGCCGCGCCCTCCTGCGTCAACGTCGACAGCCCGACCGACCCGGCCGCGGTCATGGCGCAATGCCAGGCCAGCGGCCGCATGAGCGTCTGCGGCTTTGCCGAGATCACCGGCTGCCAGTGCGTGGACGGGCAATGCGCCGCAAGGCAGGCCAGTGCCGATACACTGCGCCGCCCGATCGACACCACGGAACCGGTTCGCTGATGCTGTATGCGCAAGTCCACCTGACCCTGCCGGCCTGGGTCCACGAATATGTAGACCCGTCAATGGCCTATAGCGGCGACGCGGCCAAGGTGGCCCTGGCGATCACCCTGTCGCGGTTGAACGTGGAAGCGCGCAGCGGCGGCCCGTTCGGCGCGGCGGTGTTCGGCCCGGACGATCGCATCATCGCCGTCGGCGTGAACCGCGTGGTGCCGCACTCGACCTCGCTGGCACATGCCGAGAACATGGCCTACATGCTCGCGCAACAACGCCTGCAGACGCCGCGGCTCAATGACGTGCTCAAGCCGATCACCCTGGCGACCTCGTCGCAGCCGTGCTGCCAGTGCTATGGCGCCACGGTGTGGGCCGGCATCGACCGCCTGCTGATTGGCGCACGCGCCGAGGACGTGATGGCGCTCACCGATTTCGATGAAGGCCCGCTGCCGGCCGACTGGATTGGCGAGCTCGAGCGCCGCGGCATTGCCGTGGTTCGCGACCTGCATCGCGACGAAGCTTGCGCCGTCCTGCGCAGCTATGGGGAGAGCGGTGGCGATCATTATTGAGGCCCGCGCATGAGCGGCCTGCTGTGCTATTGCCGCCAGGGCTTCGAGCCCGAACTGGCGGCCGAACTCAGCGAGCGCGCCGCGCACGCGGGCGTGGCCGGCTATGCGCGCACGCAGCGCAACGACGGCTACGTGCTGTTCGTCTGCGACGAGGCCGCCACGTTGGCGGCGCGCCTGCCCTGGCGCTCGCTGATCTTTGCCCGGCAAAAGCTCGTCCTGCTGGCCGAGCTGCGCGGCATCGACCCGCGCGATCGCATCACCCCGGTGCTCGCCGCGCTGGCCGCCTTGCCCAGCGCGCGCTATGGCGACCTGTGGGTGGAACATCCCGATTCGGACACGGCCAAGCCGCTCGCCGGGTTGGCGCGCAGCTTCGGCAACGCCTTGCGCCCCGCCCTGCGCAAGGCCGGCCTGCTCACCGACAAGCCACAGCCGCGGCTGCCGCGCCTGCATCTGTGCTTCCTCGATGGCGACCACCTGCTGCTGGCCAGCGCCGACCCGGCCGACAGCGCGCCGTGGCCACTGGGCATTCCGCGCCTGAAGCTGCTGCCCGAGGCGCCCTCGCGCTCGGCGCTGAAGCTGGAAGAAGCACTGATGACGCTGCTGGCGCCGGAAGAACGCGAGCGCCTGCTGCGCCCGGGGATGCGCGCGGCCGACCTCGGCGCCGCACCCGGCGGCTGGACCTGGGTGCTGACCCGCCAGCACCTGCAGGTGACCAGCGTGGACAACGGCCCGCTGCGCGAACACGTGCTCGACACCGGCCTGGTGGAGCACCTGCGCGCCGATGGCTTCCACTGGCGGCCGGACAGGCCGCTGGACTGGATGGTCTGCGACATGGTCGAGCAGCCGCGCCGCGTCGCCGAGCGCATGGGCGAGTGGTTTGCCCAGGGCTGGTGCCGGCATGCGATCTTCAACCTCAAGCTGCCGATGAAGAAACGCTGGGACGAAACCCGCCTGTGCCTGGACCTGTTCCAGGACCGCGCCGGCCGCCCCCTGTTGATCCGGGCCAAGCAGCTGTATCACGATCGCGAAGAGATCACCGTTTTCGCCACCCCGGGCTAGATGCCCCGGCCGCTCCACTGGCCTCCACAAGGGAACCCCATGCGCGCCATTGCCCTGTTGTCGCTGTGCCTGCTTGCTACCACCACCGCCTTGCCCGCCCTGGCCGACGAAGGCCCGGCCACCTACCGCGCCTGGGACTACGTCGGCGACGGGGTGTTCACCTCCGACATCGAGGGTCCGGCGGTGGGCCCGGACGGCGTGCTGTACGTGGTCAACTTCGGCCGCAACGGCACCATCGGCAAGGTCACCCCGGAGGGCAAGCGCGGCCAGGCAGAGCTGTTCGTCGCCCTGCCGCAGGGCAGCGTCGGCAATGGCATCCGCTTTGCCCCGGACGGCGCCATGCGCGTGGCCGACAAGGCCGGCAAGCAGCTGCTGAAGGTCGACCCGCTGACCGGCGCGGTGACGGTGCTGGCGCGCCTGCCCGAAGCCACCGGCCCCAATGACCTGGCCCTGGCCCCGGATGGCAGCGTCTTCCTCAGCGATCCGGACTGGGAAAACACCAGCAACGGCCGTCTGTGGCGGGTGAGCCCGCAGGGCCAGGTGCAGTTGCTGGAACGCGACATGGGCACCACCAATGGTGTCGAGGTCAGCCCGGACGGCAAGCACCTGTATCTCAACGAGAGCATCCAGCGCTCGGTGTGGGTCTACGACCTGGTCGGCGGCCTGCCGAAGAACAAGCGCCTGCTGCACAAGTTCGAGGACTTCGGCCTGGACGGCATGCGCTGCGACCCCGCCGGCAATCTGTACATCGCCCGCTACGACGCCGGCCAGGTCGCCATCGTCGCCCCCGACGGCAAGCTGCTGCGCACCGTGCAGCTCAAGGGCAGCAAGCCCAGCAACGTCACCTTCGACGGCGCCCAGGTCTTCGTCACGCTGCAGGACCGCGGCGCCATCGAGACTTTCTATACCGAGCCTTCGCCCGCGCCTGCGACCCCGCCGGCAGGCGACTGAACCACTCAGCGGTGGTGCGTGCCCGTCACGCCCGCCGTCACACCGGGTCTCAGCCAGCGCAACCGCCTTGGCTGAAGCTGGCGTCCTGACGGAGAGGTGCCATGCAGACGATCCAACTCAACGACCCGGCGAGCTTCGGCGATGAATTCCTGCGGCTGACCTTGCTGCAGGGTTTCCAGTCACTGACCAAGCGCGACCTGGAACTGCTGATCTTCGTGCTGCTTGAGCGCGACGGCGCCGTCTCGCGCGCCGACTCCAACGCCGCGGTGGCGATGAAACTGCGGGTCACCACCGCCAAGGTCAAGGCCTTGCGCCGCGACGGTTACGCCCGCTGGCGCGCCCTGGTGCCCGAGGACACCGATGCCGCCTTGCGCCGCATCGTCGCCACCGCGCTGAGCGAAGCCAACATCGACGCCGGCGCCAAGCACGTCAGCGAGCGCAGCCGCAAGGAAGGTTTCATCGCCGTGCGCATCGAGCATCCCGACGATGCCCAGCAGTTTGAGCAGGCCATCCTCGAAGTCGGCGCTCTGCCCGTCTACGAGCGCAACCGCGAAGTTGTCGCCGTGCGCTTCGACACCTTGCTGAAGATCGCTGAACGCTGGGGCTACCTGCAGGAAGATCCCGCCGCGATCGTCAAGCAGTTGCAGCACCTGGCCCCGGCCAGCGAGGAACTGGCCGATCTGCTGAAGAAGGACATCAGCAAGCTACGCTGGGAAGACGTGCGCCGCGCCCTCAACGGGCTGGGTGCCAAGGCGGTGGCCGATGGCGCGGGCAGCGGGCTGAAGGCGCTGTTGCGGGTGGTGTTTCCGTTTGTTTGAACACACACCTTTCTTCAGCGACAAAGCAGGCTGATAGCGCACGGTCGCGGCTGAAGCCGCTCCCACAGTGCACCCACCATGCGATGCATCGTCGTTAGGCTTTCCTATCCGAACGCGGGAATCTGTCGGGCGCTCGGGGGCAGGCCCTTTCGGGACCGTTGGCCACATGGATGTCGCCACCGAGCCCCATGGATGGGTTCACCGCGTGTCCCGAAAGGGCCTGCCCCCGGGCGCTGCGCGATAAAAACAAAACAGCCGCCCCCGGCAGACGCAAGGAAACCGGAACCAGCGCGCTAGCCGGCAATCGTCACCTTCTTCCCACCCGCGCGCGCCGAAGCAAAGATCGCATCCATCACCCGCATGTCCGCCAGGCCTTCCTCGCCCGGCGCCCGCAGCGGCGTGCCCTGCATGATCGCCAACGCATCCTCGTCCATCTGCAAGGCCTGCTGGTGCTGCACCTTCGCGTCCAGCACCTTGCCGTCGCTGGTCCGTCCCTTGATTCCGTCATAGCTCTGGAACGGCGACAACTCGTACCAGCCACGCTCGGCCTCCACCCGCAGCTGATTCATGTTGATGCCGAAGCTCGTCGCACAGTCCGCCACGATTCCATTCGGAAATTCCAACGTGAAGCGCGTCGTCTCATCCACCCGATCGAAAATCTTCGGCCGCCGCACCTCGTGCCGCGCACTTACCGCCAACGGCTCCAGCCCCGTCGCATAACGCGCGCCATTGAGCGAATACACCCCCATGTCGTACATCGCCCCGCCACCGCGCGCCGGGTCCAGGCGCCAGTTGTCCGCCGGCGCATCGTCGAACGCGTTGAAACCGGCCTCTGCCCGCACCCGGCGGATCGCCCCGTACGGCTTCTCGTCCACCCAGGAAATGATCCGCCGCGTGTTCGGCTCATGCTGCATGCGGTAGCCGATCGCCAGCTTGACCTTGTTGCGCGCGCACGCATCGATCATCCGCTGCGCCTCGCCGGCGTTCATCGCCATCGGCTTCTCGCACCACACGTGCTTGCCCGCTTCGGCTGCGGCGATCGTGTACTTGGCATGCAGGCTGTTGGGCAGCACCACGTACACCACGTCGATGTCCGGGTTGTCGGCGATCGAGGCGAAGTTGTCGTAGTTGTAGATGTTCGCATCCGGCAGGCGATGCCGCGCCTGCCACGCCTGCGCCTTGGACGGCGTGCCGGTCACGATCCCGGCCAGCCGGCAATGCTGCGTCAGTTGCAGCGCCGGGGCGAGCCGGCCCTCGCTGTAGCCGCCGAGGCCGACCAGCGCCACGCCCAGTGGCTTGCGCGCCGGCGTCGCCGCCTGCGTGCGCAGCGGCCAGGCGGCCGCGGCCATCGCGCCCAGCGCGCCCTTCAATACCTGCCTGCGTGACCAATCGTTAGCACTCATCGCATCGCTCCTCGGGGTAGGTATCCAGGGGGGGTTCGCGTCACGCGGCCCCGTGTTCGTCAGCTTGAGCCGATACCGGCGGCGCGCCGCCACAGCAGATCCACCAGCGGTGGCAGCCGCCCGGCCGCGCCCAGCGCCAGACCACGCGCCAGGGTCAGGTGCATCTCGTCGTTGGAGAACACCTGGTTGATTGCATCGAAACTGTAGGCCGCCACCGTGTTCTCGCTGCGCCGCGTCCGCGCCCAGCGGCGCAGGCGGTGCGGCGCTGCCCAATCGGCACGGCGCTGGCGCGCATCCAGCACCATCGCCTGCAACGCGGCGACATCGCGCAGGCCCAGGTTCACGCCCTGCCCGGCGAGCGGATGCACCACGTGTGCCGCATCGCCCAGGGCCAGCACGCGGCCGGCCACGTACTGGCCGATGAGTTGCCGCCGCAGCGGAAAGGCCGCGCGTGCCGATGCCAGTTCCACCGCCCCCAGGCGGCCGGCAAAGGCGTTGCCGAGTTCGCGGTTGAAGCTGGCCTCGTCGGCTTCGAGCAGGCGCGCGGCCTCGGCGTCCGGCAAGGTCCAGACGATGGAACTGCGGCCGTCGGCAAACGGCAGGAAGGCCAGCGGGCCGGTGACCAGGAAACGCTGCCATGCCGTGTCCTGGTGCGGCTGCGCCGTGCGTACATAGGCGACCAGGCCGCGCTGGTGGTAATCCTGGCGCTGCACCTGCATGCCGGCCAGCGTGCGCAGGGTGGATTCGGCGCCGTCGGCGGCAATCGCCAGCGCAGCATCAATGCGGCTGCCATCGTCCAGGCGCAGGCGCACGCCGCGTTCGTCCTGCTCCAGCGCCTGCAGCCGCGCCGGGCAATGCAGCTGCACGCCGGCGCCGGGCAGCGCCGCCCACAGGCGGTCCACCAGCAGGTCGTTCTCGACGATCCAGCCCAGCTGTTCGCGCCCGAATGCATCGGCATCGAAGGCCAGCTCGCCGCCGCCGGCCGCGTCCCATACCCGCATGCGCCGGTACGGTTGCACGCGCGCGGCGCGGATCTGCGGCCACACGCCCAGACGCTCAAGCAAGGCCGCGTTGTCGGCGGCAAAGGCGTACACGCGCAGGTCCGGCTGCGCCGCCTGCCAGTGCGGCGGGGCGCGGCCTTCAATGAGCGCGACCGACAAGCCGGCCTCGGCCAGCGCCAACGCGCAGGCCGCGCCGACCACGCCGCCGCCGGTGACCGCCACGTCCACGCCCGCGCGGCGGTTCACGACGCGCTCCGGCACAGCAGCGGCACGTCGCCACGGAAACCCATCGCGCCGCCGACCAGCATCGACTGCAACGGCGTATGCCGTGCCGCCGCCAGCAAGCCCAGGCTGCGCAACGGACGCAGCAGCGGCGAGGCTTGCGCGCTGAGGCGGGCCAGGCCGCCGGAAAAACCGATGGTCTGTTCGCGGTCTGGTTGGCGCCGCGCCACGTAGGCCGACAGCAATGCGGCCGCGCCCGGGTCCTCGCGCCCGCTCTCGATCAACTCGGCCAGGGTCAGCGCATCGCGCAGGCCCAGGTTGAAGCCCTGCGCGCCGAGCGGATGCACGGTCTGCGCGGCGTTGCCCAGCAGCACCACGCGCTCGGCGGCCAGTTGCTGCGCCAGCACCTGGATGATCGGGTAGGCACTGCGCTCGCCGCTGCCGAGCAGGCGCCCGGCGCGCCAGCCAGCGGCTGCCTGCACGCGCGCCAGCCAGCCGGCCTCGTCGAGCGCGGCCACCGCCTGCGCCTCGTGCCGGGCCACGCCATGGACCACGCCGTAGTGACGGTCAGCGCGCGGCAGCAGCGCGGTCGGGCCGGTGTCGTGCAGGCGCTCGTAGGCCGTGCCGTCCGGTGCGCGTTGCGCGCGCACGCGAGCCACGAACAGGGTCTGCAGGAAGTCGTGTTCGTCGGTGCCGATGTGCAATAGCTCGCGCACCGCGCTGCGGGTCCCGTCGGCGCCGACCAGCAGGCGCGCGCGCAGTTGCTGCTCGCCGTCCTCGCTGGCAATGCGCAGCGGGCGGTAGCCGTCCTGCACCGGGCCGGTGCCGATGAAGCGCGCCGGCCGGTAGCGGGTCAGATGCGTGGCCTGGCCCAGGCGCCGTTCCAGCGCCTCGCCGAAGTCGCGGGCGACCACGACCTGGCCGAAGCTGTCGCGGCCATAGTCGGCCGCGCTCAACAGCACGCGGCCGAAGTCGCCGGCGCGGCTGACATGGATGCGGCGGATCGGCCCGCCCGGCTGCCGCAGCTGGGCCATCACCCCGAGCGCGGTCAGGGCATTGACCGTGGCCGCGGCAAAGCTGAGGTTGCGCTGGTCGAACACCGCCGGCAGCTGCGCCGGGGCGCTGGCCTCGACCAGGCCCACGTCCAGGCCGATGCGGTCCAGGGCAATCGCCAGGCTGGCACCGACCAGGCCGCCGCCGACGATCACCACGTCATGTGTCTGCGTCATGCCGTGCATGATAGAGCCCGGCACGGTGCGCAGGCGACCGCCGCGGCTTTGCCGGCGCCCGTGGCAAAGCCGGTAGAATCGGCAGCGCTCCCTTTCACGCCCGGAACCGCCATGACCGACCGCAGCCAGCGTGCCTTCGTCCTGCTCCTGCTGGCCCTGTTGATGACCGCCACCCGGATCAATCATTTCGCACCGGTGCCGGATGCCTCGTGGGCGGTGTTCTTCCTCGGCGGCTTCTACCTGCGCGGCTGGACGCGCTGGGCCTTCCCGCTGCTGATGGCGCTGGCGGTACTGATCGACTGGCTGGTGATCTCCAGCCAGGGCTTGGCCTTCTGGCAGCACTACTGCGTGTCCCCCGGCTACGTGGCTCTGCTGCCGGCCTACCTGGCGCTGTGGGCGGGCGGCGCATGGCTGTCCACGCGCCCGGCACGCGCGCCGGCGCTGATGCTGGCGCGCGGCGCCGCGGTGCTGGTGCTGTCGGTGGCGCTGTGCCACCTGATTGCCCAGGGCGCGTTCTACTGGTCCAGCCGCAGCGTGGCCGAGCCGAGTGTGGCCGGCTGGCTGCGCAACTACACCGACTGGTTCGGCCCGTACCTGCGCACCGCCTTCATGTATGTCGCCGCGGCCGCGCTGCTGCATGCAGGCGCGCGCGCGCTGGCGCGCCAGGCCGCGCCGCGTGCAGCGCACTGAGCACGGCCGGCGCATGGGCCATCGCCTGTCGAAGATCTACACGCGCACCGGCGACGACGGCAGCACCGGCCTGGGCGATGGCAGCCGCGTCGGCAAGGACGCACCGCGCGTGGCCGCCTATGGCACGGTGGACGAGGCCAATTCGGCGATCGGCCTGCTGCTGGCCGCGCCCGGCGTTCCCGAGGACATCGCTGGTCTGCTCACCGCGATCCAGCACCAGCTGTTCGATCTTGGCGGCGAGCTGTGCATTCCCGGCCATGCGGCAATGGCCGCGGACGACGTGAGCTGGCTGGAACAACGCCTGGACGCCTACAACCAGGACCTGCCACCGCTCAAGGACTTCATCCTGCCGGCCGGCGGCGAGGCCGCGGCGCGCTGCCACCTGGCGCGCACCATCGTGCGCCGCGCCGAACGCGAGACCGTGGCGCTGTCGCGACTGGAACCGGTGCGCGCCGAAGCCATCGGCTACCTCAACCGCCTGTCGGACCTGCTGTTCGTGCTGGCGCGGGTGCTGGCCCGCGGCGCCGGCCACGGCGAGGTGCTGTGGCAGCACCAGCACCGCCACCCGGGCCAGGCCTGATGGCGCTGTGCCGCCGCGGGCCGCAGGGCTAGAGTGCCGGCATGCTGGTCTACACCCATTCGGCCTGCCTGGGCCACGACACCGGCCCGGACCATCCCGAGTCCCCCGCACGACTGCAAGCAGTCGTCGACGCCCTGCGCGAGCAGTTCCCTGATCTGGAATGGCGCGAGGCGCCGCTGGCCAAGCTCGGCGACCTGTGCCGCGTGCACGACCGCGAGCTGATCGATTCGGTGCTCGAGCCGCCGCTTGATGCCTACCGCATGCTCGACGTGGACACGGTGATGTCACCGGGCTCGCGTGCGGCGGCGCTGCGCGCGGCCGGGGCCGGCATCGCCGCGGTCGATGCGGTCATGGCCGGGCAGTCGGCCACCGCCTTCTGCGCGGTGCGCCCGCCCGGGCACCACGCCACCGCGCAACACGCGATGGGCTTCTGCCTGTTCAACAACATCGCCGTGGCCGCAGCGCACGCGCGCGAACACCATGGCCTGGAGCGCGTGGCCATCGTCGATTTCGACGTGCACCACGGCAACGGCACCCAGGCCATCTTCGAGCGTGACCCGGCGGTGCAATATCTCAGCACCCACGAGTCCGGCATCTATCCGCACTCGGGCAGCGTCTACGAACGCGGCGTGGGCAACATCCACAATGCCCTGCTGCCGCCGGGCAGCGGCGGCTTCCGCTTCCGCAATACCTGGGCCGACCAGATGCTGCCCATCCTCGATGCGTTCTGCCCGCAGCTGTTGCTGATCTCGGCCGGCTTCGATGCGCACATGCGTGATCCGCAGGCCGATCTGATGCTCGAAGCCGAGGACTTCGGCTGGCTCACCGCCGAACTGCGCAAGCTCGCGCAGCGCCACGCCCAGGGCCGGGTGGTGTCGATGCTGGAGGGCGGATACGACCTGCAGGCCCTGCGCGAAAGCAGCGTTGCCCACGTCGCCGCCCTGCGTTGAGCGCCACGTCGGCGGCCGTGGCCGGCCTGCCGGCCGATGAATCCGGCCGCCACCCCGGAACCGGCCTTCATTGCCCCCATGCAGCCTATGGGGCAAGCTAGCGGCCGTTTTCCACGTCGATCCCCCCGCGTGCGCCGAGCTCTTCGCCTGCTGCCCCTGCCCCTGAGCATCGCCATCTGCCTGCCGGCGATGGCCGACGAAAAGCCGTTGAACTGGGACCTCTGCCCGGCCGTGGAGCCGCTGCCCGGCTTCGATCAGGCTCCGCCGGCCGACAAGGCCGCCGCGGCCAATCGCCAGCAGCTGCCGACCGATGTCGAGGGCGACCAGCTCAGCGGCACGACGACGATCCCGCAGTACCAGGGCAACGTGACCCTCAAGCGCGGCGACCAGTTCCTGCACGCCGACACCCTGCGGATGGATACCGAGACCGGCAACTACATCGCCGAAGGCGACGTGCGCTATCAGGATTCGTCGATCCGCATGGTCGCCGACCGCGCCGAGGGCAACCAGGACACCGACACCCACAAGGTCACCAACATCCGTTACCAGCTGGTGGACCGCCGCGGCAACGGCGGCGCGCAGTCGGTGGACCTGCAGGGCTCGGTGGGGCAGATGCACCATTCGACCTACACCACCTGCGACCCGTCGCAGCCGATCTGGAAGCTGCGCGCGCCGGAAATCGACGTCGACAACGAAGAAGGTTTCGGCACCGCGCGTAATGCGGTGTTGCAGATCGGCCGCGTGCCGGTGCTGTGGATGCCGTGGTTCAAGTTTCCCACCGACGACCGCCGCCAGACCGGCCTGCTGTATCCGAAGCTGTCGATCTCCGGGCGCAACGGCTTCGACTATACCCAGCCGATCTACCTCAACCTGGCGCCGAACTACGACGACACCTTGTACCCGCGCTACATGAGCAAGCGCGGCTTCATGCTCGACAACGAATTCCGCTACTTGTACGACGGCGGCCGCGGCGAGCTGCGCACCGCCTACCTGCCCAACGACAAGCTGCGCGACAAGGACCGCGGCCGGATCGAATACACCGGCTACCACAACGTCAACAGCCATTGGCAGGCGCGCGCCAGCCTGGCCTGGGTCAGCGACGAGCGCTATACCGAGGACTTCTCCAGCCGCCTCAACGGCGTGGCCGTGTCCAACCTGCAGAGCGTGGCCGGCATCTACGGCACTGGCGAGTACTGGACCGCCGGGCTGATGGCCGACTACTGGCAGCTGACCGACTACACCCTCACCGAAGCGGCCCTGCCCTACAACCGCCAGCCGCGTGCGTTCTTCAACTGGGACCAGCCGCTGGGCGAGCTGTTCGATGTCGGCATCTACACCGAAGCCGTGCGCTTCGTGCATGACGATATCCACCCGAAGTTCATCAATGCCGATGGCGAGTACGAGCGCACTGGCCAGGTCATCGACCAGCCCGGCGGTTCGCGCCTGGACCTCAAGCCGTACATTTCGATGCCGATGGCCGGCGCCGCCTGGTACGTCACCCCGACCGTGGCCTGGCGCTACACCACCTACCAGCTGGACCGGGATCTGGCCGAACAGCTGCGCGCCACCGGCGGCAACGGCGACCGCACGCCGACCCGCAGCCTGCCGATCGCCAGCCTCGACGCCGGCCTGTTCTTCGACCGCGAAACCACGCTGGGCGGCACGTCCTACCTCAACACCCTCGAACCGCGGCTGTTCTACCTGTACACCCCGTACCGGAACCAGGACAACCTGCCGCTGTTCGACACCCGCGCCTTCACCTTCAGCTGGGGCCAGCTGTTCCGCGACAGCCGCTATACCGGCGCCGACCGCCAGAACGACGCCAACCAGCTGACCGTGGCGCTGACCACGCGCCTGCTGCGCCAGTCCGACGGCCGCGAGAAGCTGTCGGCCAGCGTCGGCCAGATCCTGTATTTCGAGGATTCGCAGGTCACCCTCAACAGCAGCGAGCCGCCGGTGGAGAAGGGCAAGTCGGCCTGGGTGACCGACGTCAACTACATGATCAACGACCGCTGGACGCTGGGCGCGACCTACCAGTGGAACCCGAACTTCCGCCAGGAAGACCTGGCCAGCTTCCGCACCCGCTACCTGCTCGGCAACGACGGCATCATCAACCTGTCGTATCGCTACCGCCGCAACACCAGCGACAACACCGACCAGCTCAAGCAGGCCGACTTCTCCTTCCTGTACCCGATCAACCCCACCTGGAGCGTGGTCGGCCGCTACTACTACTCGCTGCTGGACCGCAAGCCGCTGGAGATCATCGGCGGCGTGCAGTGGGACAGCTGCTGCCTGGCGGTGCGGGCTCTGGCCCGGCGCTACGTGCGCAACCGCGAGGGCGACATGAACAACTCGTTCCAGCTGGAGTTCGTCCTGAAGGGGCTCGGCAGTGCTGGCCAGGACACGGAGCGCACTTTGCGCCGTGCTATTCTCGGCTATTACCGCGACGACCTGTACCTGGTCCCGCCCAGCAACACCACGACCAATCCGGACGATTACGATCCGAACCAGATTCCATGACCAGACCCATTCCCGCTTTGCTTGCCTCGCTGCTGGTCGTGGCCAGCGTCATCCCCTCACTGGCCTTCGCCCAGGCCGCCCCGGCCTCCGAGCCGCTGGACCGCATCGCCGCCATCGTCGATGAGGACGTGATCCTGCAGAGCGAGCTGGACCGCGCCCTGGCCAACGTGCGCGGCCAGTACGCCGGGCGCGAGAACCAGCTGCCGCCGGCCGACGTGCTGCAGCGGCAGGTGCTTGAGCGCCTGGTGCTGGTCAAGCTGCAGGTCGCCCGCGCCGAGAGCAGCGGCATCAAGGTCAGCGACGACGAGCTCAACCGCGCCATCGGCAGCATTGCCCAGCAGAATGGCACCACCGTCGAGGGCCTGCGTCAGAAGCTGGCCGCCGACGGCCTGCCCTATGCCGACTTCCGCCGCTCGGTGCGCGAGGAAATCACCGTGCAGCGCCTGCGCCAGAGCTTTGCGCAGAGCCGCATCAGCGTCAGCGAGGCCGAGGTCGACGCGGCCCAGGCGCAGCAGTCCAGCGGCGGCACCCAGTACCACCTGGCGCACATCCTGGTCGGCCTGCCGGAAGGCGCCACGGCCGAGCAGATCGCCACCGGCCAGCAGAAGATCGAAGGCGTCAAGAACCTGATCGACAAGGGCGAGCTGGACTTCTCCGCCGCCGCGGTGCGCTATTCCGACAGCCCCAACGCGCTGGAAGGCGGCGACCTGGGCTGGCGCGCGGCCGATGAGATTCCCAATGCGTTCGCGCAGCTGATCAAGGACATGCAGCCCGGCCAGATCGCCGGCCCGCTGCGCGGTCCCAGCGGCTTCCAGCTGCTGAAGCTGGTGGAAGTGCGCAGCGGCCAGTCCAATGCGCAGTCGCAGATGGTCACCGAGTTCCATGCGCGCCACATCCTGGTGCGCGTCAACGAGAGCCAGAGCGAAGCGGCGGCCAAGGCCAAGATCGACACCCTGCGTGCGCGCATCGAAGGCGGCGCCGACTTCCAGACCGTGGCCAAGGAGTCCTCCGAGGACGCCAACAGCCGTGGTCAGGGCGGCGACCTGGGCTGGTTCCCTGCCGATGCCTTCGGCCCGGATTTCGGCCGCCAGGTGTCCGCGCTGAGCGACGGCGGCATCTCGCAGCCGTTCCGCACCGAGGCCGGCTGGCACGTGGTGCAGCTGGTGGGCCGTCGCGAGACGGACATGGGCAACCAGAACGAGCGCGCGCAGCTGCGCGAGACCATCGGCCGGCGCAAGCTGGAAGAGGAATACAACCGCTTCCTGCAGGAAATGCGTGGCGAGGCCTATGTCAGCTTCCGCACCGGTGACCGCGCCGACGACAACGCGACCGCGCAGCCCACGCCGGCCACTCCGGCGCCGACGCCCGGCAACTGAGCCGTGCACCCGCCCGCCCTCGCGCTGGTAGCGGGCGAGCCGGCGGGCATCGGGCCGGAGCTTTGCATCCGGCTCGCACAGCAGCCGCGCACTGACTGCCGGCTGCTCGCCTTCGCCGACCCCGACAACCTCGCCCAGGCCGCCCATGCCCTGGGCCTGCCGTTTCGCGCGCTGCCGCCCGACGCCCTCCCTGCCCGGCCCGGCGACCTCGCCGTGCAGCCGGTTGCCCTGGCCCGACCCAGTCGCTTCGGCGAGCCCGACCCGGCCAACGCCGCCGCCGTGATCGCGGCCCTGCGCGCTGGCGCGGCGGCCTGCCTGGAAGGGCGGCTGGACGGCATCGTCACCGGCCCGGTGCACAAGGCGGTGATCAACGAAGGCGGCATTGCCTATACCGGCACCACCGAGCTGCTGGCCGAACAGGCCGGCACCGACGTGGTGATGATGCTGGCCAACGACATCGTCCGCGTCGCCCTGGTTACCACCCACCTGCCCCTGCGCGCGGTGGCCGATGCGGTGACCGGCGCGGCGCTGACGCGGTGCCTGGAGATCACCTGGCAGGCGCTGCGTGGGCAGTTCGGCCTGGCCGCGCCGCGCATCGCCGTGCTCGGGCTCAACCCGCATGCCGGCGAGGGCGGGCATCTGGGCCGCGAGGAACTGGACGTGATGATCCCCGTGCTCGATGCGCTGCGTGCGCGCGGCATGGACCTGAGCGGCCCGCTGCCGGCTGACACCGCGTTCCTGCCGCAGAAGCTGCGCGGTTTCGATGCGGTGGTCGCGATGTACCACGACCAGGGCCTGCCGGTACTCAAGTACAGCGGCTTTGAGCAGGCAGTGAACATCACCCTCGGCCTGCCCTACCCGCGCGTGGCCGTGGACCATGGCACCGCGCTGGACCTGGCCGGACGCGGCGTGGCCGATCCTTCCAGCCTGTTGGCGGCCACTTCGCTATGTGCGCGGCTGGCCGCCGCGCGCAGGGCCTCGCGCGCGGCGTGAGCCGGAAGTGGCGGGATTCCGCCGCAATCCACGCTGCAACCTCTAGAATTTCCCGATGACCCGTCCGCTTTCTCCCCCGCCGGCTTCCGGTTTCAGTGTCCCGGCGAAGAAGTCGCTGGGCCAGCACTTCCTGGCCGACCGCCATTACATCGACCGCATTGTCCAGGCCGTGGACCCGAAGCCGGGCCAGCGCCTGGTCGAGATCGGCCCGGGCCAGGGCGCGATCACCCTGCCGTTGCTGCGCCGCCATGGCGAGCTGACGGTGATCGAGTTCGACCGCGACCTGATTGCCCCGCTCACCGCCGCCGCCGCGCCGCTGGGCGAGCTGACGATCATCCACCGCGACGTGCTGTCGGTGGATTTCACCGCGCTGGCCGCGGGCACACCGATTCGCCTGGTTGGCAACCTGCCGTACAACATTTCCTCGCCGATCCTGTTCCATGCCCTGGACCACGCCGCCGCCGTGGCCGACATGCACTTCATGCTGCAGAAGGAAGTGGTCGACCGCATGGCCGCCGCCCCCGGCAGCAAGGTCTATGGCCGCCTCAGCGTGATGCTGCAGGCCTGGTGCGAGGTGACCTCGCTGTTCGTGGTGCCGCCGGGCGCGTTCCGGCCGCCGCCCAAGGTGGATTCGGCGGTGGTGCGGCTGGTGCCGCGCCCCGCTGCCGAAGTCGGCATCCGCGACCGCGCGCGCTTTGCCGACGTGGTGCGCGCCGCCTTCGGCCAGCGCCGCAAGACCTTGCGCAATGCGCTGTCCACCGTCTGCGATGCACGCCATTTCGAGGCAGCCGGGGTCCGCGCCGATGCGCGGGCCGAGCAGCTGGAAGTGGCCGATTTCATCCGCCTGGCCAATGTGGACGTGGCTTGACGTGACCTCAATGCCGTTTGCTTACACTGACCCCATGCCACGCCCCCCGCGCTACGAGATCCAGGTCGAGGTGAGGCCGCGGTTCCTGGACGATCCCAATGCCGCCCTGCAGGGCCGGTATGCGTTCGCCTATGACATCCGCATCGTCAACACCGGCGACATCGGTGCACGCCTGGTGGCGCGGCACTGGGAAATCGATCACGGCAATGGTCGCGTCGAGCATGTGGATGGCGAAGGCGTGGTCGGCGAACAGCCCTGGCTGCGGCCGGGCGAGGACTTCCGCTACACCTCGGCGGTGCTGCTGGATACCGACGACGGGCTGATGCAGGGCCACTACGAGCTGGTGGCCGACGACGGCACCGCCTTCACCGCCGCGATCGCCGCCTTCGTGCTGGCGACGCCCCGGACCTTGCACTGATGGGGGCCCGGGCATGAGCGTGTGGGCCATCGGCGACCTGCAGGGCTGCTACGACGTCACCCAGCGCCTGCTGGAGAAGATCCGCTTCGACCCGGCCAGCGACCGGCTGTGGTTCTGCGGCGATCTGGTCAACCGCGGTGGGCAGTCGCTGGAGACGCTGCGGCTGGTGCATTCGTTGCGCGAGCAGAGTGTGGTGGTGCTGGGCAACCACGATCTGTCGCTGCTGGCGGTGGGCGCGCGCTCGGAAGAAGAGCAGCGCAAGGTCAACCCGGATCTGTTGCGGGTGGTGCAGGCCGAGGATCGCGACGTGCTGCTGGACTGGCTGCGGATGCAGAAGCTGGTGCACGTGGACCGCGCGCTGGGCTGGATGATGGTGCATGCGGGGCTGGCGCCGAAGTGGACGACGCAGTTGGCGGAGAAGCATGCGCGCGAGGTCGAACAGCAGTTGCAGGGCAATGCGTATCGCAAGCTGTTGCGCAACATGTACGGCGACCGCCCGGGCTGGTCGCCGGGGTTGAGTGGGCACGACCGCAGCCGCGCGATCATCAATCTGCTGACACGGATGCGCTATTGCACGCCGCGCGGACGCATCGCGACCGAGGACAAGGGCACGCCGGGGACCCAGGCACAGGGCCTGTATCCGTGGTTCGAGGTACCGGGGCGCGTCGAGCGTGACCTGAAGATCGTGTGCGGGCATTGGTCGACACTGGGCCTGACGATCACCCAGGGCGTGCACGCGATCGACACTGGCGCGGTATGGGGCGGCAAGTTGACGGCCTTGCAGCTGGACACGGAAGAATTGCGCGTGGTGCAGGTGCCGGGTCGTGAAGTGCAGGGCCCGCCGCCGGTGGCGCGGGCGCCGCGGCCGCCGCGCGAGGGCAATCGTGGTGGTGGTGGGCAGGGCCAAGGCCAGGGTCGCCAGCACGGCCAGGAGCGGCAGCGGCGCGAGCGGCAGGGGCCGCGCGCGCCTGCGGATGCGGGTGGTGCGGCGGGAGAGGCTGCGGAATAGGTGGCCGTGGGCCTGGCGCCGGAATGGCTGATGGCTGATGCCGGAATTCCTGATGGCTGATGGCTGATGCCACGCCTGATGTCTGCTGGGTGCACTGTGGGAGCGGCTTCAGCCGCGACCGCCATCTGCCAGATCGCGACTCCGCTCGTCGGGGCAGAAGCCCCTCCTACAACGGCCCCAGCCATGTACACCTGCACCGACAGGCGTTCCCCGCATCAGGTACGACTGATCTCATATTCGCCGCGTCGGCTCACCGCTAGCCTCAACTGCAGCACCCATCGCCTCGTGGAGCAGTTCGCCGATGACCAGACATCTCCCCGTCCCTGCGCTACTTTTCGCATTGCTGTTCGGCGTATTCGTAACCGGCTACTACAGCGGCAAGGCACTGGCGCTGCGCGACAACAAGAAGGACAACCCGTCAGCGCAAGGGCTGGACAAGGCAAAACCGCGTACGGAGAACCCCGACCGCCGCAGCCCGGCGTAACCGCCCCCCCTACCCCCGCCGCTGATACTCCACAAACTCGAACGCAAACGCATGCCGCGCATCCGCTGCATGCGCCTGGCGCGATACCTCATGCCATTGCGCCGGGTCCCACTCGGGGAACCACGCGTCCGCATCATCAATGGCGGTATCGACAAAGGTGACCTGCAATACGTCGGCCAAGGGCAGCCACTGCCAGTAGATCTCGCCGCCGCCAATCACGCATAACTCGCCCGCCTCCAGCTCGGCGCTCACGGCCAGCGCCTGCTCCACCGTGGCCACCGCGCGCATGCCCTCGAACGGAGCAACGTTGGAGCGGGTCATCACCAGGTTGGGACGCCCGGGCAGTGCGCGGCCCAGCGACTGCGCGGTGCGGCGGCCCATCAGCACGGGCTTGCCGAGGGTCAGCGCCTTGAAATGCTTGAGGTCGTCGGGCAGGTGCCAGGCCAATGCGTTGTCGCGGCCGATCGCACGCTGGCGATCCATCGCCACCACCAGACTGATGCGCGGGCCGGCCGTGGCCATCGCGCTCAGACCGCCACCGGCGCCTTGATCGCCGGGTGCGGGTCGTAGTCTTCGATGCTGATGTCTTCGTAGCGGAAGCCGAACAGGTCGGTGACAGCCGGGTTCAGGCGCAGCTTCGGCAACGGCCGCGGCGCACGGGTCAGCTGTTCGCGCGCCTGTTCAAAATGATTCGAGTACAGGTGCGCATCGCCAAGGGTGTGGACGAAATCGCCCACGCCCAGGCCAGTGGCCTGCGCCACCATGTGCGTCAGCAACGCGTAGCTGGCGATGTTGAACGGCACGCCCAGGAAGATGTCGCCGCTGCGCTGGTACAACTGGCAGCTGAGCTTGCCGTCGACCACGTAGAACTGGAACAGGCTGTGGCACGGCATCAGGGCCATCTGCGGCAGCTCGGCCACGTTCCAGGCGCTGATCACCAGGCGCCGCGAGTCCGGGTTGCGCTTGATCTCGTCCACCAGCCACTGCATCTGGTCGATGTGCCCGCCCTTGCCGTCGGGCCAGCGCCGCCATTGCTTGCCGTAGACCGGGCCGAGTTCGCCGTTCTCGTCAGCCCACTCGTCCCAGATGCTGACCTTGTTTTCCTTCAGGTAGGCGACGTTGGTGTCGCCCTGCAGGAACCACAGCAGCTCATGCACGATCGAGCGCAGGTGCAGCTTCTTGGTGGTGACCAGCGGAAAGCCAGCGTTGAGGTCGAAGCGCATCTGCCAGCCAAACACGCTGCGCGTGCCGGTACCGGTGCGGTCGGACTTCTCCGCGCCGTGTTCGAGCACGTGCTGCAGCAGGTCCAGGTAGGGCTTCATGCGTTCTTCTCCGCCACGGCCAGCGGCGCCGGCTGCAGCACCGGCGCGCGCCGCGACAGCCACAGCAGCCACAGGCCAAGCGCGATCAGCGGCAGGCTGAGAATCTGCCCGCGGGTCAGCCAGCCGAAGGCCACATAGATGCCGTTGTCGGGCATGCGCACGAATTCCACCGCGAAGCGGAACACGCCGTACAGCAGTGCGAACATTCCGGAGACTGCGTAGCGCGCACGTGGGCGGGCCGAGTACAGCCACAGCACCACGAACATCACCACGCCTTCCAGGAAGGCTTCGTACAACTGCGAGGGATGCCGCGCCAATGCGTTGAGCGCACCGCTGGCGTACTGCGCTTGCAGCTGCTCCCACGGCAGGTCCTGCAGCGCGCGCTCGGCACGCGGGAAGATCACGCCCCAGTCGCTGCCGGTGTACTTGCCCCACAACTCACCGCCGACGAAGTTGCCGAGGCGGCCGAAGCCCAGGCCCAGCGGTACCAGCGGAGCAACGAAGTCCATCACGTCGAAGAAGTGCAGCTGCTGGCGCCGCACCCACCACAGGCAGCCGGCGAGCACACCGAGCAGGCCGCCGTGGAAGCTCATGCCGCCTTCCCACACCTTGAACAGGATCAGCGGGTTGGCCAGGAACGCATCGAAGGCATAGAACAGCATGTAGCCGACGCGGCCGCCGATGACCACGCCCAGCATCGCGTAGAACAGCAGGTCGGAAAAGCCGTTCATGTCCACGCCGGGCAGGCGCCCGGCGCGGATGCGCGAGCGCCCCAGCCACCAGGCGCTGAAGAACGCCAGCAGGTACATCAACCCATACCAGTGCACCTGCACCGGGCCGAGCGAGAAGGCGATGGGGTCGATGTGGTGGAGATAGATCACGAGGCGGGCCCGCAGGAACGAAGCGCTATTCTGCCACCGGCAGCGGTCAGCCGAGGAACCGTGGACGGTTCGGCAGTTCGTCCGCGTTCGGCTGGCCGGGCGCGGCGGGATAATGTTCGGCGATCAGCGAGGACACCGCCTCGATCGCCTCCACCACCGCGCGCACCGGTTCGCGCGCCTGCAACTGCCCCTGCATGCGCCGGCAGATCTCCTGCCATTGCGCGGGCGACACGCGGCCGTGCAGCCCGCGGTCGGCCACGATCTCGATGGCGTGGTCGGCCAGCAGCAGGTAGATCAGCACGCCGTTGTTGGCGTGGGTGTCCCAGGTGCGCAGCTGCGCGAAGGCGGCCTCGGCGCGCTGCCGCGGCGTCACCCCCGCCCACAGCGCGGCCAGGGCCAGGTCGGCTTCCACCGCGAACATCACCTCGCCACTATGGCGCTGTTCGCCGGCGGCAATGGCCTGGGTGATCGCGTCGAGCGCGTCGGGCGGGAACAGCTTGCGCGCGGTTGGCGCGAACAGATGGCGGAACCAGCGCATCACCAGCTCCCCGAGGCGCCACCGCCTCCGGAAGAACCGCCGCCGCCGCCCCAGCCGCCGCCACCAAATCCGCCGCCACCGCCGAAGCCACCACCGCCGCCAAATCCACCAAAGCCGCCACCCAGCCCGCCACCGCCCCAGCCACCCCAGCCGCCCTGGCGGACGACGCGGCCCGGCGTGGCCGAGGTCAGGCCGAGGAACAAGCCAATCAGCCCGGCCAGGCCACTGGCGAACACCAGCGAGGTCAGCAGCAATGCCGCGCCCGCCGCGGCACCACCGCTGAGCAGGGCGCGCAATGGTCGCGGTGCGCGCGCGAACACGCCGCGCGCGACGCTGGCGGCAATGAAGCCGACAAACAGCGCCACCAGCCAGCCGCCGCCATTGCCGCGGCGCTCGCCGGCCGGGTTGTCGGCCACCGGCGCGGGCAGCGGTTCGCCATCGATCAGCTTGACCAGCATGCCGGTCGCCTCGTTGATGCCACCGGCGTAATCGCCGCTGCGGAAGCGCGGCACCATGTACTCCTGGATGATGCGGTTGGCGATCGCATCGGGGATCGCCCCTTCCAGGCCATAACCGGGCTGGATGCGCACGCGCCGGTCATCCTTGGCCACGACCAGCAGCACCGCATCGTCCACGCCCTTGCGCCCGAGCTTCCACTGATCGAACACGCGCTGGGTATACGGCGCGATGTCCTCCGGCGCGGTGCTTGGCACCACCAGCACCTGCAGCTGGCTGCCCTTGCGCTGCTGCAGGGCCAGGGCCTGCTGTTCGAGCTGGCTGCGCTGGGCCGCGTCGAGCGTGCCGGTGGTGTCGACCACCGGCGAATCCAGCGGCGGGATCGGCGCCAGTTCCTGCGCCAGCGCCGGTACCGCGAGCAGCGCCAGCAGCAATCCGGCCGCCAGCGACATGCGGCCGACGCCCGGCAGCCAACGCAGCGCGCGCGCCCTCAACTCCACGGCGCGGGGCTCAGTTGCCCGGCTGCGGTTGCGGCGGCGGAGTCTGCTGCGGCTGCGCTTGCGGCGGCGTGGCGGGCGGCGTCGGGGTGCCGAAATCCACCGCCGGCGGCCGCGCCAGCTGCGCCTCGTTCTCCACGGTGAAGTTCGGCTTGGCCTTGTAGCCAAAGATCTTCGCGGTGATCACCTGCGGGAAGGAACGGATGAAGGTGTTGTAGTCCTGCACCATCTGGATGTAGCGGCCACGCGCGACGGTGATGCGGTTCTCGGTGCCTTCCAGCTGCGCCTGCAGGTCGCGGAAATTCTGGTTGGACTGCAGCTGCGGATAGGCCTCGCTGACCACCATCAGGCGGCTCAACGCACTGCCCAGTTCGCCCTGCGCCTGCTGGAACTGCTGCAGCGAGGCCGGGTCGTCGGCGTTGACCTGGATCTGCCCGACGCGCGAACGCGCATTGGTGACCTCGGTCAGCACGCGCTCTTCCTGCTGCGCGTAGCCCTTGACCGTGTTGACCAGATTGGGGATCAGGTCGGCGCGGCGCTGGTACTGGTTGAGCACCTCCGACCAGCCGGCCTTGACCTGTTCGTCCTTCTGCTGGATGGCGTTGTAGCCACAGCCGGACAGGGTCGCGGCGAGCACGAGCAGCAACAAGGAACGCAACAACGACATGGCACATCTCCGGTGCGGAACGGGTTGGACGGCCAGCTTGCCATGGCCGAAGTTAAACCGCATTCACCACTGGGCATCGGCCGCAACCGGTGCCATGCGGCCGCTGCCCAAAGGCACCGGCCGCCGCTGTTCACCCGCGGCCGCTCACCACTTGCCGGCGCCGGGCACCGCGTGCTCGGCGGCACGGCGGCGCATCAGCAGGTTGAGCCATTCGACCAGCACCGAGAAACCCATCGCCGCATAGATGTAGGGCTTGGGCACATGCACGTCCACGCCGTCGAGGATCAGCACCACGCCGATCATCAGGATGAAGGCCAGGGCCAGCATCTTCACCGTGGGGTTGGCATCGATGAAGCGGCCCAGCGGATTGGCCGCCAGCAGCATCAGCGCCACCGCGATCAGGATCGCCGCCACCATCACCGGAATGTGCTGGGCCATGCCGACGGCGGTGATCACCGAATCCAGCGAGAACACGATGTCGATCACCGCGATCTGCGCGATCACCATCCAGAACACGCCCGAAGCCTTGCTCGTGGTCGGGTCGTGGTCCTCGCCGCCGGAGATCATCTCGCGGATTTCCATCACGCCCTTCACCAGCAGGAACACGCCGCCGAGGATCAGCACCAGGTCGCGCACCGAGATGCCCATGCCGGCCACCGCGAACAGTTCGTGCGACATGCGCGACAGGAACGCCAGCGACACCAGCAGGCCGATGCGGGTCAGGCAGGCGACCGCGATGCCGATGCGCCGCGCCAGCGGGCGCTGCGCCTCGGGCAGCTTGCTCACGGCGATCGAAATGAACACCAGGTTGTCGATGCCGAGCACGATTTCCAGCGCGCTGAGCGTGAAAAGCGTGATCCACACATTGGGATCGGCGAGGAATTCAAATGACATGAAAAACCCTGTACAGCGTGGATAAGGAAGGTCAGAACAGATGCGGGCCGACGATCAGGCCCCAGCACAGCAGCACATTGAGCATCAACACGAACACCGCCGCCGAACCCATGTCCTTGGCGCGCCCGGCCAGTTCGTGGTGCTCGGGGCCGTAGCGCTCGATCACCGCCTCGATGGCCGAATTGGCCAGCTCCATGGCCAGCACCAGCAGCAGCGAGCCGATCAGCAGCACGCGCTCCACCGCGGTCTGCCCGCACCATAGCGCGAGCGGCGCCAGCACCACCGTGAGGTAGACCTCAAGACGAAATGAAGACTCGTGCAGCCAGGCCGCGCGCAGGCCCTGCATCGACCAGACGGCGGCCTTGAAGATGCGCGCCGGACCGCGTGGCAGATGGCCGTGGAGATCGGCCATGTCAGTGCAGCCCGCGCACGGGGCGCAGCCCGCGGTACAGCGGTGGGAGAACCATTGGAGCCAGGAGGATGGGGAAAGCGGGGATTTTGCCACAAGCCCCCGCGCCCGCGCCGCCGCCCAGCTACCCGGCGGCTGGGCCATCACGGCCGGCCGGGGTAAGGTGGCAGGCGCCGCGCTGCCGGCCCGCCATCGCGCGCCAACGCGCGCCCCCTGAAAGGAGCCCCCATGACCCCAGCCCTGCCCCGTCTCTTCGCCCTGTTGCTGCTCGCCGCTGCCGCCCTGGCCCAGGCGCGGGCGCCGGCCCCCGCGCCGCAGGTGCCCGCACAGGTCTCCAACGCGGCCTGGGAAGCGGACATCGCGCGCTTCGAGCAGCGCGATGCACAGCAGCCACCGCCGCGCGGCGCCGTGCTGTTCGTTGGCTCGTCGTCGATCCGCATGTGGGATTCGCTGGCCACCGACTTCCCCGGCCAGCAGGTGATCAACCGCGGCTTTGGCGGCTCGGAGATCCGCGACAGCACCTGGTACGCCGACCGCATCGTGGTGCCCTATGCGCCGCGGCTGGTGGTGTTCTATGCCGGTGACAACGACCTCAACGCCGGGCGTACGCCGCAGCAGGTGCGTGATGATTTCCTGGCCTTCGTCAGCCGCGTACGCCGCGACCTGCCGCAGACGCGCATCGCCTACATCTCGATCAAGCCCAGCCCGTCGCGCGCGCAGCTGCTGCCGCAGATCGCCGAGGCCAACACCTTGATCCGCCAGGCCGGCCAGCGCCTGGACAAGGTCGACTTCCTCGACGTGTACACGCCGATGCTTGGCCGCGACGGCCAGCCGCGCCGTGAGCTGTTCCGCGAAGACATGCTGCACATGACCCCGGCCGGCTATGCCATCTGGCGCGAAGTGGTGGGTCCGGAGCTTTCCCGCTAGCGAAAGCTCCAGGCGGTGACGCGCCTCAGCGCGACACCGCCTCGACAAAGATCACCGACACCGCCGTGCCCACGCCCGGCTCGCTGCTCAACTCGGTGCGCCAGCCGAAGCGGTCGCACAGGCGGCGCACGATCGACAGCCCCAGCCCGGTGCCCTGCGGACGGGTGGGATCGGCACGGAAGAACGGCTCGAAGGCACGCGCGGTCGCCTCGGCACTCATGCCGATGCCGGTATCGCGCACCACGACGCGGTCGGCGGCGATCTCCACTTCCACCGTGCCCGCATCGGTATATGCGCAGGCATTGCGCAGCAGGTTGCTCAGCACCACCCGCAACACCCGCGGTGGCGCGAACAGCTGCAGATCGGCGCTGTGCCTGACCTGCAGCGTCACCGGGCGCGCGCCCAGCAGTTCGCGCGCACTCTCCACCTCTTCGGCCACCAGTTCGCTGACATCGATGGCCTCGCTCTGCGGCTCGATCTCCGCTTCGCGGGCGAGGATCAGGAATGCGTCGATCACCGCTTCCATGTCGCGCCCGGCGCGCTGGATGCGGCGCAGGCTGCGCTCCAGGCGCGGCGGCAGGTCGGCATCGGCGGTCGCCATGTCGCTGGCCACGCGGATCACGGTCAGCGGCGTGCGCAGCTCGTGGCTGGCGTCGCGGGTGAAGTTGCGCTCGCGCGCCACGTGGTCACGCACGCGCACGCCGAGCGAATGCAGGGCCGAAGCCAGCTGCCGCGTTTCACCTTGCAGGTCGGGCGGCAGCCGCGCCGGGGCCAGTTCCTCGATGTCCGGATTGCGTGGATCCCAGCGCGCGACGCGACGCGCCAGCCAGTTGATCGGCGAGACCAGGCGCTTGGAGGCGCGGTAGGTGATCCAAGACACCGCATACACCGCCAGCAGGATCACCAGCACCGGCACGATGCCGAACCAGAACGCCATGCGCTCGGCCTGCGAACGCAGGAACACCAGGTACAGCCGGCCTTCCTTGCGCTGGTCCACCAGCACCAGCTGGTTGTCGCCTTCCAGCTCGTGGTAGCCCGGCGCCAGCGGCCGCAGGTTGGCCGGCAAGGCCAGGCTCGAACGCCCACTCGGCACCAGGTAGCCGCGGATGTTGGCGGTATTGGGCGGCGGCTGCGCGCTGGAGGCGTCATACAGCTGCCAGTAGTGCGTGGCCTCTTCCTGCAGCACCGAGCGCACCAGCCCGTGCTTGATCACCAGCGAGACCAGATAGCCGCCCATCACGATCGCCAGGCTGGCAAGCGCGGTCTGCAGAATGAAGGCGAGCCGGATTTTTCGCGGTAGGCCGTGCGGCATTGCGGCTTCCTGGGATGCGCGGCGATTATAGAAAACGCACGCGTTATCCCGTTGTCAGCCACACGACCTTGCCGCGAAACGGCTGCCGGCGACTATCGGTGGCAAGAGCAGTGGAGAACTGCCGGCAGAACTGCAACGGCGGGCGCGGAGTTCACCGCGCCCGCCCGCAGCATGGCCGCCCGGCGAACCGGGCGGCGGCGAGTGGCTCAGCCCATCGGCTGGGCAATATCGGCGATGCGGTAGCCGGCGCTCTGCACGGTGTGCAACAGCGGACGGTCGAACGGCTTGTCGATGATCTTGCGCAGGTTGTACAGATGGCTGCGCAGGGTGTCCGAATCCGGCAAGCCGTTGCCCCAGATCTCGCGCTCGATTTCCTGCCGGGTCACCACGCGCGGCGACTCGCGCATCAGGATCGTCAACAGGCGCAGGCCGATCGGCGACAGCTGCAGCTCGGTGCCGGCACGGGTGGCGCGCATGCTCACCGGGTCCAGCACCAGGTCGGCGACCTTGAGCACTTCCGAACCCACCTGGCGACGTTCGCGGCGGATCAGCGCGCGCAGGCGGGCTTCCAGTTCCTGGATCGCGAACGGCTTGGTCAGGTAGTCATCGGCGCCAAAGCCAAGCCCGGTGAGCTTGTCGTCCAGCGTGTCGCGGGCGGTCAGCATCAGGACAGGCGTGGACTTGCGCGCGTCATTGCGCAGGCGGCGGCACACTTCGATGCCATCCAGGCGCGGCAGCATGAGGTCGAGCACGACGACGTCATAGCTGTTCTCGGCGGCCAGGCGGTAGCCGTCCAGGCCGTCACAGGCGTAGTCCACCTCGAAGCCACGGCCTTCCAGGTATTCGCCAATCATCTCGGAGATATTGCGGTTGTCTTCTACGACCAGCACGAGGCCGGACGTTTCCTTGGTCTGACGCATGGAGGCTCCTCGGTCTTCAGCTTTGTGAAACATGCCCGATCGCGGGTGGATGGGATGTGAAGGCCGAGGACGGCCCCGTCACGCCACAGAATCAACGACTTAACAGAGGCCTCAGCGCGGGCCAGACCGTCTCCAGCACCTTCGGCTGCGCCGCCGCGGTGGGATGCAGGCCATCGGCCTGCATCAGCTGCGGCTGCAGGGCCACGCCCTCCAGCAGGAACGGCACCAGGGCCACGTGGTGGCGCGCGGCAAGGTCGGCATAGGTCTTGCGCAGCCGCGCGCGGTAGGCCGGGCCATAGTTCGGCGGCACATCGATGCCCAGCAGCAATACCTTGGCGCCGGCGCCCTGCCCCAGCGCGATCATCTTCTCCAGGTTGCCCTGCAGCTGTGCCGGGCTGAGGCCGCGCAGGGCGTCGTTGCCGCCCAGTTCGATCACCAGCACGCCGGGGCGATGCTTCTGCAGCAGGCCCGGCAGCCGGGTCAGCGCGCCGGAAGTGGTCTCGCCGCTGATGCTGGCATTGATCACGGCCGGTGGCGCCTTCATCTGTTGCCTCAGGCGCTGGTCCAGCAAACTGACCCACCCGGCCTCCACCGGGATGTTGTGGGCCGCGCTGAGGCTGTCGCCAAGCACCAGGATCGGCGCGGGCGGCGCGGTTACCGGACCTTTGGCATAAGCAAGCCAGGGCAGGAACAGCCAGCATGCCAGCAGCCAGTACCACCGTAGTCCGTGCCCACCCCAGGTTCCACGCATCGGAGATTCCTCATCGACAGTCTGCCTTCCTCCCAGCCTACCGTGATCGATGCCCGTGGCGTCGGCAAGTCCGTCGCCGGACCCGAAGGTACCTTGCACATCCTCGACGACATCGAGCTGCGCATCGCCGAAGGTGACAGCGTCGCGATCGTCGGTGCCTCCGGCTCGGGCAAGACCACCCTGCTCGGCCTGCTCGCCGGGCTCGACCTGCCCAGCCGCGGCAGCATCAGCCTGGCCGGGCAGGCGCTGGGCACGCTGGACGAAGAGGCGCGCGCCGCATTGCGCGCGCGCGAAGTCGGCTTCGTGTTCCAGAGCTTCCATCTGCTGCCTTCGCTGACCGCCGAGGAAAACGTGGCCCTGCCGCTGGAACTGGCCGGACGCGAGGATTCGGCGCGGGTGCGCGAAGTGCTGCAGGCCGTCGGCCTGGCGGCGCGCGCGCGGCATTATCCGCGCCAGCTCTCCGGTGGCGAACAGCAGCGCGTGGCGATCGCGCGCGCCTTCGTCGGCCGCCCGCGCATCCTGTTTGCCGACGAACCCACCGGCAGCCTCGACCACGCCACCGGTCGCCACGTCAGCGACCTGCTGTTCGCGCTCAACGCCGGCAGTGGCACCACGCTGGTATTGGTCACCCATGACCTGCATCTGGCGCAGCGCTGCCGCCATGTCTACCGCATCGACGAAGGCCGCCTGCAACTGCAGCCCGGCGTGGCCGCATGAAGCCCTGGCGCCAGGCCGCAAGGGCGACGCGGCGCGAATTCCTCGCCGGTGACCTGCTCACCGTGTTCGCCGCGCTGGTGCTGGGCGTGGCGGTGATGACCGCGGTCGGCACGCTGGTCAACCGCGTCACCCTGGCCCTCACCGACAGCGCCGCCGAAGTGCTCGGCGGCGACCTCGGCGTCAGCGGCCGCCAGGAAATTCCCGCCAGCTTTGAAACCGAAGCGCAGCGCCGCGGCCTGCGTCATGCACGCATGGTCAGCTTCCCGAGCGTGCTGTTCCATGGCGAGAACAGCCAGATGGCGAGCATCCGCGCGGTGGGTGCGGGCTATCCGCTGCGCGGCACGCTGCTGGTCAGCGCCGCGCCCGGTGCCGCCGCGCGCACCGCGGCACCGCCAGCCGCGGGCCAGGCCTACGCCGATCCGCGACTGCTCGACGCGCTCGGACTGCGCGTGGGCGATGCACTGGAGTTCGGCGCCGGCCATGTGCGCATTGCCGGCGTGCTGGCCGCCGAGCCGGATGCTTCCGGCGAACTGCTGCAACTGGCGCCGCCGCTGATGGTCAACCGCGCCGACGTGGACAGCGCCGGCCTGCTCGGTCCGGGCAGCCGCGCTTCGTACCGGCTGATGTTCGCGGGCGCGGCGGCCGACATCGCCAGCTTCCGCGAATGGCTCAAGCCGCGCGCTGGCGACTGGCGCCTGGTCGGCATCGAGGACACCCAGCGCGGCCTGCGCAGCGCCTTCGATCGCGCCGGCCGCTTCCTCGCCCTGGCCGCGCTGCTGGCGGTGCTGCTGTCCGGCGTGGCGACCGCGCTGGCCGCCAATCGCTACGCGGTGCGCCGCATCGACCAGGTCGCGGTGCTGCGCTGCCTGGGCGCACGCCAGCGCGACATTCTCGCGACGTTCGTGCTGCAGTTGCTGTTCACCGCGGTGCCGGCCTGCGTGCTCGGCGTGGCGCTGGGCATGGCGGTGCAGTCCGGTCTGGTGGAATTGCTCGGCAACCTGGTGCCCAACCGCCTGCCGTTGCCGCAGGCGGCACCCGCATTGACCGGCGCCGGCATCGGCCTGCTGCTGCTGGTCGGTTTCGCCCTGCCGCCGTTGCTGCGTCTGCGCGGGGTGCCGCCAATGCGTGTGCTCAACCGCAGCTTTGCCGCGACCCCGCCGGTCTCGCTGCTGGCCTACGCCGCGGCCTTGGCCGCCACGCTTGCGCTCACCGTGCAGGCCACCGGCGACGCGCGGTTGGCGGCGTGGGTGCTGGGCGGGCTCGGCAGTCTGGCCATCGCCTCCGGTCTGGCCGGTGCGGGGTTGCTGTGGGCACTGCGACTGCTGCAGCACCGCACGCACGGCGCGTGGCGATTGGGCCTGGCCGCACTGGCACGGCGCCGCGCGCTGAGCGTGCTGCAACTGGTCGGCCTGTCGTTGTCGCTGTGCGCGCTGCTGTTGCTGGCGGTGGTCGGCCCGGGGCTGTTGAACCAGTGGCAGCAGCGCCTGCCCGCCGATACACCGAACTACTTCCTGATGAACATCCAGGCCGAGCAGGCACCCACGGTGCTGGCGCGGTTGCGCGCGCTGGGCGTGGCCACACCGGCGGTCGAGCCGTTCGGCACCGGGCGCCTGCTCAGCATCAACGGCCGGCCGCCGCAGCGGCAGGATCGCGAGGCCGAACCCGACGATGACGGCAACCGCCCGGTCAACTTCTCCTGGCGCCATGACTTCCCGCCCGCCAATACGCTCATTGCCGGGCGCTTCTGGCAGCCGGGCAGCCGCGCCGCCGAAGCCTCGGTCGAGGAAGGCTGGGCGCAACGCTATGGCGTGGGCCTGGGCGACCGCATCACCCTGCTGCTCGGCGAGCAGGAACGCAGCTTCACCGTCACCAGCCTGCGCAAGGCCGAGTGGGATTCGTTCCGGGTGAACTTCTTCCTGCTGCTCAACGAGGGCGCGGTGGGCGACGCGCCCTACAACCTGATCTCCAGTTTCCACCTGCCGCGTGCGCAGGCTTCCGGGCTGGGCGCGCTGACCCGCGAATTCCCCAACGTATCGGTGCTGGATATCGACGCCATCCTGATGCGCGTGCGCGAGGTCATGACCCGCGTCGGCCAGGCGGTGCAACTGGTGATGGGCTTCAGCCTGATGGCCGGCCTGCTGGTGCTGCTGGCGGCATTGCAGTCCACGGCCGGCGAGCGCCGCTACGACAGCGCGGTGCTGCGCACGCTGGGCGCGCGCCGCGCGCAGTTGCGTGGCGCGGTGCTGGTGGAGTTCGGTGCCCTTGGCCTGTGCGCGGCGCTGCTGGCCACGCTGGCGGCGGCGGTCATCGGCACGCTGGTGGCGGCACAGGTGTTCGAGCTGTCGCTACCGGCGCCGTGGCCCGCGCTGCTGCTCGGCGGCGCGCTCGGCGTGGCGCTGAGCATGCTGGCCGGCTGGTGGGGCACGCGGCGGGTGCTGCGCGTGCCACCGGCGCTGGCCTTGCGCGAGGAGTAGCGGCCACGGCCACCGCCGCGTTCAATAGCTCGCGTCGAAGGCGAAGATCGGCTGGCGCGACTTCCACAGACCGCGGGTGAAGTCCGGGAAATCCAGCGTCTGGTAGCCCTGCGCGATGGACTGCTCCGAGAGCGGCGTAATGGCGCTCCAGGTCACCGCATCGAAGATGTCGATGGGCATCGGCGCCCTGGCCTTCAACGCACCGATGAACGCGTGGATGACGAAGTAGTCCATGCCGCCGTGACCAGCGCCTTCGGCATCCTTTGCGTGCTTGCGCCACAGCGGATGATCGAACTCGTCCTGGTAGGTCTGGAACGGCTCCCACTTGTGCGCGGGGCTGCGCCCTTCGATGTGGATGGACTGGTTGAGGTCCATCCACAGCCCGCGCGTCCCCTGCACGCGGAAGCCCAGCGAGTACGGCCGCGGCAGCGAGGTATCGTGCTGCAGCAGGATCGTCTCGCCGTTCTCGCATGCCAGCGTCGTGGTGACGACATCGCCCAGCTTGAACCCGACCTGCGTGCTCGGATGGCTGGTGCCGCCGCTTTGCGCCACCGTGTATGCGTGCAGGCCACGCGCCTTGCTGGCAAAACTGTTGATGCGCGTGAAACGGTTGCCGCGGTTGATGCCCGTGTACATCGCGCAGGGCCCGATGCCATGGCTGGGATACAGTTCGCCATTGCGGTTGACCGAATGGGCGGTACGCCAGCGCGCTTCGGACCACGCCTTCGGGCCGAACTCAACGCCGCCACCGTATGGCTGTTCCGGATTGCCGGCGTTGAACTTCACGGCGCGCAGATCGTGCTGGTAACCGCCTTGCAGGTGCACCAGTTCACCGAACAGCCCCGCGCGCACCATCTGCAATGCAGCCATCACGTCGCGGCGGTAGCAGACATTTTCCAGCAGCATGTACGGCGTGCCGGTTCGCAGCTGGGTTTCCAGCACGTCCCAGTGATCCTGCAGGGTGATCCCGGCGACCACTTCACAACCCACCGCAACCTTGGCTTCCATGGCGTCCATCGACATCGGCGCATGCCATTCCCACGGTGTGGCGATGATGACGCCATCGAGCCCGCGCTGCGAAAGCAGGCGTCGATAGGCATGCACGTCGCCATCCTCGCCGTAGATGCGCGGCGCGGGCTTGCTGGCCTTGGCGACCATGTCCGTCGCCCGCTTCAGCATGATCGGCTCGATATCGCACAGGGCAACCACGTCCACGTCATCGCGCCGCACCAGTTCGCGCAGCAGCACCTGCCCGCGCATGCCGGTGCCGATCAGGCCGAGCCGCAGGCGCCGCCCCGCCGCCCATGCCGGCATGGCCGGCAGCAGGCTGGTGGCGCCGAGTGCAGCGGTGGTCACAAGGAAGTCTCTGCGCTTCATCACAAGCAATGCTCCACGTGGAAGGCGCCGTCCGCAGAGGGCGCGAGAAACTCTTCCACGTCGGCCTGCTGCATGCCTGGAAGAGCGCTTCTGGCGCCAGTATGCGGCATGGCGGTGCGCGCATCAGGCAGCGCGCTACCAGAGTTCACGTGCTTGAAGCCGCCTCGGTCACGCCTTGCGGCGCTGGCGACCGACGCAGGCGCGCGGCGCTCAGGGCGCGACGATGAAGCGCACTTCCACGCGTCGGTTGGGCAGCAGGCATTCCAGCAGCGCGGTGCGCGGCTTCACTCCGGCGCACTGCTGCACCTGCTGGCCATCGCCGCGATAGGCGTAGGAGATGCGCTCGGCGCCAATGCCGCGGCCGATCAGCAGGTCGCGCACGGTGCGCGCGCGGCGCTCGGACAGGCCCTGGTTGTAGTCGTGGCCGCGCCCATCCATGCGGTCGGCATGGCCGATCAGCTCCACTTTCTGCAGCACCAGGCCCTCTTCGGCGATGCGCGCCAGCGCGCGGTCCAGGCTTTCCAGCGAATGCGAGCGGATGTCGCCGTAGCCGTCGCGGTCGAACTCGAACAGCACGTTGGCGACCAGCGGCAGTTCGGCCGCCGCGCGCGCGGCAGCGTCCGGCGTGGCCGCGCTGGCGCACTGCCGGGCCATGGCCTCGGCGTCATTGACCAGGTCCTCGGCGATCTGGATATAAGGCTTGGCGTGGCGCCACTGCTGCTGGTTGAACTCGTTGCCGGCATGCACCAGTTCCACTTCGCCACAGGCCGCGGCCTGCTGCGCGCAGCTGAAGCCGGCACTGGTCTGCAAGGCGCGCAGGCGCTGCCACAGGTCGTCGCGCAGGTAGCGCGCGTCGTTGACCAGCGGCGTGTCGGTGGGCAGCGCGCTGACCCCCTGCTCCATCAACGCGACCAGCTTCTCGGACTCGCCGAGGGCGGCCTGCGGGAAGGCGCTGCGGTCGTTGCGCGTGTACTCGTGGAACGACACGTCGAGCCAGCACTGAGCCTTGGACAGGCCGTAGTCGCGCAGCGGGCGTCCAGCATCATTGAGGCCGCGGATGCGGTCCTGCACGGACTGGTAGCCCTGCAGGTCGGCGGCAATGGCCTCATCGGTGATGCGTTGGGGCGGCGGCGTCAGCCGGGTCTGCGCGGGGGCGGCCAGGGCCGTACCGCCGAGCAGGACGGCAACGGCGGCGGACAGGGCAAGGCGGTTGCAATACAAGGTCATCTGGTTGTCCTCAGCGCGTCGGGTCGCGGTAGCGCACCGGGTCCCGGCGCAACAGGTCTTCGTCGAATTTGAAGCGCAGGCGCAGGAAGAAGCCCTGCTGCGTGTACTCGTAGCCGGACAGGTCACGGTCGCCCTCGAAGCCGGACCAGTTGTAGCCAGCCGACAGCCACAGGTTCTGCCGCAGCAGGCGCCCCACTTCCAGGCCGTAGCCGTACTGGTTGCCGCCGTCCTGGCCGCGGAAGGTCGCGCCGAGCACGCCGATGTCCCAGTTCTCGGTCAGGTCATAGACCAGCCGGCCGGACAGCAGTACGGCATGGAAGCGGCTGTCCACGCGCCCGCCATCGGCATAGGCGAAGCGATCCTGCTGCCATTTGCCGGCCACGCGCCCGGTCAGCCACCACGGCCGCGACGGATGCCAGTCGGCATGGGTGGAGACGATGTGCGCGCGCGTGCGGATGTCCTGGCTGCTGCCATCCACTGCCTGCCCGTCCACCAGCACCAGGCCGCTCTCGTCGCGTTCGAGCTTGTACTCGTAGCGCGCCAGCGCATTGACCCGGTTGGTGTCGGTGTCGCGATAGGCCACGCCGAGCTGGAAGCGGTTCTGCAGCACGTCGCCACGCGCGGCATAGTCGGTGGACAACAGGTAGTTGCGCCCGAGCAAGGTCCAGTCGCGACTGAGCTTGCGCGCCAGCATGAACTGCAGCAGCGTGGTGTTGAATGCCTCGTCGGTGTCGGTGCTGGCGACGTCGCCGCTGATGCGGTGCTCCACGCGCACCGCGCCGCGCCACAGCGGGTTGGCGCTGTAGTCCAGTGCCAGCGCCAGGCCGGTGGCATCGCCGGTGGTGCCGTCGTAGACCTTGACCCGTTCGGCCGAACTGCTCAGGCGCACGCCCTCGGCGATATCCCAGTTGTTGCGGATGCCGGAGGCGGCCTGCACATCGCGGCCGCTGATCGCATCACGCATGCGGTACTCGGAGAAGGCCTGGGTGTCGCGCATGTAGCTGGTGTCCACGCCGAACACCAGCGCATCGGCCTCGCGGTCGGTGGTGGTGATGCCGTAGGCGCTGGTCAGGCCGGTCTGCTTCTCGTAGCGGCCATACACGCGGCTGCGCTCGAACACCTGGTAGTCCACGCCGGCGGCCACGCGCTGGCGGTCCTCGCCGGACACGCCCTGCTCGTATTCGGCGCCGACGCTGAGCTTGTCGCTGGCACGGTAGCCGGCGCCCAGGCGCACGCTGTCCGATTCCAGGCGCGTGCCGACCGGCAGGTCGCTGGCGGTGCCGGTAATCGCGCTGCTGGAGCCGATCACCGGCAGGCCGGTCAACGTATCCAGCGGCTGCTGCCCATAGCCCAGCGCGCCACCGCCAGCGCCGGTGGCAAAGCCGCCGGTGAGTCCGCCGGCATCGCCATAGCCCAGCGGCGAGGTCCACGGCGAATACGCGCCGACGGTTTCGCGGATCGAGCGCCAGCCCATGTCCAGGGTGAGCTTGTCGGTGGCCTTGACGCGTGCGCCGAGACCGCCGGCATCGCGCTTGCCGCCATCGGGGTTGCGGTCCTCGCTGCGCAGGCCTTCGACATACAGCTCCAGGCGCGCGTTGAGGTGGTAGGCCACATCGACGTTGTACTCGCCGCGCCCGCCGAACAGCGGCGAGGCCGGGTTGTTGAAGCCCGGGTCGGTACGCGCGGCGAACACGCTGGCGTCCAGGCGCTCACCGTCGTGGTCGAACTGCACGCGCCAGGCGTCGCCTTCCACATCGCCACTGAGGTCCTGCAGGCCGGGCGTTGCGACCTGGTTGATCGAGTTGGTGTTGACCTCGCTCTGGGTCCGCGCGAACTCCACGGCCAACGCGGTGTGCTCGCCAAAGCGGTAGCCGGCGTTGGCGCTGCCCATGCGGAAGGGCGCGAACGGATTGCGGTCATCCACCACCGAACCGCCCAGCTCCAGGGCATCAGTGGCGCGCCACTGGCCATCGGCGCCATACACCCAGAACGACTCGGTGCCCTGGTCCAGTTCGTAGGTGATGCGCAGCGACACCGGGTTGAGATTGCTGTCGAAGCTGGGCAGGAACTGGTTCAGCAGGATGCGTCCGGAGAACGGCTCGAAGCTGTAGTCCACCAGCCGCGCCAGCGGCGTGACCGCGACGATGCGCGAGGGCTGGTTGCGGTCGCGTACCACGACCTCGACGCGCTCGCTGCCTTCCAGCACCGCGTTGTTGCGCAGCGCGTACGGGCCGCTGCCCTGGCTGGCGAATTCCTCGATCACCTGGCGCAGCGAATCCTGGATCGCGAACACGTTGGAGCGCACGCGGGCGTTCTCGTAGTGCCAGCCCAGGCCGGTGGCGGTGCGGTTGTAGGTGCCCAGGCTGCGCTGCGGCACGCTGCCGCGCGCGCCGATGCCGGTCGCCGTGGCCAGGGTGTCGCCGGTCTGGAAGTCGCCATACAGCAGGTAGCTGTGCTGGTTGTCCACGCGCACGTACAGCCGCTCGGCCGAGCGTGCGTCAAAGCCGCGCAGTGAGGCGTCGCCGTAGACCGGGTAGAACTCCTCGGGCTGGATGTCGTGCAGCAGCCGGCCACGCACCTGCTTGTCCGAATCGTAGGCGGCGGTCAGCAGGTATTCGCCCTTGATCCGGCCCTTGACGAAGAACGCGGTGCGCGCGGCGGCACTGGCCTTGCCATGGTTGAACTGCTTCTCCCAGCGGCGGATGTCGCGCTCGAACACGTCGTCGTGATCCACCGGCGCCAGCAGGGTGCTGTTGTCGCGGCGGCGGAAGTTGATCACGCCCTCGATCAGGCCGGTGGCGATCATCTCGCGCATTTCCGGCACGAACGCAATCGCACCCTCGGCGCTGAGGCCGCGCGCGGTGACGCGCAGCACCACGTCCTGCGGCTGGTCCGGCGCGAGCAGATCGAATTCGGCCACGCCGTCGTGCAGCAGCAACTGCACGCCGGGCGCGACGCGGTCGGCATCGGCGGCACCAGGACCCAGTTCATCGGTGCGCGAACCCGGCAGACGGATGCGCCCGCCGCTGTTTTCCACCGTGGCGAAAGTTTCGCCAGCCACCGGCTGACCATCCTCGCCGAGCAGACGCACGACCACGTGCACCGGCGACTGGCCGTCGGCGGGGACGCCATCGCGGTCCACTTCGACCACGACCTGTTCGCCCTGCCGGGCGCGGCGGGCCGCGTCTTCGGACAGGCGCGGCGCGGCGGCGTCGGCGCTGGCCGGCGTGCGCGGATACAGCGGCGTCGAATCGCCCAGCAACGGCGTGAAACCGCTGCTGCCGACCTGCTGCGCCAGCGCCGGCAGGGCCGCCAGCGCACAGGCCAGCAGGGTCAGGCGCGGAGCGCGCCGCGTCATGTTGGACCGGCTCATGGGCGCACCTCCCCGGTGGCGGACGCAGCGGGCGGCGGCGACTTCCTTGGCTGGACGATCACCGGCGCCTGCGCAGCGGTATCGGTGGCCTGTTGCGGCGCGCGCGCCGGCTTGCTGCTGAAGCGCAGCGGGGCATGTTCGAGCTCGCGCTCGGGCGCGCGCACTTCGCCTTGCGTGCGCCGCGCCTTGACCTGTTCCAGCACCGGATTGGCGCAGCTGCCCTCGATGAAGTCGGCGCGATGCAACTCGCCGTTCTTGAGGTCGATGAACAGGCTGTCGGCATCGCCCAGGTTGCGGTTGCTGCTGGTGGTCAGGCGCGCACCGTCGGGCAGCGTGCTGGCGTCCACCTTCAGCGTGTGGCTCTGCGGCGGCAGGCCGCAGTAGCTGTACTTGCCCTCCGAATCACTGACCACCCAGGTGCCATCCTCGAAGTACAGGCGCACGCCGGGAATGCCGATCTCTTCCAGGTCCTGCACGTGGTTGCCGTTGCAGTCCACGAACACCTTGCCGAGCACGCAGCCTTCCTCGGTGAACACACCACCGGTGACGCGCACGCGGTACTGCGCCTGGTTCGTCGCCTGCGCGCCGGCACGCGGTTGCAGACTGACCGGGTCGATGCAGCCGCCGGCAATCGAGCAGCCATGGGCCTGCGCGCGGTTGATGCCATCGCCCTGCTGCGCGCCGACGCCGATGCGCACGCGGTAGGTCAGCGCGATCTGCTGCCCGACCTGGATCGGCCCCAGGGTGAAGCCCAGGCCTGGGCCGGGCTTGCCGACCGGCTCGGCGGCGGCGGCACCGTTGGCGCGCGCCGTGCCTTCGATGTAGGTGAAGCCGCGCGGCAGGCGATCGACGACGTTGACCGTCTGCATCGGGCTGCCGGCGGTCTGGCGCACGGTGATCGTGTACTGCACGGTGTCGCCGATCTCCGCGGTCTGGCGGTCGCCGGTCTTGGTGATCGACAGGCCCGTCGCCACCGCGGTGTCCAGCGGGATGTGGTTGTGCACGATGTCGGCCACCGCCGAACCGGCGAACAGGTCCAGGTAGTACGCGGTCGCCGGGCCGACCGGTGCGGTCGGCGGATTCGCGTCCGGCTGCACGTCGAGGCGGCCACCGGCTTCGCCAGGCGGCGACAGCGCCTGTGCCTGCGCCGGGATCAGCGTGGAGACGAAGCTGTAGCCACCAGGCGGCGCGACGCTGAGGCGGAACTCGCAACGCGCCGGTGCCGCCGGGCCGAGCAGGAACTGGTAGGCACCGTCACTGCCCACGGTCATCGAGATCGCATTGCCCTCGATGTGATAACCACCGCTGGCGGCGTTGAGCACGCTGCTGGCCGGGTCGAAGCCGGCGCACACGCCGGTCGGCGCGAACGTCACCACCGAACCGGGCACCGGATCACGGGTGACCGCGTCGTAGACCACGCCCGACGGATCCACCGGCAGGCTCTGCTGCGGCAGGTTCTCGCCAGCCTTCAGCACCACTTCCAGCTGGCTGATGCCACCTTCGCTGATGCGGCAGGCGCTGGCGTTGCCGGCGGCCATCGCGCTGTCGGCGGCGCACGACACCACGCCGCCGGCGCTGGTCTCGCCAGTGACCGGCCAGCCCCAGACCACGCCCGAGCCCGGATGGCGGAAGCGCAGCTGCCACTTCTGCCCGGGAATCACGTCGCCAATGCGGTAGCTGCCATCGGCGGCGCTGGTCGCGGTGCGTGCAACCTGGCCGCTGGCCGGGTCCACCAGCTCCACGGTCCAGCCCTGCAGGCGCTGGTCGGCGCCATCGAGGATGCGTACCTGCTCGCCGCTTTCAAACCACACCGTGCCCGACACCGAGGCCGCCAGCTGCACCTGCGTCGGCAGGCGGCAGGCGTTCTGGGTGATAGCCGGATCGCAGGTCGGCAGCTGGCTGACATCGCCGTCGAAGGCGGCGCGCTCGCTGCTGGTCGGCATGCGGTTGTCGTTCTCGCCACCACCTTCGACCATGACCGCGTTGTTCACCGGGGCGCCGGTGGCGGCCGCGGCGTTGACCCGCACCGGCACCTGGATGCGCTCGGCCGCGGTCGCGCCGCTGGCAATCACCGCACTGCTGCGGCAGGTGAAGCGCGTATCGCCCGCAGCGCCGGAGCAGGTCCAGCCATTGCCGGCCGGCACCGCCGCCAGCACCACCCCGGCAGGCAGGCGTTCGCTCACGGTGTACTCGCCACGGCTCGGCTGCTGGCCGACGTTGCGCACGCTGATCGCGTAACTGGCGTCGTTGTTGACGGTGAAGCGCTCCGGGGTGGCCGCCTTGCTGACCACCAGGTCGGGCGAATCGCCGATCTCGCCAAAGTTGTTTTCCAGCGACTCGGCACCGATCGGCAGCACGATGGCGCTGATCGCCGAGGGCAGCACATCGCGCGCGGTCGCCGTGCCAACCACGCCGCCACCGATGCGGCCGGCATTGGTCGCGCCGTTGAGCGTATGCGGCGGCTGCTCGGGCTCGGTCACCGCGTAGGTGCCCGGGCGCAGGCCGTCGAAACGGTACTGGCCTTGCGCGTCGGTGGTGGCAGTGGCGTCGACGCTGCGGCCAAGGTCATCGGTACCGTGCAGGACGATGCGCACGCCGCCGATACCGGCCTCGCCATTGTCGGCCTGGCCGTTGTCGTTGTTGTCGGCGTACACGCGGCCGGCGATGCTGCCCGCCGGCAATTCGCCGAAGTTGTTCTGCTCGGCGTGCTGGTTGACGCCGAGCACGATGGCGGCAATCGACGATGGCGTGGTCGCCACCGGCGTGACGGGGCCGCCCGCCGTGCCGGCCACCGTGCGGCCGTTGCCGGTATTGGCCGGCTGCTGCGGTTCGCTCACCGTGTAGGTGCCCGGCGGCAGCTGCTCGAAGCTGTAGCGGCCGTCGGCATCGGTGACCACATCGCGCTCCACCGGCTGGCCCTGCAGGTCCTGGCCGCGCAGCTGCACGCTGACGTTGGCGATGCCGCTTTCATCGGCGCCGATCAGGCCGTCGTCGTTGCGGTCCAGCCACACACGTCCGCTGAGGCCGCTGTTGAGCGGAATCTCGCCGAACAGGTTGTCGATGGAGGCGCTGCCGGGCACGCGCAGGTCGATGCTGCTGATGGTGCTGGGCACGGTCGCCACCGGCGTCGCGGTGCCGGCGCCCACGCCGCCGATCTGGCCGGGCGTGGTGATGCCGTTGCTGGTGCCAGCCGGCTGCTGCGGTTCGACCAGCTGGTACTGGCCCGGGCGCAGCCCTTCAAAAACGAAGCGGCCCTGGCTGTCGGTCTGCACGTCGCGCTGCACGGCCGCGCCGGTGTCATCGGTGCCCTGCACGCGGATCAGCACATTGGCGATGCCGGTTTCGGCGGCGCCAGCGTGGGCGCCATCGTTGTTGGCGTCGAAGAACACCACGCCGGCCAGCGACACCGGCAAGGTTTCGGCGAAGTCATTGGCCAGCGACTGCTTGCCGGCGGGCAGCGTGATCGCGGTGATCGCGCTGGGCACGCTGGACACCGCCGTGGCCACGCCCGAAGGCGTACCGTCGATGGTGCCGGCGCGGGTGCTGGCGTTGAGCGTGGTCACGCCATTGACCACCGGCTGCGCGGCCTGCTCGGTCACGCTGTAAGTGCCGGCGGGCAGATCGGCGAAGCGATAACTGCCATCGGCGGCGGTGACCACGGCGGCCATCGACTGGCCAAGCGCGTCATGGCTGCCGGCTGGCAGCTGCACGGACACCCCGCCGATGCCGGGCTCGCCCGCATCACGCACGCCGTTGTTGTTGGCATCGAGGTAGACGCTGCCGGACAACGCGCCGGCCAGTTCGCCGAAGTCGTTGCCGGTCGAGCCGGCCAGCGGCAGGTTGCTCAGATCGATGCGGTTGGTCGGGCGCTCGCGCCCTTCGGCCAGACCGGTCGGCTGGGTTTCCTCGATGCGGTAGTCCTGCCCGGACACCGCGCCGCCATAGCTGTAGTCGCCATTGGCATCGGTACTGACCTGCGCGCTGCTGTCGTCGGCGCTGCCGAACACGCCATCGGCGCCGGCACCGGTGATGGTCAGGCTGACCGAGGGGATGCCGGCGTCGCCCGCGTTGTGGTCGCCATCGTCGTTGCGGTCCAGGTAGACCTTGCCGCTGATGATGACGTTGGCGAGCTCGCCGAAGTCATAGCCGCTGGCGTCCTGGCCGGCGGCAATGGCGAGCTGGTCGACGCGGTTGGACACCGAGGCATCGCCCGGCATGGCGGCATTGCCGGCCATGTGCTTGCCGTCGATGTAGCCGGCCGGCTGGGTCTGGGTGAGGGTGTAGCCACCCCCGGCCTGCGGCGGCAGCAGGTCGTTGAAGCGGTAGTGGCCGCCGGCGTCGCTCTGCGTGGTCAGGTTGACCGGGTGGCCCTGGCTGTCGATGCCGGTGAGGGTCAGCGTGACCGTTGCGATCGGCCGCTCGCCACTGTCGAACTGGCCGTTGTTGTTGCTGGCCGCGGTGCTGGAGAAATCCTCGAACACCACGCCGGCCAGCGAACCAAGCTTCTCGCCGAAGTCCAGGCCCTGCGCGCCGGCAGCGGCCAACGCGTTGATGTCGATGACGCCATTGGCGTGCTCGCTGGCATCGCCGTAGCCGGTCGGCTGCGTTTCGCTGACGCGATAGTGCTGGCCGACCACGAGCTGGTCGAACTGGTAGGCGCCGCTGGCATCGGTCTGCACGGTGCGCGGGGCCGGGTCATCGGCATTGCCGAAGATGCCGTCCGCACCGGCACCGGTCAGGGTGATGGTCACATCCTGCAAGCCGCCGTTGGGCTGCGAGTGGCTGCTGCCGGCATCGCCGGCGTCGAAATCACCATTGCCGTTGCGGTCCACGTAGACGTGGCCGGACAGCGCGGCGATGGCGTCTTCGCCGAAGTCGAAGCCGGTGCCGTCGAGGCCCGCACCCAGGTCGATCTGGGTGATGCGGTCGACATCGGCGCCATCGCCGCCCAGCGCGGTGCCGGGCACGCAGCCGCTGGCGCAAACCGCGCCACCGATCAGGCCAGGGTTCACCGCCGAGGGCCGGTTGCGATAGCCGCCGGTGGGCAGGCGTTCGCGCAGCGCGTAGACCACCAGCGGATCGAGATTGTCGAAGCGGTAGCTGCCGTCGGCGGCGGTAGTGGTGGTGGCGAGCACCGCGCCGCTGTTCTGATTGAGCAGTTCGACCGTGGCGCCGGCAATGCTGCCGTCGCTGCCGGCGTCGCGGCGGTCGTTGAAGTTGGCGTCCACGTAGACGTGGCCGGACAGCGAGGGCTGCCGCACTTCGGGGAAGTCGTAACGCACGGCCGTATCGGCCGCGCCGACCGGCACCGCGGCATAGCGCGAGTCCGGCGCGGCGGCGGCATAGGTACCGCCCAGCGACGGCGCGCTGGCGCCAGCGGCCGGCGGATCGACCGGGCCGTTGTGGTAGCTGGCCGGCTGCACCTGCGCCACCACGTAGCCGGCGGCATCGGCCGGCGACAGGTTCTGGAACTGGTAGCTGCCGTCGGCCGCGGTGGTCGTCGACAGGTTCACCGCATTGCCATAGGCATCGGTACCGGTGAGGCTGATCGTGACGTTGCCAATGCCCGGCTCGCCACCCTGGCGCACGCCGCCATTGGCGCCGGCGCGGTCGCGATCCTCGAACACGGTGCCGGCCAGCGACGAGCGCGTGACCAGGATCGGTACCACCGAGGTGTTGTTGCTGGCGTTGCGGTCGATCTGCTCGGTGGTCACGCGCACGGTGTTGTTGATCGCCGCCGCACCGGGGTAGCTATCCCAGCGCACCGGCACCACGATGCGCAGCTTGCCGCCGACGGTGACGTCGCCGAGCGTGCAGTTCAGCGCGCTGCCTGCGAGCGCGCAGGTGCCGGTGCCGTTGGGCACTTCGCCGCCGCCGGGCAGCGGACCCTTCTTCTGCCAGGTGGCCGGGCCGGTGACGATCAGGCCTGCCGGCAAGGTATCGCTGACTACCGTGCCGGTGCCGTTGAGCGGGCTGCTGCCGCTGCGGTCACGCGACAGGCTCGCGCCAGGGCCATTGTTCACGCCGTCGATCACGTAGAAGAACGGCTGGCGCAGCGACACGCTGGTGGCGTTGGCTGGCAAGGCGGTATCCGGATCGGCGTCCGGTGCGGTGGTCAGCACGCGCTTGCTCACGCCCATGTCGGCCGCGGCGCGGATGGTGGTTTCCTGCGTGGCCTGATTGTTGGCGGTATTGGTGTCGGCTTCGGCGGCGCTGGCGTTGGCGACGTTGACGACGGTGTCGCCGGAAGCGCCCGGTGCGGTGTCGTAGCGGTAGCGCAGGTACAGCGTGCTGGTCTGGCTGGAGGCGATGACGCCATCGACATTGTTGGCGAAGCCGACGCCGGGCATCAGGCAGTCCAGTTGCAGCGCCGCGCCGGTGGTCGGATTGCTGCCGGCGGCGATGCTGCACGCCGCGGCCGAGTAGCTGCCGTTGGCTGTGGTCGCCGCGCCGATGAAGGTCACCGTGCGCCCCGGCGGCGGAGTGAAGCTGTCGCTCAGGCGCACGTTGGTGGCCACGGACGGGCCGTTGTTGCGGATCGTCACCTGGTAGGTGAGCAGGTTGGCCGACGGATCGATGGCGTCATAGCCCAGCGGATCGACGCCGGTCGGAAACTCGGTGTCGATCTTGTTGGTGATCAGGTCCACCGCGCCGCTGCCGAACGGCAGCGAGGCGCTCTTGCTGTCGTCGCTCGGGTCGCTGTTGAAGTCGTAGGTATTGCCGCCCGCATCGGTGCCGGCGGTGGCATCGGCGTTGCCGTCGCCATCGATGTCGATGACGAAGTCGGCGACGTTGTCGAACTGGCGGCCGGTGTTGCCGACATTGACGTTGGGCCGGATCACCACCTGCAGCGTTTCGGTCTGCTGGTTGGCCAGGTTCGGCAAGGCCGGGCACTGCACGCGCACCTGGGCCGGAGCACCGGTGGGGTTGGCGTAGGAGTTGCCGCCGGCGGTGGCGCTGACGGTCACGCCCGCGCCGGGAATGATGTTGCAGGTGCGCGTACCGGCACCGGTGCGCTGCGCGGAGATGAGAACGAAGCCGGCATCGTTGGCCGGCAGGGTGAACACGTCGCGCAGGATCACGCCAGGCACGCTCGACGGCCCGGCGTTGAGGTAGGACATCACATAGGTGGTGTTGACGCCGGCCTGGCCCGGCGAACCGGAGGCAATGGTCTTGGCCGTGGTGGCGACGTTGGCCACGCGTGCGATGCGAATCCAGTCCGAGGCCTGGTTGTTGCTGCCGTCGAGCTCGCCTACCGAGCCGGCCACGGTGGCATCGATGCCGACGCCGGCGGTATTGCAATACGCACCGCTGACCGTGGTGCCGCCACAGGTGGTCGAGGGCTGGCTGAAACTGTCGAACAGCGCGCGCTTGACCTGGATGACGATCTGCGCGCTGGCGCCATTGGCCAGCGCGGTGGTGCCGGAACGGCAGACCACCGATGCGCCATTGATGGTGCAGTTCCAGCCCGCGGGCGTGCTGGTCACGCTGATCTGGGTGCGGCCGGTGACAAAGCCCGGCACGGTGTCGTTGACCACCACGCCGGTGGTCGCATCCGGTCCCTGGTTGGTGACGGTGAGGGTGTAGCTGAGCGTGTCCTGGTTGGCGGCAAGCACGTTGTCGGCATCGCCGGCGCCGTTGGTCTGCTTGGCGATGGTCAGGTCGGAACGTTCGTCGGTGGTGCGGGTGCCGGCGCCGGAACAGTCGTTGCCGGTTTCCGCGTCGCGGTCGATGCCGTTGCCGGTCAGTGGTTCGATCGAGCCGCCCGAACCGCCGGTGCAGGCGTTGTTGAGCAGGCTGGCCGCGGAGCTGCGCGCGCGGGTGAGCAACTGCAGTTGCGGCGCCTGCGCGCCCACCGCCAGCGGCAACGAGCCGGCAGCGAGGTCGCAGGTCACGTGCTGCGGCGTGCCGGGGCTGTAGGCCTGGTCGACCTGGCAGGTCCACGCGCCGCTGGCATACGCCAGGCCCGGCGTGGCGACCACGCCATCGGGCTGCAGCAGTTCTTCGCCATTGGCCAGCGTATCGACCACCTGCACCTGGCCCGTGGCCGGGCGCGGGCCGAGGTTGCGCAGCACGATGCGGCTGGTCATGCGGCTGTCCACGTCGCTGCCCGAGCCGCTCCACACCGGCACCAGGGCCGGGGTCTTGGTCTTCTGCAGCGACAGGTCGGCACCGTCGGCCAGCACGGTGAAGGTGGTGCTGCCGGTGTTGTCGGTGCTGTTCGGGTCCGGCGTATCGGCGCCGGCGGTGGCGCTGTTGGTGACGTTGCCGCTGCTGTTGGTGCCGGAGGCCGGCACCAGACTCTCGATGGTGAAGTCGGCGACCGCGCCGACCGCCAGGCTGCCGGCAAGCACGCAGCTGCGGCGGGTGTTGGCGTTGCTGTCGGTGCAGGTCCAGCCCGCGGGCGCGGTGCCGCCAGTGACGACGAAGCCGGTCGGCAGGTTGTCGACGAAGTTGGGGTTGACCGCGGCACTCGGGCCCTGGTTGCGCACCTGGATGTGAAACACCACCTGCTCGCCCGAGATTGCCGGCGCGGGTGTCGCGCTCTTGGTCAGGGCCAGGTCGGCGCCCGCGGTGACCGCGGTGTTGACCGAAGCGGTGTTGTTGTCCTGCAGCGGATCAGGCGTGCTGCCGGCGATGACGCGCGCGGTGTTGACGACGTTGCCGCTGCCAGCGGTGACGCGGCCGCGGAAACTGAAGCTGGCCGCGCCGCCGGAGGCCAATGCGCCAGCATGAGTGGCGGTCATCGTGGCCGGATCGAAAGTCCAGCCGCTGCCGCTGAAACTGCTGGCGACGTATTGCACCGCGGCCGGCAGGTCATCGACCACGCGGAAGTTGGACGAGGCGCTCGGGCCGGCATTGCGCACGGTGATGGTGTAGGTCAGCTGGCCGCCGGCCACGACCGGATCGGGGGTGGCGAGCTTCTCGATGCTGAGGTCGCCGGCCGATTCGAGCGTGGTGGTTTCCACGCGGCGGTTATTGGCGGCGTTGGTATCGCCGGCGAAGAAACTGTCGCCATCGGCGATCGAAGCGATCGCCGTGGTCGGCGCCGGCAGGCCCGGCAGGAAGCCGATCGCGCCACGCATCTGCATCGAGCCCGGGGCCATGCCGGCGGTTGCCAGCGGCAGCTGGAAGCTCACGGCGCCGTCGGGCGAGGTGAACGTGCCCTCCAGCGTGCCGACGCGGCACTCCAGGCGCTGTGCGTTGCCAGCGGCGACGGTGCAGAACGCCGGCAGCGGTGCGGCCGCCTGCGCGCCAGCGGGCAGATCGAAGATCACCACCACGTCATCGACGGTATCGGCGGCGCTGTTTTCGACGGTGACGCGATAGACCACCGTGCTCCCGGCCGGCGTCGGATCGTAGCCGGTGTCGGAGAGGTTGGTGATCTGCAGATCCGCCGCCATGGCGCATGCCGGCAGCAGCAACCACAGCCACGCCAGTGCGATGCATCGCGAACGCAGCCGCGCGCCCGCAAACAGTTGCCAATAGCCTGCCGATCGCGTGCGCAGCGGCGCACGCGTCGCGGCCGGGCGGCCGCCGCGCTTGTGGTGATCCATTGCATTCCCCTGTAGCAAAACGGACCCGCGAGCCCGATGCCTGCACGGATCGCGCAGGCATCCCCGATGGCCGGGGTCAACGTGCTTCTGCGCGCGTGGATGGTCCAAGCGAAGAAGCGGCGCGGATTCTGCGGACCACCTCACACTTCGTCAATCCCATACGCTCACACTTGCTCACGCTTGTCGGACTGCACAGTTGTGCATGCGCGCTTTTGCCGCTGGAAACGCGCGGCATTGCGCAAGCGTCAAAATACCGGCGCGCACTAAATCATTTAGACAATGCGCTTTGCCCGCGCGTATTGCGCAGATGCAGTAGCCGACACTTCGACGCAACGCGTGGCGTTTGCGCAAGCGAACTGGCTTAGTCGTCGCGTCCGATCAGATAGCCGCGGCCACGCACGGCGCGCAGCGGCAGTGCGCTGTCGAACGCACTGGCCGCGCGCGTGCGCAGCCGATGCACCAGGACTTCGAGCCGATGCGGATCGAAAGTCGCTGCGTTGCCCGCGATGGCGGCGACCAGAGTGTCGCGGTCCACCGGCTCGCCGCGGCGGGAAAACAGTTGCAGCAACAGCGCGCGCTCGGCTTCGGTAAGCGCCAGCGTGCGCGCGCGGCTCGCGCCCAGCTCCGGGGCGCAGAGGGTCCAGCCATCCGGACTGAGCCGCCAATCGCTACTGCCCGACGCCTCGGTCGCGTTCGCAGCCACCGCCGGCATCGACGCCGCCACCGACAGTCGCCGGCACAGGCTCACCAGCGCGGCGATCAGCAGATCGAGATCGAGCGGTTTGTGCAGGAACAGATCCGCGCCTCGCAGCAGGCCTTCGCGCATCGCATCGCCGCCGCCGCGGCCGGTCAGCATCACGATGCCCGTGCGTGGCGCGATCTGGTGCAGATATTGCGCCACCGAATGACCGTCTTCGCCCGGCAGGCCGACATCCAGCACCACCAGGTCGAAGGACTCGCGCAGCAACTCCCGGTACAGCGCCTCGGCACTGCCGAGGGCCACGGCGTGCGCGCCGGCGTGGCGCAACTCGTCGAGGATCAGCGTCGCCAGTTCGGCGTCGTCCTCGACGACGGCAATGCGCTGGCCCGACAGCACCGCGCCCGCCGGCTGCATGCGCGCTGAAAGATGCGGATTCACCACGGCCTCATGCCGAATCACCGGCCAGTACCGCCGGCGACAGCGCCGGCGCGTTGGCTCCAGGGAACACCAGCACGAAGGTGGTCCCCGCGCTCGCGTTCTCGTCCACGCGGATGCTGGCGCCGTGGCGCTGCATCAGCGCCAGCGCCATCGCCAGACCTAGGCCGGTGCCGCCTGGCTTGGTACTGAAGAAGGCTTCAAAGACCTGCGCGCGCTGTGCCGCTGGAATACCCGGGCCGGTATCGCGGCAACGCAGTTCGATCTGCGCGCCGTGGGCACGCGCGCTCAGTTCGATGCGCCCGCCCGTGCTCATCGCATCGTCGGCATTGCCGACCAGGTTGAGCAGGATCAGTTCCAGCTGCTGCCGGTCGAAGGCCACGCGCAGCCCTTCGGGCACCTCCACGTGCAACTGCACCGATGGCTTGATGGCCTGGCGCAGCAGCGGCTGCAGCGCGTCCACCAGCGCGTGCAGGTCGAGTGTCTCCACCTCCGACTGGTCCGGCCGGCTGAAGTTGAGCAGCTTGCCGCTCACCGCGGTGGCGCGGGTCGCGGCCGCCTCGATGCCATCGAAGGCCACCGCCCGTTCCTGCGCGTCCGCGGCGCGGCGGCCCTTGCGCACATAGCCCAGCACCAGGCCCAGCAGATGGTTGAAGTCATGGTTGAGCCCGGCGGCCAGCCGCGCCACGGCTTCGACCTTGCGCGCGTTGACCAGTTGTTCTTCCAGGCTGCGCCGCTCATCCACTTCGCGCTGCAGGGTCTGGTGCGCGATGCCGAGCTCGGCGCCATGCCGGCGCGCCTCGTGCAAGGCCTGGCGCAGCGCCGCGGAGGTGCGGTCGAGGATGATCGCGATCAACAGGAAGATCGTGGCGCTGATCAGGCCATCGCCGAGGTAATCGCGCGGCGCGCCGCCGGCCAGGTCCGTGCGCAGGCCCAGCCAGAACGCCAGCATCAGCGTGGCGAACATGCCCCACAGCGCTGGCCGCCCCACCGCCAGTGCCGCCAGCGCCAGCGGCACGGCCAGCACCGGCTGCTCGAAACGCTGTCCATCAAAGCCACTGGCCGCATAGCTGGCGCATACCGAGATGCCGAACACCAGCAGCAACTGATACGCCGCCCAGCGAAAGCGCCCCCAGCGAATCAGCACCACGCCAGCCAGCGCCACCGCGCTGAACAACAGGCTCAGTGCGAGGCTGGTCAACTCGCCCGGACGCCACGGCACGGCAACGGACAGGCCGCGATACAGCCAACCCAGCGGCGGCAGCGTGCCCAGCAGCAACAGGACGATCTGCAGCATCGGCGCATTGCGCCGGTCCACCGGATCGGCGATCGGCGCGGCGCGCAACCATCTGCCCGGCGCGCCGATCACCCGCCTTATTCCGTTCCACATCGATGCCAGCAACCGAGTGCTCCCCGCAGTCATTGCCCCGCCATTATGCGGCGATCATGTGTCGGTGCGGCGATTTCACACGCGAATGCCCGCTGGATGCACTGTAGGAGCGGCTTCAGCCGCGACGAACGAAGACGCGAGCGGTCAGATGACAGTCGCGGCTGAAGCCGCTCCTACAACGGGCTCGGCCGTCACCTCGCCCCTATTCCTTGAACATGAAAAACGCCGCCAGCGCGATCAACGCGAAGGCGACCCAATGGTTCCATTTCAACGACTGCCCCAGGTACGTCGCCGAGAACACCGCGAACACCAGCAGCGTGATCACTTCCTGGATCCCCTTGAGCTGCGGCGCCGAGTACACCGCGCTGCCCAGCCGGTTGCCCGGCACCTGCAGGCAGTACTCGAAGAATGCGATGCCCCAGCTGACCACGATCACCGTCAGCAGCGGCGCGGTCTTGTACTTGAGGTGGCCATACCAGGCAATGGTCATGAACACGTTGCTGGCCAGCAACAGCAACACCGGATAGAGATAGGCAGTCCAGGGCATGAGGCGGACGAAGTGGGAAAGGAACGACCAGCATGCGGCATCACCGCCCAGGCCTCCAGCCTCGCAACCTCAGCCCATCCCGCAACCGCGCACTTCAACCGGCAAGCACGCCGTCCTCGGCAAAGGCCGCAATTCCCTCACCGCGATGCCAGCGCCGCGCCACCTGCAGGCCGAGCGGCGACGGCGTCGCCACCTGTGCGGCCAGCGTCATCCCCAGCGGGCCTGCCGCGCGCAAGCGCACCACCTTGCCCTGCCACGACTCGCCACGCAGGCGACAGGCCAGTCGCCGCCACAGCCGCTCGGCGATGCCAGCCGCGCAGGCCTGCGGCGCAGCCGGCACCCCGGCCAGCAGCCGGTCCCAGGCGAGGAAGTCGCTGTCGGGCAACAAACACAGTTGCCAGCAGCACTGCCCTTGCGCATCGGCAAACGCCAGGCGTTCGTGCAGGCCGTCGCTGTCCACGTGCTGACATGCGGACAGCTTGCGCGCGCGGCGCCAGCCTTCCAGCTCCGGACCCAGTTCGGGACGGTAGAGGCACAGCACCACACCCAGCGCGGCCAGCTGCCCGGGGTGCGGCATGCCCGGCGCAGGCAGCTCACCGGGGCCACGCCAGCGCAGCAGGTCAGGGACGACCGGAAACTCGGGTACCACGTCAGGCAACCCGGCAGCATCCGGCCCGAAAGGGCGAGAGACGAGCAGCATTGGTCTTTCCCAGACAAAGGTGGCCGGCGGCGAAGTCCACGGCCGCGTGCGACAGGCACGCCGGCCGAGGGGAGAGAGCGGGCTTCGCCGCGCGGCGCGTGAACTATTTGGTCAGGATCAGCTTGTCGTTACTGGTGTGGCGCAGGCGGTAGACGCGGTCGCCGTGCTGGATCAGTACTTCGCGCCGGCCCTTGAGCAGGGCTTCGCTGTTGAGCACGTCTTCGGCGGGAACGATGCGAGGCGCAACGCGCTCGCGCAGATGCAGGGTTTCAGGATGCAGCAGGATCGGGGCGTTCATGGGTTCCGTGGCTCCTTACGGTCACGGCTTGATGATAATGATTCTCATCTCAACATCAATAGCCCGCCCCGCCGCGGTCGATTTATTTATCCGATCGGCCGGCCCGTTCCGGTAGGCAGTGACATCACCGCGCTTCCATCAACGCTTCGATCAGGCCGCGGTGGCCGCCTCCAGCTGCTGCCACGTCGCCGTGTCGCAACGCTCCAGCAGATCCAGCGCGCCAAGGTTTTCCAGCAACTGCTCGACCCGGCTCGCACCCAGGATCACGCTGGAGACATGCCGATTGCGCAGGCACCAGGCGATGGCCAGGCGCGCCGGGCTTTCGCCCAGTTCGGCGGCCACCGCGCTGAAACGGCGCGCGCGCTCGATGCGTTGTTCTTCCGCACTGCCCATCACCATGTCGCGCAGCCATTCGCGCCCGGGCTGGCCAAGCCGCGACTCGCCGCTGATGCCGGCGTTGTACTTGCCGGTCAGCAGGCCCGAGGCCAGCGGCGACCAGATCGTCGTGCCCAGTCCGCCCTCGCACAGCGCGGCGTATTCGCGTTCCAGCCGCTCGCGGTGCAGCAGGTTGTATTGCGGTTGCTCCATCGATGGCCCGAACCATTGCCCGGCGCGGGCAATGTCCTGTGCCTGTTCGATCTGCGCGGCCGACCACTCCGATGTGCCCCAGTACAGCACCTTGCCCTGGCGCACCAGCAGGTCCATGGCGCGCACGGTTTCCTCGATCGGCGTGTCCGGGTCGGGGCGGTGGCAGAAATAAAGGTCGAGGTAGTCCACGCGTAGCCGCCGCAGTGCCGCCTCGCAGGCATCGACCACGTGCTTGCGCGACAAGCCGCGCTGCGTCGGCCGCGGCTCGGCGGCGCTGCCGAAGAACACCTTGCTCGACACGCAGTAGCCATCGCGCGGCAGGCGCAGGTCGGCGATGACATCGCCCATCACCTGCTCGGCGCGGCCCTGTGCATAGACCTCGGCGTTGTCGAAGAAGTTGACACCGTGGTCCCAGGCCGCGGCGATCAGGTTGCGCGCCTCGTCGCGGCTGATCTGGCTGCCGAAGGTCACCCAGGCGCCAAAGGACAGTGCGGAAATCTGCAGGCCGGTCGAACCGAGGCGGCGGTATTGCATGGCGGGCTCCTGTGAGGCAACGCGGCACCCGCGCGGCCGGGGCGGCAGTGTACCCGCGCGCCCGTCGCCGCGGCGCAATGCCTTGAGCGCAAAGGGAAAGCGGGCAACTGAATCGGCCGTCCTTGCCGGCCCTGGCCCCCTGCTCTAGGCTTCCTCCTTTTGCCGGGTTCCAGGGGACAGCATGCTCGAGGGTTTGGGAAGGGTCGGCTTCGGCCTGTTCGGGTTGGCGGTGCTCCTCGGCATCACCTGGCTGTTCTCCAATAACAAGCGTGCGGTGGACTGGCGCCTGGTCATCACCGGCGTGCTGCTGCAGATCGGCTTTGCCGCGCTGGTGCTGCTGGTGCCGGGCGGCCGCGACGTCTTCAACTGGCTCGGCCAGGGCTTCGTGAAGGTCCTGAGCTTCGTCAACGAAGGTTCCACCTTCATCTTCGGCAGCCTGATGGATGCCAAGAGCTACGGCTTCATCTTCGCCTTCCAGGTGCTGCCGACCATCATCTTCTTCTCCGCGCTGATGGGCGTGCTCTACCACCTGGGCGTGATGCAGGCGGTGGTGCGGGCGATGGCCTGGGCGATCACCAAGGTGATGCGCGTGTCCGGCGCCGAGACCACCAGCGTCTGCGCCAGCGTGTTCATCGGCCAGACCGAGGCGCCGCTGACCGTGCGCCCGTACATCCCGAAGATGACCCAGTCCGAATTGCTGACGATGATGATCGGCGGCATGGCGCATATCGCCGGTGGCGTGCTCGCCGCCTACGTCGGCATGCTCGGCGGCGGCGATCCGGCGCAGCAGGCGTTCTATGCCAAGCATCTGCTGGCGGCGAGCATCATGGCCGCGCCGGCGACGCTGGTGGTGGCCAAGCTGCTGGTGCCCGAGACCGGCACCCCGCTCACCCGCGGCACGGTGAAGATGGAAGTGGAAAAGAACACCTCCAACATCATCGACGCGGCCGCTGCCGGTGCCGGCGACGGCCTGCGCCTGGCGCTGAACATCGGCGCGATGCTGCTGGCGTTTATCGCCCTCATCGCCCTGGTCAATGCACCGCTGACCTGGTTTGGCGAGGTCACCGGCATTGCCGCGGCGATTGGCCGGCCGACCAGCCTGTCGACCATCTTCGGTTACATCCTGGCACCGGTTGCCTGGGTGATCGGCACACCCTGGGCCGACGCCACTACGGTAGGCTCGCTGATCGGACAGAAGGTGGTCATCAACGAATTCGTCGCCTACACCGAGTTGTCGCGTATCGTGAACGGCCAGGTGCCGGGCGTGTCGCTCAGTGGCGAAGGCGCGCTGATCGCCACCTATGCGCTGTGCGGCTTTGCCAACTTCAGCTCGATCGCGATCCAGATCGGCGGCATTGGCGGGCTGGCGCCGGAGCGCCGCCACGACCTGGCCAGGTTCGGTCTGCGCGCGGTGCTGGGCGGCTCGATCGCCACGTTCATGACCGCCACCATCGCCGGCGTGCTGTCGCACTTCGGCTGAGGGGCGGCCCGCGCCGAGTGGCTTCCCCGTTTGGCGTTGTTGTTGTACCCGTAATCCGGCAATCCCCATAAGTGAAAAGAGAAGCCCCTATGAGTTCGGTCGTCGTCGTCGGTTCGTTCAATGTCGATCATGTCTGGCGCTGCGAGACGCTGCCGGCGCCAGGGGCGACGATCGCGGGCCGCTACAGCACCGGCCCCGGCGGCAAGGGCTTCAATCAGGCGGTGGCCAGTGCTCGCGCTGGCGCGCGCACGCATTTCGTCTGTGCACTGGGTGAGGATGCGGGCGGTGCGATGGCGCGCGGCCTGGCCGCGCAGGACGGCATCGACCTGGTCGCAGAGTCCAGCGCCGACCCGACCGGCACGGGCGGCATCTATGTCGACGCGCACGGCCGCAACACCATTGTGATCGGCCCGGGCGCCAACGCCCTGCTGAGTGAAGGCTTCATCGCCGGCCAGCAGCCGCTGGTCGCCGCGGCGCGGGTGTTGCTGGCGCAGCTGGAATCGCCGGTGGAGACGATCGAATCGGCCCTGGCCCTGGCCCGCGACGCTGGCGTGCTGACGGTGCTCAATGCCGCGCCGGCCAACGCGCCCAGTTCGATCGGCCTGCTCAAGCTGGCCGACGTATTGACCCCGAACGAAACCGAGTTCGCGGCGCTGCTCAGCCGCCACGTCGGCGAGCGGGTCAATGCCGACGATGTGGCCGCGCTCGATGGCGGCACCTTGCACGCGCTGTGCCGCAAGCTGTCGGCGGGCACGGTGGTGGTGACGCTGGGTTCGGTGGGCGCCTTCATTTCGCACGCGGACGAGCAGTTGCGCGGCGACAGCCAGGCCTATTACCGCGTTCCCGCCGAAGCGGCGCAGACCGTGGATACCACCGGTGCTGGCGATGCCTTCAACGGTGCCCTCGCCGCCTCGCTGGCGCAGCTGCCGGCCGAGGCGTTCGCGCAGCACGTGCGTTTTGCCACGCGGTTTGCGGCGCGCTCGACCGAGATGGAAGGGGCGGCTGTTTCGATGCCTCGGTTGACGCCGCAAGGCTGATCGGCTGGGTTGTTTTTTCTGCTTTGCCTGGTGGTGCTTCTTTGATTTGCCCTGCGCGGCCTGCGCTGTATTTGGGCTTGCGGATGGGGGGGTTTATTGAGGCGCGCGCTCGTGTGGGCGGACGGTTGTGGCGGCTTGCGGTGCGGGCGCCGCCCTGGCGGGGATGTCCGTCGCGGCTCAGTCAGACGTCCTGTCCGATTCGCCGCCGTGGCACATCCATGTGCCACTGACGAACATCCCCGCCAGGACGACGCAAGGCGCTTCATTGTTCTCATTCTTCATGGGCGCGCTGGAGAAGGTGAGGAGGAAAAGCGGCACCCCGCTTGCTATCGCGGGCGAAAACGTCGCGGCTTCGACGTCACCTGGCGAAGCCGGAATTTTGCCGTCGTCATCGAGAACAGGGACTCGTGCTCTTCACCTCTCCCCCTCCGGGCGCGCCTCGAACGAAGCGTGAAAACAGAAGCGCCTTGCGCCGTTCCGGCGGGTAGGGCCGTCAGTGGCACATGGATGTGCCACGGCGGC
>DASPIU010000064.1:0-6783 GCA_035629025.1 Stenotrophomonas sp.
GCCGGCCGCACCGCCGGGCATCCCAGACTGCGACCCAGCCGTCCCTGGCTATGAATCAGCGCCTCGCTCACATACGGCGCCCCGTGAATCACGATCGCCCGCGCACGCGCCTTGTCATTGAACCCCGGCTCCAGCCCCTGCAGCCGCAACGAATACCCGTTGTGCCCGGTATACGTCTCCTGCGCCGTGAACGCCCCCAGGCTCGACATGAAACTGCCGTCGCTGTTGGAAAAATGCGCCGCCATGTTCTCGCCGCTGTTGCGCCCATGCGCCACCCATTCCTGGAACAGCAGCCGCTGCCGCGCCACGTCGAACACCCACAGCCGTCGCTCGGTTGAAGGCCGCGAATAGTCGATCACGCTGAGCAGCGCATCGGTCCCGACCTGCTGCCGCTGCCGCGCGCATTGCAACGCCTCCGCCGCCAGCCCCAGCACCTGCCGGTCCAGCGTCGGCGCTTGACGCGCCAGCACATCGATCAGCCCCGTACCTGCCACCGCCGCCGCCGGCGCAGGGCTATCCGCCATCGATGAAGTGGCCGCCAGCACGCCCGTGGCCGGTGCTGGTGCTGGTGCGGCGAGTTTGGCGGGAGCGGCGGCCGCAGTTCCGCACAAGGCCGCGACCGCGGCGATTTTCAAGGACACACGCATGCAAGACACCTGTCATCGTCAATGGCAGGAGAACCAAATCCGTGCAGCTCCCCAAGCAAACCTAGGTGGCCCCGCTGACGACCATTCCAAGAGGGCCGGCCGCCCGGGTTTGGCCGCGGCTCAGGCGGCCAGCCAATCACGCAGCGCAGGATACTCCGCCGCCAGCGGCTCGGCTGCCGTGGCACGGTTCAGCAATGCCGCCAATGATTCAGGTACCGGTACCGGCGCTCCGATCAACGGCTCCACCACGCCCTCGAACTTGGCCGGATGCGCCGTCGCCGCCACCGCCCAGTCGCCCTGCACGCCTTCGGCGCGCAGCACCTCCAGCACATGCACCGCTGTGGCCGCGTGCGGACAGAACACCTCGCCATGGTGGCGATAGCGGTCCACCAGCGTCTGCCGGATCGTGGCGTCGTCCACCGACCACGCCTGGAATGCCGCGCGCAGCGCGGCCTCGTCGTCGCGATACAGCCAGCGCAGGCGCTCGAAATTGCTCGGCGCGCCCACGTCCATGGCATTGGCGAGTGTCGCCACGCTGGGCGCCGGCTGATAGGGATGGCCGGCAAAGAACTGCGGCAGCACGCGATTGGCATTGGTCGCCAGCACGATGCGGCCCAGCGGCACGCCCAGCTGTCGCGCCAGGATCGCGGCCAGCGCATTGCCGAGGTTGCCCGTCGGCACCACCAGGTTGAGCTCGCGGCCGGTGCTGGCGTGGTGGCGCAGCGCGGCGTCGGCGTAATAGCCCATCTGCGGCAGCCAGCGCCCCAGGCTGATGCTGTTGGCCGAACTCAAAGGCACTTGCGCCTGCAGCGGCTGGTCATTGAGCGCGCGCTTGACCATCGCCTGGCAGTCGTCGAACGTGCCGGCCACGCGCAACGCATGGATGTTGTCGCCGAAGCAGCCCAGCTGGTGTGCCTGCCGCGGCGACACGCGCCCGTCCGGATACAGCACCACCACGCGCACGCCAGGCTGGCGATGAAACGCCGCCGCCACGGCCGCGCCGGTGTCGCCCGAGGTCGCGACGAGGATGGTGAGATCGCGAGTATCGGCGCGCGGCAAGCGGCGCAGGCTGGCGGCCAGGAAGCGTGCACCGAAATCCTTGAACGCCGCGGTGGGGCCATGGAACAGTTCGAGCGCGTAGTCCCCAGGCGTGGCCAAGGCTTGCAGCGGCGCCGGAAACGCATAGGCCTCGGCGCAGATCGCCGGCAGTTCCGGCGCCAGCGCATCATCGGCGAAGAACGGCGCGAGCAGTTCGGCGGTGGTGGCGGCCAGGTCGGCCTGCGGCGCCAGCATGCGCGCCGCCGGCAATTCCTGCGGCACATACAGGCCGCCATCGGGCGCCAGGCCGGCGGCCAGCGCCTGACTCAGCGTAGCGGCGGGCGCGAGGTGGCGGGTGGAAACGAAATTCATTGCAGCTCCAGGGAAAGGGGTCAGTCGATCAGGTGCGAGGCCGGACTGGCCAGCGGCGAAACCCAGGCCTGGCTGCCCAGCCCGGCAGCGGCAAAGGCGGCCTGTACCGCTGGCGCGGCTGCGGCGGCTTCGGCACGGGTTTCGTACCAGGCAAACACGCTGGGTCCGGCGCCGGAAATGCTGGCGCCCATCGCGCCATGCGCCAGCGCGGCCTGCTTGGCCGCGTCGAAGCCGGCGATCAAGGGCGCGCGCCGCGGTTCCACCAGCACGTCGCGCAAACCGGCGCGTACCAGTTCGGCATCAGCGGCGTGGCAGCCGGCCAGCACCAGGGCGAGGTTGGCGCTCTGCTCGACGAACTCGCCGAGGCGGTAGTCGCCCTGCAAGGCGGCGCGTGCGCGGCGGGTTTCGAGCACGGCATCGGGATGGACCAGCAGGCTGTGCCAGGCCTCGGGCACCGGGATCGGCACCAGCCGGTCGGCCGTCGCCAGGACCAGCCCACCAAGCAGCATCGGCCCGAGATTGTCGCCATGGCGCCCGCCACTGGCCGTGGCCTCGCCGGCCAGGGCGAAGGGATACAGCGCCTGCCGCGACAACGGCGCATCGAGCAAGGCATTGGCCGCAACCAGCGCGGCCACGCACGAGGCCGCCGAGCCGCCCATGCCCGAGCCGAGCGGAATGCCCTTGTCGATCTCGATCTCCCAGCCAAAGCCCAGGCCAAGGGCTTCACGCAGGGCGATCAGTGCCACACCGGCAGTGTTCTCCTCCGCGTCCATCGGCAGCGCCACGGTGGCGCCGCGAATGGCGGCGATGCGCACCTGCGGCGTGTCAATGCGGCGCACGGTAACGGTATCGCCAACGCCGGCAATGGCATGGCCGAGGATGTCGAAGCCCACCGCCGCGTTGCCGACCGAGGCAGGCGAGAACGCGCGTGCCTGCGCCCTCACAGCCGCGTGCCCTCGCCCACGGCCACGCGCAGCAGATCGGCGAACACGCCGGCCGCGGTGACCTCCGGGCCGGCGCCCGGGCCTTGCACGACCAGCGGATTCTGGTTGTAGCGCGCGGTGGTGAACTGGACGATGTTGTCGGTCAGGTGCAGGTTGGCGAAGGCGTGGTCGGCCGGCACTTCGACCAGGCCGACGCTGGGCGCCTGATCGGGCGGTAGCTGCGCGACATAGCGCAGCACCTGGCCGCGCGCGCGGGCAGCCTGCAGGCGCTGCGCGAACGCCGTGTCCACCTGCGCCAGCCCGGCCATGAAGGCGTCGATGCCGCCATCGCGCAATGCGTCGGGCACCAGACTTTCGACACGCACGTCCTCCAGGCTGATCTCGCGGCCGGCTTCGCGCGCCAGGATCACCAGCTTGCGCGCCACATCAATCCCGGACAGGTCATCGCGCGGGTCCGGCTCGGTGTAGCCCATCGCCCGGGCCTGGGCCACCAGTTCGGAAAACGGCAGCGTGCCGTCGTACTTGTTGAACAGCCAGGCCAGCGTGCCGGAGAAGATGCCCTCGATGGAGGTCACGCGGTCACCGGTATCGACCAGGTCACGCAGCGTGGTGATCACCGGCAGCCCGGCACCGACGGTGGCTTCGTAGCGAAAGCGCGCGCCGCTGCTGGCGGCTGCCTCGCGGATGGCGCGATAGCGCGGCAGCGGTCCGGCACCGGCCTGCTTGTTCGGGGTCACCACGTGGATGCCGGCGGCCAGCCACTGCGCGTAGTAGTCGGCGACCTCGGCACTGCCGCTGCAATCGATGACCACCGCATGCGGCAGGTTGGCGTCGAGCAGGTGCGCGGTGAAGCGGTCCAGCGCGGTCGCCTCGCCTGCTTTGGCAAACGCCGCGCGCCAGTCGCCATCAAGCGTGCGCTCGGCCAGGCACATGCGGCTGCGCGAAGCGATGGCGCGTACGCGCAGGTCCAGGTTGGCCCGCGCCAGCAGCTGCGGCTGCGCCGTGCCCAACTGGTCGAGCAGTGCGGCGCCGACGTTGCCCGGGCCGATCACCCCGACCGCGAAGGTCTGCGGCGACAGCCAGAAGCCCGCATGCGCGGCGCGCAGCGCACGGGTGGCGTGCTGGCTGTCGACGGCGACGGAGATGTTGCGCTCCGATGAGCCCTGCGCGATCGCAAGGATGTTGACCTGCGCCCGGCCCAGCGACTCAAACAACCGCGCCGCCACGCCTGGCTGGCCCGCCATGCCGTCGCCCACCGCGGCCAGCACGCTGACGCCGGTGGTCAACTGCACGCGCTGCACCTGGCCGACGCTGAGTTCGTGGGTGAAGGCGAGCAACAAGGCTTCCTGCGCGCGCGTGGCTTCTTCCTCACGCACCACGCAGCAGATCGAATGCTCCGAGGAGCCCTGCGAGATCATCACCACCGACACGCGCGCGTTGCGCAAGGCGGCGAACACGCGCTCGGCCGTGCCGGGCACGCCGATCAGGCCGGTGCCTTCCAGGTTGAGGATCGCCAGTGCCGGACTCAGGGTCAGGCCCTTGATCGGCCCGCCGGCGCTGCTGCGGGCGCTGATGCGCGTGCCCGGGTGCTCGGGCTGGAAGGTATTGCGGATGATGATCGGCAGGCCGCGCTCGATGGCCGGAGACATGGTCTGCGGGTGCACGACCTTGGCGCCGAAATATGCCAGTTCGCAGGCCTCGTCGTAGCTCAGGGTTTCCAGTTGCACCGCCTCGGGCACCACGCGCGGGTCGGCGGAGAGCACGCCATCGACATCGGTCCAGATGTGCAGCTCATCGGCCTCGAACAGCGCGGCGAAGATCGCGCCGGAATAGTCGCTGCCATTGCGCCCGAGCGTGGTGACGCGGCCGGCGCGGTCACGCGCGACGAAGCCGGTGGCCACCACGCGCGCATGCGGATGCGCCTGCCGCCACTGCGCCAGGCGCTGCGCGCTGGCGCTCCAGTCCACATCCACGCCAAGGTCGCCGCGGTTGACCACCAGCACCTCGCGCGCATCGAGCACGGCGCACGGTTCGCCCAGCGAACGCAGGTGCTCGCCGAGCAGCTGCGCCGAGTACACCTCACCCAGGCCCTGCACGCGGTCCAGCACCTCGCGCGGCAACTCGCCGATCACCGCCAGGGCGGCCAGAATTTCCGCGAGCTGGTCGAACTGCCCATCCAGCCATTCCAGCAACGGCCCGGCGTGTTCGCCGAGCAGGGCCACCGCCGCGCCGCGATGGCGTGCGCGGGTGTCGTGCCACAGCTCGCGCCAGTCGCTGCCGCCCGCCGCGGCCTGCGCGGCCATGTCGATCAAGGCATCGGTCACGCCCTTCATCGCCGAGACCACGGTGACCTGCCGGCTTTCCGCGCGCGCCAGCAGCAATTGCGCGACGTGGCGGTAGCGGGCGGCATCGGCCACCGAGGTGCCGCCGAACTTGTGCACGACGGTACGCGGCGGCGCGGCGGATAGGGGCTGGGATGATGCTGACGCAGACGACATGACGGACCTCGTGGTGAGGCCCCGCCTGCATCGGACCGGGGAACTGCCCCCGCATCCTGATCCGGGTGCGGGGCCGTGGTTTTCGGAAACTACGCGAAGACGACGGGCCGCACCGGGCTAATGGTACGGGTGGTAATGGTGGTGGTCGTGGTGGTGCCGGCCGCGCCGCGCTGACCAATCGCGCCCGTGCCGGCATGCGGCAGCGAGGCGGTGGGCAGGTGGGCGATGGCGTCCATGGCTGCCACGATTCAGCATTGCCCAGGCGACTGTCAAGTGCTCAGTGCAATGACTGCATGTTCGGGCGCGAACGCGGTGCTCACGGTTGCAATGGCAACCTTTTCACCGCTGATCAGCCTTCCGCGTGCCGGCCTGGAGCCCGCCATGAGCCTGAAGATCAAGCGTGTGTACGACCCGCCGAGCGAGCACGATGGCGTGCGCGTGCTAGTGGACCGGCTATGGCCACGTGGGGTGGCCAAGTCCCGAGCGCATCTGGATGAGTGGCTGAAGGAGTTGGCGCCCTCACCGGAACTGCGGCAATGGTGGGACCACGATCCGGAGCGCATGGTGGAATTCACCGAGCGCTACCGCGCCGAGTTGCGCGATGCCGAGCACCAGGCGGCACTGGCGCGATTGCGCGAGCTGATGGCCGGGCATTCCACGACGACGCTTTTGTATGCCGCGCACGATCCGGTGATCAACCACGCGCATGTGTTGCAGAACTATCTGGCGCATTCGCGCGCCGGGCATCATTAGCGCTGGGTGGATCGCTGACCGGGGCAGTTTCGCCGGAGCGCTCTAGCCGAAGCTGTGCAGCAGATGTTCGCCCTGCTCCGAGCGCAGGATCACGGCAGCCGGTTCGCCCGTGGTCCAGGCGTGGAGCCGCGCCATCATCTCGGCGTTGCGCAGCGCGCCGTCGCGGCCCAGGTAGCGCAATGGGCTCCATTGTGGCCGCAGTACCAGCCAGGCGTCCTCGAACTGCTCGACCGCGACCACGTAACGCTGCTCGTCCATGACTGTTCCTTCTGGGTTCGGGGGATGGGCCCGAAACACTGGTCGCGGCGAGCCGTGCGGGCGCCAAGCACCGGGGGGAGTCCCGCGTTTGGGGAGGGCGGGAACACAGTGCTTCCAGCACTTCGGTACCGGCTTGGCCTTACTCAAGGGCCCGCGGTGGAGTAGCCAGGTGGCGCCGCGTCCGGTAGCGACAAGGTGTCACGAAGATACGCTTGCGGCCCTCAGCATTCGCAGGAAGATTGCGTAAGGAAATTCCGAATTTGAACGAACGCT
>DASPIU010000065.1:0-8042 GCA_035629025.1 Stenotrophomonas sp.
CTGCGCGTGCAGGCATCAAGGTTGCCTTTGGCAATAGCGAGATCGGCCAGGTGAATACCGTCGGCGGTGATCTGCACCAGGACAACAGCTTCAGCGTTGGCGGCAAAAAAAAGCGGTCCTGATCGAGCTGCAGATAGGACAGCTGGTCCTCGCAAAGAACTGCGTTATCGGCGAGACCCACCCGGCGTTGAGGTTCGCCTAGCATCCAGGATTTGGAAGTGAGCAGTGGTCGAGATAACTTCGGCCAGGGATCAAACTGCACGAGGGCGAGGTCCCATGCTGAAGATGGGGGGGCGCGCAACAAGGCAGGAAATGGCCACTTGGCGGGTCACGGCTGATCCGATGACGCGTAGGCATAAAAATGGCCGCCGAGGTAGCGGCGGCCACGGGTCTCCCTGTCGGAGTAGCAGCGTTGCTTATGAAAGGACGCGAAGCGAAATCGCGATTTGTTGCTTGGTGAACGTGACTGAAGATGCTTCGTCCATGTTCGAGGAATTCAGAACCTTTCCCTTGAGATCGAGGATGGAGACGGTATAGAACTCGCCGGCATCTGTGCTATTGGCTTCGTCGCGCGAAATTTGGATCAGATAAGGTTGGGCGAGGGGCGTCCCCAGGAGGTTTACTCGTTCACCAGCCTTCGCTTGCGTGATCACAGAACTTTTGACGGGATCCAACGCGGGATCGAGAGAGTCAACCTTCACCAAGAAGGCCGACGCGCGCGCGATCTTAAGCGGCGCGGAGGGAGCCGGCGTTGTTCCATTGGTCGTTTGCGCCATAGCCGAGCCTGCCCCTACCAGGAGCGCTGCGGCGCCCAGCGGGGCCGCTTTCAGGAGGTTGCGGCGACCTTCATTGATGTCTTTCATCTTGATTCTCCAATTAGCCGCCCATGCCGGGCATGACGCAGAGATTGACGTTAGTGCAGCCACGATTGTTGGTGCCCGTGCAGTCGGTCGTGTTGGTGCACGACGTGTTGCAACCGCCATTCTGGCAACCCGCGTTGCCTAGCGGAGATAGCCACATGGGATTCTCTTTCAGTCGCGCTGTCGCCGGATCGTTGACGACCACACTGCCCGAATTGGAAACCGCAATCTTGGCCGGATCAATGCTGGAGATCACGAGGTCATCCTTTACGCTGACAGCGTCGAGAGTGGGCAGGATAGGGTCTGCGCATGCATATCGCGGTAGCCCTCAAACCATCGCCGTAGGCGATTCTGGTCGAGCTGGAGAGTGCCATCGTCGAGTAGGCGCCCGACATCATTGCGTGGGTCATTAAGCGCAACAGTGCATTTTCCAATGCGGCCATCCGCGCGAACCAGTAGCGAGTTAGGCCTCGCGGCATAGCAGATGTAGTCGGAGAGCGTGACATCGGCGTTGACCTGTTCATCAACGGAGCGGCTGCCGGTGATATACGCCAGCGCCTCTCGATATCCATGGTAGTCGAGCTCTTGCTGAGGAATGCCCTTCTCGCCGCTCAGGTTCGAGATCTTATGAAAGAACGTCTCAAAACGCCCATCACCTCCGAACTGTGACTTCACTTTTCCGTAGAGGCTGCGAACCGACTCAATATTTTCCGCATGGACATGAAGTCGAAGCGTAATAGTGAAGTGGCCGGGATGCCGCTGCGCAGAGAGCAGGTTTGCCCAGATCACGTCGAACGTACCTTTTTGGTTTGCGAGAAGGCGCGTGCGGTCGTGCCAATCACGGTCGCCGTCCAGCGTGATCTGGTAGCTGTTATGGCCCATAGCCATCAACTCTGCGAAGAGTCGATCATTGAGGACATAGGCATTGGTAGTAAGCGCGCCATGAAAGGCGATCCCACGCGCGCTACAGACAGAATGTGCGTGACCCCCGATTTCGCGGACTACATCTGGCGCCAGCAAGGGCTCACCTCCGAACCAAGAAACCGTGAGGTCCTCAACCTCCTCGGCTCGGTACTCGATCAAGCGCTTCACGCCATCAATCGTTGATCGGCTCATTCGGCCAATCTGAAAGTCTTCGTAGCAGTAGGTGCACCTGAAATTGCACTTCTCGGTGGGCAGGATAATTAGCTCAAAGCGCTTATTCGAAAGCGCGCCTGCCAAAGAGGCTTCGCTGACCATGGGAATCCTTCCGATGTGGACACAGTAGGAGAGAGGCTACTGACGTCCCGGCATTCGACAGGCACCCATGTTGGTGCTCCCGCCGCAATTCCCGCTGTTCGTACAGTCGATGTTTGTGCCCTTGCACGTGCTTTGATTCGTGCACATGTCATTCGCGCCGCCAGCCTGGATCACAACCCCGGCACTGTCAGCCAATGTGCTGGCGTAAGGGTCAGCGTGCTGGATGGAGCCGTTGCTCGAAAGAGAGATGGAACTTGGATCGATGCCTTGCGTTGCCATATCGAGTCCTTCCTGAATTCGACGGGTATCCGGCGTTGCGCCGGGTCATTCGTACGGCCTGGTGCGGGCCTAGGTAACATCGTCGACTTTAGTGAGTCAAGATTCTGGCGCATTCATCTTGAAGGGTCACGACCACAGTGCGCTGTCCGGCACACTTTCGCCGCCCTCGATGCACGTTTTCGGCAGTATCCGCCCCGCACCGACCGCACCGACCGCAACGCCTAGCGGCGCTTATGCACGTTTTCGGCAAAGACTGCCTAGGCAGAGCACTCCAGCTCCAGGGATGTGGTGAAGCCAGTAGAGCCTTGAATCGTATGAGTGACTTTGGCGACGAGCCAGCGCTGGGCGTCTATCTGCGGTTTAAAGCCTACGACGATCAGAGTGGCCTCCGGGCTAATCTCTGCGCGCCCTTCACAAAGAGTGAAATCGAGCTTCGCCTCGCCGCGCTGCACGCGCTTGAACTCGGCGTCAGCATGCTCTCGCGCCGACTTCTCGCTGTCATAGGTCTCGCGCAGCGTCTTGGCATTTTCGTCGCTGCCCACCAGAACCGACTTGCGCCGCGCGCCCTTCGTATCGTTCCAGTAGGCGCGCACGCCGCTGTATGAGTCGCGGTCGGCCACGCTATAGCGGTGCTGGTCACCGTCCTGGCGAGTAAGGGTGTAGGTCGGCAGATCCTTGCCGCTGGCGGTCTTGCCCGTGCCAATGGGCGCGAAGATCAGGGCGCCATTTTTGACGGTGGCTGTCGCGTCGAAGCGCTTGCCCAGTCGCGTGAGCAGGTTCGCATCGCTCTCGTTGGCCTGGTCCAGATGGGGCAACGCCACGCTGGCCAGCTTATCGTCTACGCGCGCACTCAGGCCGTGCTCGCCGGCGATCGCACGCACAACGCTTCCGAGCGTGGTGGCATGCCAGCTGCGCTCGCGGCGGTTGCGCAGGCTCTGCGTCAGGTTGGCACTGCGGGCACGAATGCAGATCACGTCGGGCGAGCCGCTGTATTCCACTTCGTCCACCTCGAAGGTGCCCTTATCCACCAGGCCGGTCTCCTTCCAGCCGATCGCAACGGCGAGGGTGACGCCGCGGCGGGGCAGCGCCATCTTGCCGTCATGGTCATGCACGCGCAGGTCCAGCTGGTCGGCCTCACCGCTGCGATCCTCGGTGAGCGTCAGATCGATCAGGCGCGGCGCGATGCGCGCGGTCAGATCCTGGCCGTCCAGCACCACGCGCCAGGCGGGAACGGCGGTCACGCCGCAGCTCCCGGCCGGGCGGTGCTGTCCTCGCGGCGCAGCGAGATCGCGAACTCGATGCGCTGTGGCGCGCCGTCGGCGAAGAAAACGCTCTGCGTCTCGCGCAGGCTAGTGACCACGAAGCTGCCGTAGACCAGCCCGGTGCCGTCCACCAGAGGCAACGCCTGACCGTCGCCCGCCAGCTCTCGCAGCGTGTCCAGCGAATCGCGGGTGCCGGTGAGCTGCGGCGCCAGCAGTCCGGTCAGCTCGATGGTCTCCTCACCTTCGCCCAGGAACTGCAGGGCAGCGCGGGCGCCGATGCGCTCGCTGGCGCCGAAGCGCCAGGCCTGTTGCCGCTGCAGTTCCTGGTAGGCCAGGGTGGGGAGGGAGAACACGAAGGTGCCGTAGCTCATCATCATCGCCGGTTGCCTCAGTTGTCGTTGTCGCGCAGGCCGGAGCGATGCCGCGCGGCCTTGTCGCGGGAGATGGAATCCAGCTCACGGCGCAGCAGCGCGACAAGCGCCTTCTCGTCCATGCCGGGCGCGGCGTGCAGGTGGATCTCGTAGTGGTCGCCCGCCGCCGGCGCCGCCGCGGCTCGCGCAGGTGCGGTCAGGGGCGGACGGGTGTCAACGGCCATGGCTGGCCCCGTGGAGGCCATCAGCGCGGCGACAGCGCCGGCTGCGGCCATTCGGGCACCGATGGCCGCCACCGCGGCCACCGGCGCGCCCTGGGCGCGCTGGACGCCTTGCGTGAGGCCCTGGACGGTGTAGCTGCCCAGCTGGGCGAACACGCGGGAGGGACTGTGGATGCCGAGATCCATCTTGAACCGCTCGACCACGCCGCTGGCCACCGTGCCGATCACCTTCTTGGCGCCCCCGATCATCGACCGGATGCCGTTGATCAGGCCGTTGACCATGTCCACGCCGAACTGCATCAGCTTGGCCGGCCAGCCGGCGAGGATCCCGTTGATGCCGCTCCACAGCTGGCCCAAGCCTTCCCGAATGCGATCACCGTTGAGGGTGAACACGCCCACGATCAGCGACCAGATGCCCTGCACGTACTGCCACACGTCACCCAGCACGGCCTTGATGGTAGGCATCACGGTGACGAAGGCGTTGACCAGCCAGCCGATCGCCTTCACCGCCAACTGCAGCTGCACCACCAGCACCGAGCCCAGGATCTGACCGAAGCCGCGGCCGGCGTCGGTGGCGCCCTGCAGCTGCTCGCTGGTGGCCTGGAACGGGGCAAACAGTTGCTTCACCCACGCCCAGGCCTTGCCCATCGCACCGGAGATCGTGTCCCACAGCGGGGCCAGCGGCGCCAGCGCGCTGCGCAGCTCGGCCAGCACCGGGCCGAAAGCGTCCTGCAGGCCCTGCCACAGGCCGAGCATGAAGGCCTTGATCGGCCCCCAGTACTTCCAGACCAGCGCCGCCACGACCGCGACAGCCGCGCCGATGGCCAGCACCGGCAAGCTGATGCCGCCCAGCAGCGGCAGCAGAGCACGGCCGACGTTGAGCAGCATGGGCAGCACGCGCCCGGCCAGGCTCGCGAACTGGCTGACCAGCGCGCCCAGGCCCTGGCCGCCGCTGAGCAGGCCGACGGCGCGGTGGATCTGCGAAAACGCCATGGCGGCGGTGCCGCCCGCGATCAGCAGGCCGCCCAGCACAGTGACCAGCGCCGTGCCGCCCACCACCACCTTGGCGAGCATGGCCACCAGCTGGGGATTGGCGCGGATCCACTCGGTGATCTTGACCACCACGCCCGCCACCCGGCGCGCCAGCGCGTTGAAGTCCGGCAGCAGCGTGGCGCCGATGGACTGCGACAGCACAACGGCCGTGTTCTTGGCCAGCTGCAGCGAGTTTGCGGAGGTGGCCACGCGCGAGGCGTATTCGGCCGCCATCGACCCGCCGTATTTCTGCGCATCGGCGACCTTGTCGAAGTTGGTCTGCAGCAGCTCCAGGTTGGTGAGTAGCGGCGCGATGGCGCCGATCGACTCGCGGCCGAACAGCTGCGTCATCGTCGCTGCCTGAGCCGACTTGGGCAGCTCGCGCAGGCTCTGCAGCACCTTCAGGATGGCGCCGTTAGCATCGGTCTGCATGAGCTTGGCCATCTTGCCGGCGTCCAGCCCCAGCTCCTTGAACGCCTCGCGCTGGCGTCGGGTAGCAGCATCGCCGGCCGCCAGCGTCAGCAGCATGTTCTTGATGCCCGTCGCCGAGACCTCCGACTCGATACCCATGCCCGCCACGGTGGCGCCCAACGCAGCCAGCGGCCCGGACTGCAGGCCCGCCACCTCGCCCAGTGCGCCGATGCGGTTGACCACGTCGCTGATCTTGTTGACGCTGGCCGGGCCGGTGTTGCCCAGGAAGTTGATCTTGTCGGCCAGGGTCACGACCTGGTCCTGGGTCATGCGGAACGCGGTGCGCCAGGTAGCCATCGTCTGGCCGGATTCTTCGGCGGTGCTGTCGAACGCCACGCCCATCTTGGCGGCGTCCTCGGCAAAGCGCACCAGCTCCCCGCGCGCCACACCTGCTTGGCCCGCCGCGGCGACGATCTGCGCGATCTCCGTGGGCAGCATCGGCAGGCGCGTGGACAGGTTCTCGATGTCCACGCCCATCTGCTTGAACTGCTGCGGGGTGTCGAAGTTGACCACCTTGCGCACGTTGGCCATAGCCGACTCGAACTCCATGGCTTGGCCGACCGGCAACGCTTCGGCACGCAGAGCGCGCTGGCCCACGAAGAGCGCGCCGGCGCCGTGCGCGGCGGCCGACATACCGGCGCCGTGCATCTTGCTGGCCCTGCGTTGGGCGGCATCGAGCTTGGCCAGGCGCGCCTGGCTGGCGGCCATGGCCGCGGTGGTGACGGTGATCTCGGTGCGCAGGCGGCGCTCATGGGCCACCAGGTCGCGCGTGCCGATGCCGGCGGCTTCGAGCCTGCTGTGCACGCGCTGCAATGCCGCTTCCTGCTGGCTGTGGGCCACCTTCAGCTCGCGGGCCACGCGCACAGCTCGGTCGAAGTCGGCCGTCAGCTTCTGCGTGGGTGCGTCGGTCGCCTTGATCTGCTGGGCCAGCGTGCGTACCGCCAGCCGCTGGGCATCGAGTGCGGCACGCGACTGGCGCGCCAGGCCGACCTGCTCGCGGTAGGCGCCTACGTCACGCTGCTGGGCATTGAGCTGGCGCAGTGCGTCGCGCTGCTGGCGCAGGGCGCCGGCAACGCCCTTGCTGCCGCTCATGATCTTTTTGAAAGGGCCCGTGACCCGATCGACGGCCGACAGGATGACCTGCAGGCGCAGATTGTCAGAGGCCGCCATCAGGCGGCCTCACAGGTCAGCGGCGGCCGAACATCCGGTGCGCGCCGCGTGAGAACAGTCCGCCCAAGGCGATCGCCGCCAGCACAATGCCGGCGAGTATGCCCAGCGCAACGAGGATGGCAATGATGGCGCCCATGGGCGGACTGTAGCATCACTCAACTCCGCTTCGGAGGCGGGCGCGCTCGCGCCACGCCGCCAATTCCTGGATCGACCAGTCGTCCATGGCGGACGGTGGCCAGTGGAAGATGGCCGCGATATCGGCCATGGCGTCTTCTACGCAGTCGGGGAGGCGATCGCCCGCTCCGACTTCGGCAGCAAAAAATTGACCAGCTCCCCTCCCAGGGCGAGCAGATCAGCCGGTTCGAGCTTGGCGATATCCGGCGCCGTCAGCAGCGGCTGGGTGACGCGCGGCAGCACCAGCTGCAGCGCGGCCACGTCCATCTGCAACAGGTCGGTCAACTTGGTGCCGCGCAGCTCGCCGGCGCCGGGCTTGCGCACCTGCACGCTGTCGATGGTCTGCTCGCCGCGGACGATGGGCTCTTCAAGCGGCACGGCATTGGAAAAAATCGGGGTCTTGGCGGACATAGGGTCTTCTCTCGCTGAAGATGTGAGGCCCGGGAGTGCCCCGGGCCGTGGGTTGGGTGCGGCGACTTATGCGCCGATGGCGGTGCGGTGCTCGGCCAGGCGATCGACGCCGTTGACGACTTCCTTCATGCCGATGAAGTCGATCTCGATCACGGTGACGCCGTTGATGACCAGCTTGTAGTAGCTCAGGCTCGACTTGACGGTGAACTCGGTGTCATCGCCGGCCTTGGCGCTGCCCATGTCGATTTCCTTGTGGCGACCGCGCACGGTGACTTCCACCGCATCCACCTCACCGGTGTCTTCCTGCTGGTAGCTGCCGGCGAAGCGCAGCATCACGCCGTTGTGGGTGACCACGCCGTACTGGTTGAGCACGTCGCGCATGAGGCCGCCGAACTTGGTTTCCAGTTCCAGCTTCTCGTTGCCGAAGTCCAGATCGATCGGGCCGTTCATGCCGCCGGCGCGGTATTCCTCCATCTTGCGCGACAGCACGGGCAGCTTCACCTCGATGGCCTGGCCGAGCCAGCTGATACCGTCGCCGAACACGTTGAAAAA
>DASPIU010000066.1:0-4136 GCA_035629025.1 Stenotrophomonas sp.
CGCTGCCCTGTGCGAGCGCGACGGCCTGGTGTACGCGAACGATGGTGATTGGGTCGAGAGCCTCACCGCGTTGCAGGAGACCGCGAGCGGCGAGTTGCAGTTGATTGATCACAGCGGGCGCGTGCTGGCCGCGATTGCGGCGCGCATGCCGGCGCTGGCCCGGGTGGCGTAGGGCATCGGCTTGCACACATCGCGCTGGAACCCTTGTAGGAGGGGCTTCAGCCCCGACGAGCGCAGTCGCGATCTGACAGATCACGGTCGCGGCTGAAGCAGCTCCTACAGTGGACCCCAATCAGATCCAGCTGGGGCCGTTGTAGGAGCGGCTTCAGCCGCGACGAACGAAGAAACAAATCATCAGCTAGCGATACGGCTGAAGACTAAGGCTCTCCCCCTCACCCCCAAAGGCGCGCACCCACCGAAGTGGGAACCCCAAGGCGCCCTGCACCGATCCGGCGGGGGTAGGCGTCAGTGGGCCATGGATGGCCCACGTTCGGTGACTGAGTACAGGATGTACGCCGGAACCGAGACGCCTACCCCCGCCGGGTCGGGGCCCGCACCGCAAGCCAGCCGAACCCACCGTCCCGCATCCGCACCGCAAGCCCGCCCAACCCACCGCCCCGCACCACATCACAAACCAACCAACCAACACCACGCACCAACCCAAGCGCGCCCAGCACCCACCTCGGCTACGATGCGCGGCATGGATTCCCTGACCCAGATCGTCCTCGGCGCCGCCGTCGCCGCCGCCATCGCACCCGCCGCCCATCGCCGTGCCGCCCTCCTCGCCGGCGCCGCACTCGGCACCCTGCCGGATCTCGATTCCCTCATCCTGCTGCCGCTGGCCCCCGATCCCGTCGCACTGATGACCGTCCACCGCAGCTTCAGCCACTCGCTGTTCGTGCTGCCCCTGGTCGGTGCCCTGATCTGGACCCTGTTCCGCCACTTCGGCTACGGCCGCGTCGCCCAGGCCCCCAGGCGCTGGTTCTGGGCAATACAACTGGCCCTCATCACCCATCCCCTGCTGGATGCCTTCACCGTCTACGGCACCCAGCTGACCTGGCCACTGCACCCACACCCGGCGATGTGGTCCAGCGTCTTCATCATCGACCCGCTGTACACCGTGTGGCTCGCCGCCGCCTGCGTCATCGCCTGGTGCCTGCCGGCGCGGCCAATCGCACAGCGCGCACTGATCGCCGGCCTCGCGCTGAGTTGCGCCTACCTCGGCTGGTCACTGCTGGCCAAGCAGATGGTCGATCGCCAGGCCGACCGCGCCCTCGCCGCCATGGGCCTGGGCGACGCGCCGCGCTTCTCCGTGCCCATGCCGTTCAACACCTTGCTGTGGCGCGTGGTCGCGATGACCCCCAACGGCTATGTCATCGGCGAACGCTCGCTGGTGGCCGATCGCGGACCAATGCGCTTCAAGGGCTATCCCAGCCAGGTCCAGGCGTTGGCGCAGACCTCGTCGCTGCCCGCGGTGGAGCGACTGACCTGGTTCAACCGCGGCTTCATGCGCGCGCAGGTGGTCAATGGCGAACTGGTGCTCAGCGACCTGCGCATGGGCCTGGAGCCGGAATACAACTTCAACTTCGTGGTCGCGCGCCAGGCCGCGGACGGTGGCTGGGAGGAAATCACGCCGCGCCAGCTGCAGGCCGCCTATCGCGCGCCGGTCGCGCGCGGGCACCTGCGCGAGGCACTGGCGCGGATGTGGTGGCGCATCTGGCACGAGCCGCCGGCCGCGCCCGACGCAGCGTCAGTCGATCAGTAGACCGTGGCGCGGGCCTGCACGAACGAATAGAAGAACACCGCGTCCGGGTCGTTCTGCACGTCGTTCATTTCGCGGCGCATGCCGGTCACGATGTCCTCGCTCACCGAGCCGGCCTGCAACAGCTGGTCGGCTGCCGACAGCAACAGTTCCTCCCAGAACGCGATCATGGTCTTGCGCCGTGCCGGCTCGCGGTTGTCCAGGTGCAAGGTCTTGATCTCGGTATGCACGTCGCGGAAACCGCCGGCGAGCAGCAGGTTGCCGAGCTTGGCGCCAACGAACGGGTCGCCGCCGTGGTCGTACTGGAAGTCGTTGAACGCCATCCAGTAGCGCCACACGTTGGGCGAATACGGATGCAGCAGGAACGAGGCGTTCATCACCTCGGTCACGTATACCGGCGAGCCCGGCGCCAGCACGCGCCGCACCTCGCTCAGCACGCGCGCCGGCGAGGGCACGTGTTCGAGCACCCAGCACAGGAAGGCGGCGTCGAACTGGCGCGGCTCGAACGGCAGGTTGCCGGCATCGGCCTGTTGCAGCGCATAGCGGTCGCGGCACCACGGCAGGTTCTGCAGGTTCTCGCGCGCGGCGGCCAGCTGCGCCTCGCTCAGGTCCACGCCGGTGACGTGCAGTTCGGGAAAACGCCGCAGCAGGATTTCGGTCTGCGCGCCGACGCCGCTGCCGACTTCGAGCAGGCGCCGCGCGCCGGTGTAGTCGATCTGGTTGAACAGCGTGGCTTCGAGAAGCCGGGCCTGTTTGACCAGACGCGCCTGTTCGACGTCGGAAAAGCCATGCAGGTAGCTGGGCGAAGCGGTAGGTGAAGTCATGGGCGAAGTCCTGGGCGCAAGCCTGGGAGGAGGGGCCGCTCAGGCAGCGGCGGGCAGTGACGGCGGGACGCCGGCAATCAGCGCGTCGAAATATTCGGCGGTCAGGGCCAGCTGCGCCTCCGCTGTTTCGGCGCGGTTGACCACCGCGCGGAACTGGCCGCTTTCCGGGTGGTCCTTGGCATACCAGCCCAGGTGCTTGCGCGCGATGCGCACGCCCTGCGGCTGACCGTAGAAGGCGTGCAGTTCGGTGAGGTGGCCGAGCAGGGCATCGCGCACGAAGGCCAGCGTCGGCGGCGCCAGCACCTGACCGGTGGCGAGGTAGTGCGCCACTTCGCGGAAAATCCAGGGTCGGCCCTGCGCGGCGCGGCCGATCATCACCGCGTCGGCACCGGTAGCGTCCAGCACCTGGCGGGCCTTGTGCGGGGAGTCGATGTCGCCATTGGCAATCACCGGGATGCGCAGCGCCGCCTTGATCGCGGCAATGGTCTGGTACTCGGCCTGCCCGGTGTAGTGCTGGTCGCGCGTGCGGCCGTGCACGGTCAGCGCGGCGATGCCGCTGTCCTCGGCAATGCGCGCGATGGCCGGGCCGTTGCGATGGTCGCAGTCCCAGCCGGTACGGATCTTCAGCGTGACCGGCACAGCGACCGCGCCGACCACCGCTTCGAGGATGCGCGCCACCAGCGCCTCATCACGCATCAGCGCCGAGCCGGCCCAGGCGTTGCAGACCTTCTTGGCCGGGCAGCCCATGTTGATGTCGATGATCTGCGCGCCATGGTCTACGTTGTAGCGCGCCGCCTCGGCCAGTTGCCGTGGCTCGGTGCCGGCGATCTGCACGCTGATCGGGTCCGGCTCGCCGGCGTGATCCATGCGGTGCAGGGACTTGCGCGTATTCCAGAAGCGCGGGTCGCTGATGGTCATCTCCGACACCGCCAGACCGGCCCCGAGCCGCTTGCATAGCTGCCGGAACGGCTTGTCGGTGACCCCGGCCATGGGCGCGAGGATCACCGCGGGTTCGATCAGGTAGGGGCCAATGCGCATGTGGGTATTGTAGCGCTGGCGCTTGGGGGGTTATTGAGGGGCGCGCGGCGCGGTGTGGCGGTGGGTTTGGCTGACTTGCGGTGCGGGCCCCGTCCCGGCGGGTAGGGCCGTCGCGGCTCAGTCAGACGTCCTGTCTGATTCGCCGCCGTGGCACATCCATGTGCCACTGACGGCCCTACCCGCCGGAACGGCGCAAGGCGCTTCTGTTTTCACGCTTCGTTCGAGGCGCGCCCGGAGGGGGAGAGGTGAAGAGCACGAGTCCCTGTTCTCGCTGACGACGGCAAAATTCCGGCTTCGTCAGGCGGTCGTCGAAGCCGCGGCGTTTCCCCCGCGATGGCAAGCGGGGTGCCGCTTTTCCTCCTCAGCCTCTCCAGCGCGCCCATGAAGAATGGGATCAATGAAGCGCCTTGCGTCGTCCTGGCGGGGATGTTCGTCAGTGGCACAGGGATGTGCCACGGCGGCGAATCGGACAGGACGTCTGACTGAGCCGCGACGGACATCCCCGCCAGGGC
>DASPIU010000067.1:0-16361 GCA_035629025.1 Stenotrophomonas sp.
CGTTGGCCTGGCCAGCCTCGCCGACCTGCTGTTGCAGGCGCGCCAGCGCCAGGTGGGCGTGTGTCGCGCGCTCGGTGCACGCAGCGCGCAGATTCGCTGGCAGCTGCGGCGCGAGAACCTGCTGCTGTCCGCAGGCGGTGCGTTGCTGGGACTGGGCGCGCTGCATCTGCTGCTGTGGGCCTGGCCATGGCTGGGCGCGCAGCTGCACGCGGGCAGCGCGGCATTGCAGGCCCTGTCCGTGGCGCTGATGCTGGCGACCGGGCAATGCGCGATGTGGCCGATCACCCGCGCGGCCGACGCGGTATCGGTGGTCGCCGTACTGCGGCGTGCCTGACCGTTGATGCCGGCTCCGTAAAGAATCCGCGTCCGGTGGCCCCCCGCGACTTTGCCGGCGGCAACTGCGATCATCCGACCCACTGTCGATCACCCCACACCAAGACCGATGTCCAACATCCTCATCATCGATGACAACCACGCCGTGGCCACCGCGCTGGAGGTGCTGTTCTCGCTGCACGACATCGAGACCCGCCATGCCGATTCGCCGCAGGCCGGTCTGGCGCGACTGGAGGAACAGGCCTTCGACCTGGTGATCCAGGACATGAACTTCACCGCCGATACCACCTCCGGCGAGGAAGGCCAGGCGCTGTTCGCGCAGATTCGCGAGCGCCATCCGGACCTGCCGGTGATCCTGCTTACCGCCTGGACGCACCTGGACAGCGCCGTCGGCCTGGTCAAGGCCGGCGCCGCCGACTACATCGCCAAGCCGTGGGACGACCGCAAGCTGCTGACCACGGTCAACAACCTGCTGGAACTGTCCGAGGCGCGGCGCGAACTGGACCGCCGCCGCGAGCGTGAGCAACGCAGCCGCCAGCAGCTGACCGAACGCTTCGATCTGCGCGGCGCGATCTTCGCCGACCCGGCCAGCGAACGCGCCATCGCCCTGGCCTGCCAGGTCGCGCGCTCCGATCTGCCGGTGCTGATCAGCGGGCCCAACGGCAGCGGCAAGGAAAAGATCGCCGAGATCATCCAGGCCAACTCCTCGGTGCGCAACGGCCCGTTCGTGGCCTTGAACTGCGGCGCGATTCCCTCCGAACTGATCGAGGCCGAACTGTTCGGCGCCGAGGCCGGCGCCTACACCGGCGCCAACAAGGCGCGCGAAGGCAAATTTGAAGCAGCCGATGGCGGGACCCTGTTCCTGGACGAGATCGGCAATCTGTCGGCGGCCGGGCAGATGAAGCTGCTGCGCGTACTGGAGACCGGCCGCTTCGAGCGCCTCGGCTCCAACCGCGAGCGCCAGGTGCGGGTGCGGGTGATCAGCGCCACCAACGCCAACCTGCCGGCGATGATCCGCGAGGGCAGCTTCCGCGAAGACCTCTACTACCGCCTCAATACCGTGGAAGTGGCGATGCCGCCGCTGGCCGAGCGCCCGGGCGACATCCTGCCGCTGGCCCAGCACTTCCTCGTCTCGGGCAAGCCGCTGTCGCCGCAGGCACGCACGCTGTTGCAGCGCCACCCCTGGCCGGGCAATGTGCGCGAGCTGCGCAACGTCATCCAGCGCGCCGAACTGCTGTCGCAGGGCGCGCGCATCGAAGCGTCCGACCTCAACCTGCCACCACCGCCCGCGCTGCGCCTGGCCAGCTCCGCGCAGGAGCCGGACCGCCAGCGCATCGAGCAGGCCCTGGCCCATGCGCATGGCGTCATCGCCCAGGCCGCAGCCGAGCTCGGCCTGAGCCGACAGGCGCTGTATCGGCGCATGGACCGCTACGGCATCCCCCGCGAGGCATGATGAGTCGCTCCTTTACCTTCCGCCTGTTCCTGCGACTGCTGCCCGTGCTGGCGCTGGCCGCGGCCATGCCATGGCTGCTGGCCTACTGGCTCGACCGTGGCTGGGAAGTGGCGCTGGTATCCGGCCTGCTGCTGCTTACCCTGATGTGGTGGGTGCTGCGCCGTGCCACCGCGCCGATGCGTTCGCTGTTCCGTGCCCTGGCCGGCACCACCAGCAGCTACCGCGATGGCGAATACAACTTCGGCGTGCACTGGCGCGGCGATGACGAGCTCGCGCAGCTGGTACAGGCGCATGCCGAGCTCGGCGCCGTGCTGCGCGAACAGCGGCAGAGCCTGGTGCAGCGTGAGTTGATGCTCGATGCGATGGTGCAGAACACGCCGGTCGCGATGCTGCTGGTGGCCGCCGGCGGCGATGGCATTCGCCGCATCACCTTCTCCAATGTGGCCGCGCGCAAGTTGCTGCATGGCGGCTGGCGGCTGGAAGGCCAGCGCATCGATGCCCTGCTCGAACAGATGCCCTCCGAACTGCGCGATGCGATCTCGCGTGGCGGCGACAGCCTGTTCGCGGTGCGCGAGGAAGATGGCGACGAGGATGACGAGCAGATCTACCACCTCGCGCATCGCAGCTTCCACCTCAATGGCCGCGTGCACGAGCTGCTGCTGATCCGCCTGCTGACGCCGGAACTGCGCCGCCAGGAAGTGCAGACCTGGAAGAAGGTGATCCGCGTGATCAGCCACGAGCTCAACAATTCGCTGGCGCCGATCGCCTCGCTGGCCCATTCCGGCGCCGAGCTGGTGCGGCGGCAGAAGACCGAGCGGCTGGTCGAGGTGTTCGGCACCATCGAGGACCGCGCCCGCCACCTGGAAGGCTTCATCCGCGGCTACGCGCGCTTTGCCAAGCTGCCGCAGCCGCAGCTGCAGACCGTGCAGTGGGACCAGTTCATGGCCAGCCTGCAACAACAGATTCCGTTCCGCCTGCACGTGCAGACGCCGGAGCTGTGCAGCCGCGTGGACGTGGCGCAACTGGGGCAGGCGCTGCTCAACCTGCTGAAGAATGCGCACGAGGCCTGCGGCGAGGCCAACCCGCCCAATGACGAGGTCGAGGTGCGGCTGAGCCGCCTGCCGCAGTGGCTGCGCATCGAGGTACTCGACCGCGGCACCGGCATGAACGAGGCGGTGTTGCAGAACGCGTTGATGCCGTTCTATTCGACCAAGCGCAATGGCACCGGCCTGGGGCTGGCGCTGACCCGCGAGATCGTCGAAGCACACGGCGGGCGCATCTCGCTGCAGAACCGCAACGATGGCGGCTTGTGCGTGGTGGTGTTGCTGCCGATGTGACGGGCCCGCCGATGTGTCGGGAATGACGCGGCGATCGTCATTTCTTCTTCGGCCGCTGCCAGCCTTCGATCGTGTGCTGCTTGGCCCGCGCCACGGTCAGCGCGTCAGCTGGCGCATTACGGGTCAGGACCGAGCCTGCACCAATGGTTGCGTTGCTGCCCACCTCGATCGGCGCGACCAGGGCACTGTTGGAGCCAATGAAGGCGCCATCGCCAATGCGCGTGACCCATTTGTTCACGCCATCGTAGTTGCAGGTGATGGTGCCCGCGCCAACGTTGACCCCGGCACCGATCTCCGCATCGCCCAGATAGGTCAGGTGGTTGGCCTTGCTGCCCACGCCCAGATGCACCTTCTTGGTCTCGACGAAGTTGCCCACGTGCACACCATCGGCCAGCACCGTACCCGGGCGCAGGCGCGCATACGGGCCGATCTGCACGGCACCTTCGGCGACCACGCCGTCGAGATCGCAATGTGCGCGCACGATAGTGCCGGCACCCAGGCGCACGTCGCGCAGGCGGGTGAACGGCCCGATCACCACGCCATCGCCAAGCTCCACGTCGCCCTCAAACACCACATCCACATCGATGCGCACATCCAGCCCGACCTTGACCGTGCCGCGCTGGTCCACGCGCGCCGGGTCGGCCATGTGCGCGCCCTGCAGGCACAGCGCGCGCGCGGCGCGCAGCTGCCAGGCGCGTTCGAGCTGGGCCAGCTGCCAGGGGTCGTTGGCACCTTCGGCTTCCTGCGGATCGGCGACCAGCACCATCTCCGCGGCGCTGAACTCGGCGGCGGCGCTGGCGAATACATCGGTGAGGTAATATTCGCCCTGCGCATTGTTGGGTGACAGCTGCGACAGCCAGCGACGCAGAGCGGTCGACTCGGCGGCGATGATGCCGGTGTTGACCACGCGAATGCGCCGCTGCTCGTCGTCGGCGTCCTTCTGCTCCACGATCGCCGCCACCCTGCCCTCGGCATCACGCACGATGCGCCCGTAACCGGTCGGATCAGCGGGCTCGGCCACCAGCACGGACAGGCGGCCCGGCGCCGCCAGCAGCCGCTGCAGCGTTTCTGCGCGGATCAGCGGCACGTCGCCGTACAGCACCAGTACGTTGGCCGCGTCGGGCACCTGCGGCATGGCCTGCTCGACCGCGTGGCCGGTTCCCAGGCGCTGCGCCTGTTCGGCCCACAGCAGGTCCGGCTGGCCTGCGAGGGCGGCCCGCACCTGTTCGCCGCCATGCCCGTGCACGATGTGGATGGCCTGCGGCTGCAGCTGCCGCGCCGTTTCCACCACGTGCGCCAGCATGGGGCGGCCGGCGAGCGGTTGCAGCACCTTCGGCAGCGCGGACTTCATGCGTTTGCCTTCGCCGGCGGCGAGGATGATGACGTGCAGGGGAATCGACATGGGCACTGAACCGGCGTGTTTTTGTTCTAGGGATTTTATGCGCAGACCGCTACGATTGCGTGCCCTCGTCCTCGTCTCGCCATGAAGCTACTCCGACAAGGTTCCCAGTTCCTCGTGATTGGCCTGGTCCAGCTTTGCCTGGACTGGTCGCTGTTCGTGGCTTTTACCACGCTCGGCGTGCCAGTGCCGGCGGCGAACGTCGCCAGCCGCGTATGCGCCGCGCTGGTGGGGTTCTGGCTCAATGGACGTTTCACCTTTGCCCACGAAGGGCGCGCCCGCCTCGGCTGGCGCCCGCTCTCGCGCTATGTGGCGGTCTGGCTGGTGCTGACCGCGGCCAGCACGTTGCTGGTCGGTGCGCTGGCTGCGCACCTGGGCCTGGAGCAGGCCTGGCTGGCGAAGCCGGTCGTCGAGGCCGGGCTGGCCGTGCTGTCGTTCCTGTTGATGCGCCACGTCGTCTACCGCTGAGCCTGCGCCACCTCGCAGAACCCGCCCAGCGCCCGCACCAGAGCCCGTGCCGCGCTCGAATGCAGGCGCTGGCGATGGATTTCCATCGACACGGCGCGGGCTATCCGCTCCTCACAGTCCGGGCGCTGCAGCAACGTGGCAGTCCGCGCCAGATCCTGCAGCAGCAGCGGCTGCAGCCGGTTGAGCGCCTCGCGCACCTCGGCCAGGCCGGCTTTCGCGCATGCACTTGCCGCCGGCGGCGCGGTCTCACCGCTGCGCCATTCCCACAGGCGCTGGTACTGGACCTGCTTGTTGGCCTCGATCAACGCCGCGAAGAAGCGCTCCGCTCTTTTCGCCGGTACGCCGCGCGCAGCCGCTTCGGCGGCGGCCCGGGACAGCACCTCGCGCTCGCGCGCGACATCGGTCACCGGCTTGCTCGTGCACCATTTGCTTTCGGCCACCGGCGCCGCGAGCGCGTTGCGTTCGCGCACATGCGTGATCAGGTCCTGCAGCGCCTGCCCGGAGCTTGCGTGCACCTGGGCCAGCGTCAAGAACAGCGCCATGCCCAGCAGTGGGGCCCAGACACGGGAACGATGGAAGTGCCGCAACCGCTCAACGCGCATGGCCTGCTCCGGAAACAAGAACGCCGCGGTCCCGGGGGACCACGGCGTTCAAGGCTAGCGCAGTGCCTGCAACGCGGCGAGCGCGTTGCTGCACAAGTGGCCGGTCTCAGTGCTTGAGGTTGCGGCGCAGCCGCTCCAGCGCCTGCAGCTGGGCAGTGACCTCGGCCAGCTTGGCCTGGGCCTCGGCAACCTCCATCGCCTCGCCGCGGTTGGCGAGGATGCGCTCAGCTTCTTCCTTGGCCTTGCGCACGGCGGCCTCATCGATGTCCTGCGCGCGCACGGCGGTGTCGGCCAGCACGGTGACGACCTGCGGCTGCACCTCCAGGATGCCGCCGGAAATGGCGAAATCCAGCTGTTCGCCACTGGCGGTGGTCACGACCACCTTGCCCGGCTTGAGGCGGGTGATCAGCGGCGCGTGCTTGGGCGCGATGCCCAGCTCGCCGAGTTCGCCCGTGGCCACGACCAGGGTCGCCTCGCCGCGAAAGATTTCCTGCTCGGCGCTGACGATGTCGCAACGGATGGTGCTCATGGATGCCTCTCTGTGGAGCGGGAATGGGGAATGGGGAATGGGGAATCGCGACAGCGGCCTCTACCTCTCCGCCTACGCCCCCAGTGCCTCAGATCCCAGTACCGCTCTATTCCCGATTCCCGATTCCCGATTCCCGATTCCCGAAGAGAGCGGCTTACGCCGCCATCTTCTTCGCCTTCTCGACGGCTTCGTCAATCGTGCCGACCATGTAGAAGGCCTGCTCCGGCAGGCTGTCGTAGTCGCCGTCGACAATGCCCTTGAAGCCGCGGATGGTTTCCTTCAGCGACACGTACTTGCCCGGCGAGCCGGTGAACACTTCGGCCACGTGGAACGGCTGGCTGAAGAAGCGCTCGATCTTGCGCGCGCGCGACACGGCCTGCTTGTCCTCTTCGGACAGCTCGTCCATCCCCAGGATCGCGATGATGTCCTTCAGTTCCTTGTACTTCTGCAGGGTCTGCTGGACGCGCTGGGCGGTGTCGTAGTGCTCGTTGCCGATGACGTTCGGGTCCATCTGGCGGCTGGTGGAGTCCAGCGGGTCGACCGCCGGGTAGATGCCCAGCGAGGCGATCGAGCGCGACAGGGTCACGGTCGAGTCCAGATGCGCGAAGGTGGTGGCCGGCGACGGGTCGGTCAGGTCGTCCGCGGGCACGTAAACGGCCTGGATCGAGGTGATCGAGCCGGTCTTGGTCGAGGTGATGCGCTCCTGCAGCACGCCCATTTCCTCGGCCAGGGTCGGCTGGTAGCCCACCGCCGATGGCATGCGGCCCAGCAGCGCGGACACTTCGGTGCCGGCCAGGGTGTAGCGGTAGATGTTGTCGACGAACAGCAGCACGTCCTTGCCCTTGCCGTTCTCGTACTTCTCGTCGCGGAAGTACTCGGCCATCGTCAGGCCGGTCAGCGCCACGCGAAGGCGGTTGCCCGGCGGCTCGTTCATCTGGCCGTAGACCATCGCCACCTTCGACTCTTCCGGCTTCTCGACGTTGACGACCTTGGACTCGATCATCTCGTGGTAGAAGTCGTTGCCTTCGCGGGTACGCTCACCGACGCCGGCGAACACCGACAGGCCCGAGTGCGCCTTGGCGATGTTGTTGATCAGTTCCATCATGTTGACGGTCTTGCCGACGCCGGCGCCGCCGAACAGGCCGACCTTGCCGCCCTTGGCGAACGGGCACATCAGGTCGATGACCTTGATGCCGGTTTCCAGCAGTTCGGTGGCCGAGGCCTGCTCGTCGAAGCTCGGCGCAGCGCGGTGGATTTCCCACGAATCGGTCGCCGCGACCGGACCGGCCTCGTCGATCGGGCGGCCCAGCACGTCCATGATGCGGCCGAGCGTCGCGGTGCCGACCGGCACGGAGATGCCGCGGCCGGTGTTGTTGGCGACCAGGTTGCGCTTCAGGCCGTCGGTGGAACCGAGGGCGATGGTGCGCACCACGCCGTCACCCAGCTGCTGCTGCACTTCCAGCGTGATCGCGGTGCCGTCGACCTTCAGCGCGTCATACACCTTCGGCACTTCGCTGCGCGGGAATTCGACGTCGACGACCGCGCCGATGATCTGAACGATCTTGCCCTGACTCATTTTGATGGCTCCACTAAAGTCTGTTCGAATCTGTTGTCGGGAATGGGGAACCGGGAATCGGGAGTCGGAAGATCAAGCGCGCTGGCCCGGACCATTCCCGATTCTCCATTCCCTATTCCCGGCTACACAGCGGCCGCGCCGCCGACGATTTCGGAAATTTCCTGGGTGATCGCCGCCTGGCGGGCCTTGTTGTAGACCAGTTGCAGCGTGCCGATCAGCTTGTTGGCGTTGTCGCTGGCGGCCTTCATCGCCACCATGCGCGCGGCGTGCTCGGAGGCCACGTTCTCCAGCACGGCCTGGTATACCAGCGACTCGATGTAGCGCGTCATCACGTGTTCAAGCACGGTCGCGGCATCGGGTTCGTACAGGTAGTCCCAGTCGTGGTGGGCGACCTTCGCCTCGGAGGCCGGCAGCGGCAGCAGCTGGTCGAAGCTGGCCTTCTGCGTCATCGTGTTCACGAAGTGGTTGTAGACCAGGTAGACGCGGTCCACGCGGCCCTCGGTGAAGGCATCCAGCATCACCTTGATCACGCCCACCAGCTGCTCGACATGCGGGGTGTCACCCAGGTGGGAAACGCTGCCGACCATGTTGACCTTGAGCCGGCGGAAGAAGGTCGAAGCCTTCTGGCCGATGGTCACCACGTCCACTTCGGCACCCTTGTCCTGCCACTGGCGCACTTCGCCCAGCATCTTGCGGAACAGGTTGTTGTTCAGACCGCCAGCCAGGCCGCGGTCGGAAGAGACCACGATGTAGCCGACCCGCTTGACCTGCTCGCGCTGGACCAGGAACGGATGCTGGTAGTCGGTGCTGGCCTGCGCCAGGTGCCCGATCACCTGCTTCATCGCCTGCGCGTAGGGACGCGAGGTCTTCATCCGGTCCTGCGCCTTGCGGATCTTGGAGGCCGAGACCATCTCGAGCGCGCGCGTCACCTTGCGGGTGTTCTGCACGCTCTTGATCTTGGTTTTGATTTCGCGTCCGCCTGCCATTGCTCGCTCCGCTCGCGGGAATCGGGAATGGAGAATGGGGAATCGGCTCTGCCGTCCCGGTCTCCGCTCCTACGATTCCCTATTCCCGATTCCCAATTCCCGACCGCTGGTTTACCAGCTGCCAGTGGTCTTGAACTCTTCGATGCCCTTCTTGAAGGCAGCCTCGATGTCGCCGTTCCAGTCGCCGGTGCTGTTGATCTTGTTGACCAGCTCGCCCTGGGTGTTGGCGAAGTGGGCGTGCAGGCCCTCTTCGGCCGACAGCAGCTTGTTGACCGGCACGTCGTCGAGGTAACCCTCGTTGACGGCGTAGATGGTCAGCGCCTGGTTGGCGATCGACATCGGCAGGTACTGGCGCTGCTTCATCAGCTCGGTGACGCGCTGGCCACGCTCGAGCTGCTTGCGGGTGGCTTCGTCCAGGTCCGAGGCGAACTGGGCAAAGGCCGCCAGCTCACGGTACTGGGCCAGCGAGATGCGGATGCCGCCGGACAGCTTCTTGATGATCTTGGTCTGGGCCGCGCCACCGACGCGCGACACCGAGATACCGGCGTTCACGGCCGGGCGGATGCCGGCGTTGAACAGGTCGGTTTCCAGGAAGATCTGGCCGTCGGTAATGGAAATGACGTTGGTGGGCACGAAGGCCGACACGTCGCCCGCCTGGGTTTCGATGATCGGCAGCGCGGTCAGCGAGCCGGTCTTGCCCTTGATGGCACCGTTGGTGAACTTCTCGACGTATTCCTCGTTGACGCGCGCGGCGCGCTCCAGCAGGCGCGAGTGCAGGTAGAACACGTCGCCCGGGTAGGCTTCGCGGCCCGGCGGGCGGCGCAGCAGCAGCGACACCTGGCGGTAGGCCCAGGCTTGCTTGGTGAGGTCGTCGTAGATGATCAGGGCGTCTTCGCCGCGATCGCGGAAGTATTCGCCCATGGTGCAGCCGGCGTAGGCGGCCAGGTACTGCATGGCGGCCGAATCCGAGGCCGAGGCGGCCACGACGATGGTGTATTCCATGGCGCCGTGCTCTTCGAGCTTGCGCACCACGTTGTTGATGGTCGACGCCTTCTGGCCGATGGCGACGTACACGCAGGTGACGCCCTTGCCTTTCTGGCTGATGATGGTGTCGACCGCAACGGCGGTCTTGCCGGTCTGGCGGTCGCCGATGATCAGTTCGCGCTGGCCGCGGCCGATCGGCACCATCGAGTCGATGGCCTTGATACCGGTTTGCAGCGGCTGCGACACCGAGCGGCGGGCAATCACGCCAGGCGCCACTTTTTCGATGATGTCGGTTTCTTTGGTGTCGATCGGGCCCTTGCCGTCGATGGGCACGCCCAGCGTGTTGACCACGCGGCCACGCAGTTCGGGGCCGACCGGCACTTCGAGAATGCGGCCGGTGGTCTTGACCTGGTCGCCCTCGGAAACGCCGGTGTAGTCGCCCAGAATCACGGCGCCGACCGAGTCGCGCTCGAGGTTGAGCGCCACGCCGAAGACGTTGTCGGGGAATTCGAGCATTTCGCCCTGCATCACGTCGGAAAGACCGTGGACGCGGGTAATACCGTCGGTCACGGACACCACGGTGCCCTGGGTGCGAATGTCAGCCGAAGCGCCCAGGCCCTCGATGCGGCTCTTGAGCAGTTCGCTGATCTCGGAGGGATTGAGTTGCATATTGACTCCTGGAATCCTGTTTGTCTGGCCGTGCGCGCGTCAGGCGGCCAGCGTATCCCGCAAGCGGGCCAATTGGGCTTGTACGGAAGTATCGAGCACCTGGTCGCCAACCGCCACGCGCACGCCGCCGATGAGCGACTTGTCGACGGTGACGCTGGGCTTGAGCTTGAGACCGAACTTGGTTTCTAGCGCATCGATCAGTTCTTTGACTTGGGCGTCGCTGAGCTCGAACGCGCTGGTGATTTCCGCCTGCGCCGTGCCTTCGTGGCGATTCTTCAGCGCGACGAATTGCTTGGCGATGATGGGCAGCAACAGCAGCCGGTCGTTGGCCACCAGCAGTTCGATGAAATTGCGAACGGCTTGCGGCAACTGGGCCTGAATCAGGCCAGTGAACAGCTCGGTACGCTGCGCGTCGCCCAGGCGCGGATCGGACATCGCTTCGCGCACGTCGGGTTGAGCGGCCACGTGGGCCAGCTCGCCGATCAGGTCGGCCCAGGCCGGCAAGCCGGCCTTGTCGTCGCGAGCCGCGCCGAAAAGTGCCTCGGCATAGGGCCTGGCGACAGTGGAAAGTTCAGCCATGGCGTTCCCGGATTAAAGCTGCGCCTTGAGCTGGTTGAGCAGCTCGGCGTGGGCGCGGGCGTCAACCTCGCGCTTGAGGATCTGTTCAGCACCCTTGACAGCCAGCGCGGCAACATCGTCGCGCAGCGCATCGCGGGCACGCTGGACTTCCTGCGCGGCATCTTGCGCCGCCTGGGCGACGATGCGGGCGCGTTCGGCCTCAGCTTCACGGCGAGCCTGCTCGATCAGGGAAGCGGCTTGCTTTTCGGCTTCGATGATGCGGGCATGGTTCTCGGATTTGGCAGAAGCCTCGATCAGACTGACGCGCGCTTGGGCTTGGGCCAGGTCGGCCTTGCCCTTCTCGGCGGCGGCAAGGCCGTCGGCGATTTTTTGGCGGCGCTCGTCCATCGCCTTCGTCAGGGGCGGCCACACGAATTTCATCGTGAACCAACCCAGAACGAAGAACACGAGCATCTGGAAAAAGATCGTCGCGTTCAGATTCACGGTCGTTCCTTTAACACCTTGCGGCCCCGGACGCACCAAAGGCGTCGCGGAGCACTCGATACTTTGCCGACCTGCAGCGAAAGGTTTTCGCTACCGCCGGCGTCAAGCCCGCCAATACGCTGGCGAGCGTTGCCATGGACCGCCGGGCTCAGCCTACGAACGGGTTGGCGAAAGCGAACAGCATGGCGATACCCACACCGATCAGGAACGCCGCGTCGATCAGGCCGGCCAGCAGGAACATCTTGGTCTGCAGCGCATTCATCAGTTCAGGCTGACGAGCCGAAGCTTCCAGGTATTTGCCGCCCATCAGTGCGATGCCGATGCAAGCGCCGATAGCGCCCAGACCGATGATAAGACCGCAAGCGAGAGCAACGAAAGCAACGTTGGTCATGACAACTCCTTGGTTAGAAATCTGAAGTCAAATTTAAGAAAACGGTACTGCTTGGAATGCAAGAGAATCTTGCGCCCCGGGCGCGGGCGTGAGCCCACGCCAGGAATTTGGATCAATGCCCTTCGTGAGCCTGGCCGATATACACCAGCGTCAGCATCATGAAGATGAAAGCCTGCAGCAGGACGATCAGGATGTGGAAGATGGCCCACACCGAACCGGCCAGCACATGCCCGATACCCAGGCCGACGCTGGCGGCGTTCAAGCCCGTCCAGGCACCGCCCAGCAGGGCGATCAGCATGAATATGAGTTCGCCGGCGAACATGTTGCCGAACAACCGCATGCCCAGCGACACGGACTTGGCGGCGTATTCGATCAGGTTGAGCAGCAAATTGGCAGGAGCCAGCACCACTGCGCCGATGCCATGGGCATGGAACGGAGCGGTGAAAAGTTCTTTGACGAAGCCGACCGGGTGCTTGATCTTGATGCCGTAGTAGAACATCAGCAGCAGCACGCCCAGCGACATGCCCATGGGCACGTTCAGGTCGGCGGTGGGCAGAATGCGGTGGTAGTAAAGAAGGTCGCCGTGGTGCGCGCCCAGGCCAGTCCAGCGCCACAGCGAGGGCATCAGGTCGACGGGGATGAGGTCGAGCGCGTTCATCAGGATGATCCAGAGGAACACGGTAAGGGCCAGCGGGGCCACGAACAGGCGGCTCTTGGCGTTGGTGACGATGCCCTTGGCCTGCTCGTCGACCATGTCGACGACCATTTCGACGAAGGCCTGGAAACGGCCCGGCACGCCAGCCGAAGCCCTGCGCGCGGCGAGCCACAGAAAGAGCACCACGATCAAACCGGTGAGGGCAGACCAGAACACCGAGTCATAGTTGATGACATTGAACTGGGCGATGACGGACTGCTTTTCGCCAATATTGTTCAAGTGCACCAGGTGGTGCTGAATGTACGCGGACTGAGGCGATACGTCGCTGGCAGCAGCCATTTGAACCCTACCCTGTTTGCTTTGTGGCCGGACCTTGCGAGCCGACCGTTTGCATGATTTCTAAGCAGCTATGACAACTTGCGGAACAGCAACAGCAGCAGATACCCCTTCAGCGTGAAGATCAGCCCGAGCAGCACCGCCGGCCATACCAGCCAGGCTTGCGCCACACGCGACAGCAACCACAACAGCAACGCCGTCATGAGTAGCTTGACCATCTCGCCGAGGTAAAAAGTAACGGGACTGGCTCGACCCGACTTGAGCACGTTGATGAGCAGCCGCAATGCAAACAACGCATTGGGTATGAAATACGCCCCCGCCCCCGCCAACGCCGACAACCCTGCCGCCGTACCCGCAATGATCCCTGCAATTGCTGCCGCTGCGAGCCCCATGGCTCCCTGCGCCGCCAATACCCGCAAGAGCCCTCGGCAAGCCTGAGCATCGAGTACCGCGCGATCGGTATCGGTAAGCACCGGATTATCTTCTACCAGGCTTTGCATCAAGCTTCCCCGCTCCTGCGGCAAAGACGTGCACGGTGGGTTAACCACGTGTTTTCATCCCGCAAGCGTCAAACCCGTAGAGTATAGCGTGATTCGTTTTGCTCGAGCAAATGAAGAAACCGACGCCGGATCAGTCCGGGGCCGGTTGCGGGGGCGAAAACGCGCGGCGCCGATCGGCGGGTGGAGCGCGTGGCCGAAGCGCGTGGCCGGGCGGGCCGTGCTGGCCCGCCCTTGCGGTCAGTCTTCCTGGACCGGGGGAGGCGCCCAATGGCCATCGAGGGCGATATCTTTGGGCCAGTACAACCGCATGTTGAGCATGAAGTTGCTCTGGTCGGGCGCGGGTAGCCAGTTCGACGCCTTGCGGGGGCCCGGGTCGTCGCGCTGGATATAGATGTCCAGGGATCCATCGGCGTTGTAGCGCAGGGGATCGGTGCTGCGCAGGGCATAGCGGCCGATGCGGTTGGGCACCAGGCCGTGCTCTGCGTTGTACAGGATCAGGGACCACGACGCATTGACCGGCGGCAATTGCCCCTTGTCGAAATGCAGCACATAGTCTTCCTCACCGCGCAGCAGCTCGCCATCGTTGTCGATGGTAGTCACCGGATACAGCGCATCTTGGGGCGTGGTGGCGCCCAGGCCGGCATACGCAATGGCGGCGCGGCGCGTGTAGTCGGTGCCATAGGTGCCGATGCCATGCAGCACGGTGTTCCAGCCGTTCATGGGCGTGCCCACCTGGCCGACCGCATCGGCAATGCGGCGACCCGCCACGGGGCGGGCATCGGCCAGCGCCTGCTGCACGACCGGATCGAGCCGGCTGTACGAGAACGGCTGCGGGCCGCCCACCAGTCCGATGCGCTGCAGGCGGGACAGGATGGCATTGTCGTTGGCATGCGGGGGATTGGCGTACAGCAGTTCGGCGAACACGGTGAAGAAGGTGGCCGGGTCCATCGCGGCAACCTGCTGGCCCGGCGACCCCTGGGTGTTCCAGGTAACCGATGAGGCCGGGGGCAGCGGCATGGGCGGCATCATCGGCGCCACGCCCATGGGCGTATAGCCCGGGCTGGCCGGGCTTTGCGGCCAGACGGCCGGCTTGGCGGCGCCACGGCGCTGCGGGGTCGGGGGCGAGGGCGGCGGCGGCACCGCCATCGGCGAGGCGGTCATACCGGCCTGGAACTGGTTCACGGCCCCGTATTCGGCCGCCCCGCCAGTCTGGATGCGGGCAAGCAGCCAGCCCATGTTGGTGGGGCTGCGCACCACGTCGACGCCGACCGGCGCGGTGCCGTGCCAATGCGGGCCGACGATGGCGAAGGTCTGCTCGCCATTGCCGGTGGTGCGGGTGCCGCGCGAGGCAAATTCGTCCGTCCACATATCCAGCAGCGACAGCGCGTAATAGCGCCCTCCCGAGGCGGGCACGCGCACGATCAGCGGCTGGCGGGACACATCGAACCAGAGACTGGAATACAGCATGTCGGTGCTGGGCCAGACGACATCGGTGGCGCCCGGATCCGGGAACACCGTGCGATGGCCGAACTGGTTCATGGGCGCCTTGCCGGCCAGCGAGGTCTGCACCTGGGTCGAGGCCCGGCGCGTGGCCTCCATCAGCACCAGCGGGTAGGCATACAGGTATGCGTCGACCGCGATATCGCGCAGTTCTTCGGCGCTGACGGCGGCGCTGGGCGCAGCCACGGGCGTTTCGGACACCAGCCGCATCGAGGGCTGCGGATACTGGGCCAGGGCGGCGCAGGCGAAGCAGGCACCCAGGGCGCCGGCCAGCACGGCCTTGGGCCAGTGGCGGGCAGAAGAGGACGGACGACTATGCATGGCGAAGGCTCCTTGTTCGTTGTTGGCAAACGAGCCGGCCACCCACCTGGCGGCGGCTGGCCTTTTCAACATAACGCCGCTCCAGGATAGGCGCGGATCCTGCAACAAGGGGCCATCCAAAGGTTACAGCCCGCAACCAGACGTCCCGCGCGCCTCCTGGTAGTCGCGGGTTCTCTGCCCGCAGCCCGTGTAACAAGCGTTACTTGTGCCGGAACGCCGGCGGACGCTTTTCCACAAAGGCAGCCATGCCTTCTTTCTGGTCTTCGGTGCCGAACAGCGAGTGGAACACGCGGCGCTCGAACAGCAACCCCTCGTTGAGCGAGGATTCGAAGGCGCGGTTGACGCATTCCTTGGCCATCATCACCGAAGGCAGCGACATCGAGGCGATCACGGTGGCGGCTTCGAGGGCTTCGTCCATCAGCTTGTCGGCCGGCACCACGCGCGAGACCAGGCCGGCGCGCTCGGCTTCTTCGGCACCCATCATGCGGGCGGTCAGGGCCAGGTCCATGGCCTTGGCCTTGCCCACGGCACGGGGCAGGCGCTGCGTGCCGCCGGCACCGGGAATGACCCCCAGCTTGATCTCGGGCTGGCCGAACCTGGCCGTGTCGGCGGCGATGATGATGTCGCACATCATGGCCAGTTCGCAGCCGCCGCCCAGGGCGTAGCCGGACACGGCGGCGATGACGGGCTTGCGGATCCGCTTCAGGGTTTCCCAGTTGCGGGTAATGTATTCGCTGCCATAGACGTCCATGTACGACCAGTCTTTCATGGCGCCGATGTCGGCCCCGGCGGCAAACGCCTTTTCGCTGCCCGTGATGACCACCGCGCCGATACCGTCGTCGGCCTCGAAGGCCAGCAGCGCGGCGCCGAGCTCATTCATGAGCTGGTCGTTGAGCGCGTTGAGCGCCTTGGGACGGTTCAGGGTCAGCAGCCCGACGCGGCCACGGGTTTCGACCAGCACAAACGACTCGCTCATTGGATGTCTCCTGGAGAAATAAACGTAGGAAAGTAAGATAGCGCAATGAATACACCCGTAATTTACCGCCTCGAGCCCCACGACCCCGCCGGGCACCGCTATCGCGTCACCCTGACGGTGCCCGAACCCGATCCCGCCGGCCAGCAACTGGCCCTGCCTGCCTGGATCCCCGGCAGCTACCTGATCCGCGATTTTTCGCGCCAGATCGAGAGCCTGCAGGCGCGCGCGGCCGGCCGGCGGCTGGCCGTCACCAAGCTCGACAACCACACCTGGCAGGCGGAGCC
>DASPIU010000068.1:0-5282 GCA_035629025.1 Stenotrophomonas sp.
TGTCCTATCTGCAGCTCGATCAGGACCGCTTTTTTTTGCCGCCAACGCTGAAGCTGTTGTCCTGGTGCAGATCACCGCCGACGGTATTCACCTGGCCGATCTCGCTATTGCCAAAGGCAACCTTGATGCCTGCACGCGCAGGCTTCTGTCTGGGCACCACGCCCAACGTCGCCATCGCTTCGGCGCGTGCGCTCTCTGAGGCATCGCGGAAGGCAGCGACGAGCGCCGCTTCCGTCGCTTCCAGTTGCGCCCGTTGTCCGGTGAGCACGTACATCACGTCCACCCCCCGGCCCAGCGCTGCCAGCAAATACGCTCCGCCGGGCAAGTTGATGTCCTTCTCAAAGTTGAGTTGCGCGTAGCGGCTCACGTCGAGCTGCACGGCGATTTCCTCTTGGGTCAGGCCCAGCCGCTTCCGTTCTTCCTTCAGGCGCTTCCCTACAGACATTCAGGCCTCTCCTTACTTGACAATGTTGAGTTAAGTCCACAAACTTCCCAAAACGTGCCGGAACCGCCCCATGCCCCGTAAGAAGAGCCAGCAGAAGCAGTTCGTTCCCCGCAGCCCGGAACAGGCGCGGGATTGGCTCAAGGCCAACGGCATCACGGTCTCGGCTTTCGCGCACCAGATCGAGGTCAACCCGACCGTGGTGTTTGACCTTCTCCGCGGGCGCTCCCAGGGCAACTACGGCGATTCGCACAAAGCGGCGATCGCGCTGGGCCTGAAAGCGCCGCCAAATAGTGCCACAGATTTCCAAAGTTCCAAGCGCTCAGGGGGTTGAGCATGTTCGGAAGGAAAAAAGTCGTGTTCCGCTGTGAGGCCTGTTCCGGTCCGCTCATCAAGCGGACCAGCTATCTCGCCCACCCGTTCCTGCGTCATGACACCTACGTCTGCGAGAACCCCATGTGCGGCGCCACCTACACCGGTCACTCCGAACTGACCGGAATCGCAAGCCCGAGCGGCATGCCAACGGCCGCCAGCGAGTTGCCGCCCACACCCGCCTACGAGCGCGCCAAGGCGCTGCAGGCCTACAGGGAAGCGCTGGGCGATAGGCAGCTGGATCTGATCAATGCCGGCGGGGAGCCGGCGCTACCCTTCACCTGAGCCACCCTCCAATGCACAAGACCCTTAGCTGGGCGGCTTTGCCGCCCATGGCGAAGCTTTGCCTGACGACAGCCCTGCGCCACAACGGACTCGTCAAAACCGACGGCGGCTACATCGGCCGCACCGACCATGCTGGGACGGGGCCGCGCTTCAGCGCGGTCGCGGTGGCTTTGTTGATGCGGGACGGCTTGGCCACCGCCCATGCATTCGACGACCGGTTGGTGTCGCTGACCGATGCGGCCCTCGTGCTGGCGCATATGGGCACGGCTGTAGTCGAGGTGGCCCCATGATCCACGCCGACGGGTGGTCCAGCGCGCAAGAGCCGCGCTTCGTGGCTGGCCTGTTCGGCGCGCCGCAGCGCGTAGCCGCGCATATCAAGCGAGAGGAAGCCCGTGCGCTGGCCACCGCGGTTGAGGCGCACCGCGCCGCCGGCGGCCTCTACATCGTCCTCGATGGCACCCCCACTCCACCCGCGCCCCGGCGCCAGTACGGCGAGTAAGAGCGCGCGATGAAAGAGGATCTGCGGCAACAGGTGCTAACCCGCCTCGAGCGGGACTACGGACTCAAGCACCGTAGCGGCACCGACTACATGCGCGGCGGCATATGCCCCTCGTGCGGCAAGAAGGAGCTCTACACCAACCACGCCAAGCCCTGGGTGGTGAAGTGCGGTCGCCAGGCCAAGTGCGGTCGCGAGCTACACGTCAAGGATCTCTACGACGACCTGTTCGACGATTGGTCAAAGCGCTTTCCGCCCACGCCGGCCACGCCCACCGCGGCCGCCGACGCCTACCTTCAGTTCTCGCGCGGCTTCGACCTGGCGCCGCTGAAGGGGCTGTTTACGCAGGACAGCCACTTCGATCGAAAGATCAACGCTGGCACCGCCACGGTGCGCTTTGCGCTGGCCAAGGGTGGTTGGTGGGAGCGGCTGATCGATCGCCCCCACCGTTTCGGCAAGCAGAAGGCGCGGTTCGCCCCGGGCCAGAGCTTCGCCGGGGTGTGGTGGGCCGCGCCGGCCGCGATGCAGGCGATGCAGACGGCGCGCGAGGTCTGGATCGTCGAGGGCATCTTCGATTCGATTGCCCTGCTGCAGCACGACGTGTGTGCCGTTTCGGCCATGTCCTCCAATCAGTTCCCGGAACAGTCGCTGCGCGAGCTGGCCACCGCCCGGGCGGCTGACCTGCCCACGCTGGTGTGGGGCCTGGACAACGAGCCGGGAGCGCGCGCCTACACCCACAAGCACATCAAACGCGCCCAGGCGCTGGGGTTTAAGTCCCGGGCGGCGCAGATCGTCCAACGCGATGGCAGGAAGACCGACTGGAACGACCTGCATCTGCGCGCCCTGGCGTCGGAGGATCCCAAGCAGTGGGCCAACGACCTGGCCGAGGCCCGGTACCAGGGCGATCTGCTCACCGCCCGCTCGGCGGTGGACAAAGGCCTGCTCATGTTCGAGCACGATGGCCGCAACGACTTCTGGCTGGAGTATCGCTCGCGCCTGTACTGGTTCGACTTCGACGTGCAGCGCTTCGAGAAGCTGTGCAAGGAAAAGCAGGTCGAGAAGGACGCCGACGACGACGACGAACTGGCGGCCGAGGAGCTGGCCAAGGTCAAGCGCGCCGCGTGCTCGGTGCAGAAGATTGCCAACTGCTACCCCGAAGCCCTGTATTCCAGCGCCAGGAGACCACTGACGAGAGCTGGTATTACTTCCGGGTCGATTTCCCGCACGACGGACCCAGCGTCAAGGGCACCTTTACCGGCGGCCACGTGGCCAGCGCCTCGGAGTTCAAGAAGCGCCTGATCTCCCTGGCGGCCGGCGCCATGTTCACCGGCACCGGGCACCAGCTGGATCGGCTGATCGAGGAACAGACCGAGGCCATCAAGACCGTTGATGCCATCGACTTTGTGGGCTACAGCAAGGAACACCGCGCCTACCTGCTCGGCGACATTGCCGTGCGCGACGGCGAGCTGGTCACGGCCAACGAGGAGGACTACTTCGAGTTCGACAAGCTGCGGCTGAAAACCACGCAGAAGTCGATCCGCCTGGACATTCAGCGCGACGCCGAGGCGTTCCGCACCGACTGGCTGCCCTGGCTGTGGCAGTGCTTCGGCACGCATGGCATGGTCGCCATGACCTTCTGGTTCGGCTCGCTGTTTGCAGAGCAGATCCGCGCGGCGCACAAGAGCTTCCCCTTCCTCGAAGCCACCGGCGAGGCCGGCGCCGGTAAGACCACGCTGCTGACGTTCCTCTGGAAGCTGCTCGGCCGTTCCGATTACGAGGGTTTCGACCCGGCGAAATCTTCCAAGGCTGGCCGTGCGCGCGCGATGGGCCAGGTCTCGGGCATGCCGGTGGTGTTGCTGGAAGCCGACCGCAGCGAGCCCGACAAGGCGCACGCCAAGACGTTCGAGTGGGACGAGCTGAAGGACTTTTTCGGCGGCGGCACGCTGGCCACCCGCGGCGTGCGCAATGGCGGCAACGAGACCTACGAACCGCCCTTCCGGGGCACGATCGTCATCAACCAGAACGCGGCCGTGGACGCCTCCGAGGCGATCCTGACCCGTATCGTCAAGCTGCACTTCAAGCGCCCGCAGGTGACGGCGGAAAGCCGCATCGCTGCCGACAACCTCAACGCCCTGCAGGTGGAAGAGGTGAGCCACTTCCTGGTGCGCGCAGTGCGCCAGGAGCGCGCCATCCTCGACCTGTTCGCCGAGCGGGTGAAGCTGTTCGAGGCCAAGCTACGCGCGCAGCCGGACCTGCGGCTGGAGCGGGTCATCAAGAACCACGCGCAGATGCTGGCCCTGTTCGACTGCCTGCGCCTGGTGATCGCCATCCCCGAAGAGATGGTCAAGCAGACCCAGCTGGCGTTGCTGGGTGCGGCCATGGAGCGGCAGAAGGCCATCAGCGCCGACCACGTCCTGGTCAACGAGTTCTGGGAGGCCTTCGAGTACCTGGAGGCTGCGGGCAACGGCAAGGCGGTGGTCAACCACAGCCGTGACCCGGAGCGGATTGCCATCAACCTCAATCACTTCGCGGCCCGCGCGGCGCAGTTCGGCCAGAACGTGCCCGATCTGAAGATCCTGCGCTCGCTTTTGGTGGATTCGCGCCGCCACAAGCTCATCGCTCCAAACGTGGCCGTCAACAGCGCGGTCCTGCGTGACGACCTGGGCGCAGGCCAGACCGTCAAATGCTGGGTATTCAAGAAATGAACACCATGGCCGCGTTTGGAAATTCTTGGAATTTTTCGTTGACAACGCCCCACGGACGGAGCAACCATTCGCCTGTCGCCGCCAAATCGGCGACCGGGATTGGTCTCCCGTTTTCTCAAGGCGCAACAGCGCCCATCGAACGATGCCCGGCGCTTTTTTCTCGCCCGGCGCTCGCTCGGGCGTGTGCCAGCCAGTTCAATGGCGGGCGGTGCGCGGGGGCCGCAAGGCCCGCCGGTTCCTTGAGTCCGGTAGACCAACCCGCACCGTCCGCCACCTCGATTGGTCTCGGGGCGGCGGATTCCAGCTCACTCAAGGAATCTCGCATGTCCTACGACGCCCAAGAAGCGCCGGCCAATGCCGCGCGCCAGATCGCCTACTACTTTGGCCTGATCGCCGACACCCTCGACTGGAAACACGAAGCCTGGCTCGCACTGAACGCGAAGCTGCAGGCGTGCGGCAAGGCGCCGCACGCGCTCACGTTGGCCGACGTGCGGGCCGCCGTTGACGCCGTGCGCGGCGAGCAGGGGGTGCTGTGATGGAAGGCATCGACCTGAGTCAGTTCGAGCCCGGCGAGGCCGACTACACCGTCAGCGAGGAAGACCATTTCCGTCTATGGCGAGCGCATGACGCCGTCGCGTTGCTGGCGGCGCTGAACAACGACACGGCCACCCGAGCGGGCATTTCCGCCGATGGCATGGCCGCCGTGGCTGACCTCATCCGCGAAGAACTGCTGGACGTGTGCAACCACGCTCAGCGCATCCATCCGCTCGATCCCGACACGCCCACGCGCACCACCGACCTGATCTGACCCGTTTAGTGGGCCGGCGGGCGGTGTTGGCGCACCGCCCCTAGGCCCTTCATCCACGCGACTGGAGAGTCACATGCAACAGCAACTGCAAGCAGCTACCCCTGCACGTCCGCAGATACCGGGCACCGGACCCGGCGCGGAGGCTACCACGCCCGCGGTGGCCGCCTACGAGCG
>DASPIU010000069.1:0-5446 GCA_035629025.1 Stenotrophomonas sp.
CGCCAACCCATCCAGTACAGGAACTTCGCCTGCCGGCGGGGATCGAGGGGCAGCTTTTCGGCGACGGCGGTCATCCTGACTAGGCTGACTTCCAGCCCCGCATGTCAGTAGTTCACACGCGCGTAACCGCCTGACTTACAAGGCGGCTTCGTTGCTGCGCCTTTCGCGCGACTCGACCATGGATCCATCACCTCAACAACGCGCCAAGCGCGGGGGATCCATGAAGAAGAAGTTTAAGTCCAACTGGTTCCGCGTGGCCGTTGAAGGCGCCACGACCGATGGCCGCGCCATCGAGCGCAAGCAGATCGAGGACATGGCCGCCACCTACAATCCGGAAACCTACGGTGCCCGGGTGTGGATGGAGCACCTGCGCAGCATGCTGCCGGACTCGCCCTTCCGCGCCTACGGCGACGTGACCGCCGTCAAGGCCGAGGAAGTCACCATCGCCGGCGAGAAGAAGCTGGCCCTGTTCGCCCAGATCGCCCCGACCAATGACCTGGTCAAGATCGTCAACGACCTCAAGCAGAAGATCTTCACCAGCATCGAGATCACGCCCAAGTTCGCTGACTCCGGCCGCGCGTACCTGACCGGGCTGGGCGTGACCGACTCCCCCGCCAGCCTGGGCACCTCGATGCTCGCGTTTGCCGCGCAGAACCCGGACGACAACCCCTTGGCCGACCGCAAGCAGCACAAGGACAACCTCTTCACCGTGGCCGCCGAAACGGAGTTGCAGTTCGCCGAAGAGGAAGAGGCCGCTGCCTCCACGCTGCTCTCGCGCATCAAGAAGATGCTCGGCACCGAACCGCCGCCCAAGCCCGAGCCGACCGAGACCGCCGACTTCGCGCAGCTCGGCGAGATCGTCACCGAGCTGGCGCAGGGCCAGGCCGACCAAGGCGCGCAGTTCGCTGCGGTCAAGAAGGCGCAGGAAGACGCGGGCGCCGCTCTGACCAAGCTGACCGAGGAATTCAACGCCTTGCGCACCCAGCTGTCGCAGCAGCAGGACCCGGGGCAGCCCCCGCGCCCAGCCGTCACCGGCGGCGATGCCACCGTACTCACCGACTGCTGACCGGCCGCCCCGGCCCTACACCCGCACGCCCGTTCCCCTTCTATCTCGGAGCACCCATGCGTAACGACACCCGCCTGAAGTTCAACCAGCTCATGGAGCAGATCGCCAAGCTCAACGGCGTGGGCTCCGCCGCCGTTTCCTTCTCGGTCGACCCGACCACCCAGCAGAAGCTGGAAGCCCGCATGCAGGAATCCAGTGAATTCCTGGGCAAGATCAACCTGATCGGCGTCGACGAACTGACCGGAGAGAATGTGGGAGTGGGCGTGTCCACGACCATCGCCGGCCGCACCGACACGACCGGTGGCGGCGAGCGTCAGCCGCTCGACGTGGCTGCGCTGGACAACAACAAGTACACCTGCTCGCAGACCAATTTCGATACTGCGATCCGCTACTCGCAGCTGGATGCCTGGGCGAAGTTCCCGAACTTCCAGACCCTGGTGCGCGACGCCATCGTCCAGCGTCAGGCGCTGGATCGGATCATGATCGGCTTCAACGGCACCAGCGTGGCGGCCAACACCAACCGCACCACCAACCCGCTGCTGCAGGACGTGAACAAGGGCTGGTTGCAGCAGTACCGCGACAACGCCCCTCAGCGCGTAATGGCCAGCGGCAAGACGGCGGGCAAGGTCGTGATCGGTAGCGGCGCCAGTGCGGACTACGCCAACCTCGACGCGCTCGTGTACGACGTGGTGAGCAACCTGATCGACCCGTGGCACCGTCGCGATCCGGGCCTGGTGGTGATCGTGGGCCGCGATCTGATGCACGACAAGTATTTCCCGATGGTCAACAAGGATCAGCCGGCCACCGAAAAGCTGGCCACCGACCTGATCCTCAGCCAGAAGCGCATCGGCGGCTTGCAGGGCGCGGAAGTGCCCTTCGTGCCGGATGGCGCGCTGCTGGTCACCTCGCTGGCGAACCTGTCGCTGTACTACCAGTTGGGCGGCCGCCGCCGTTACATCCAGGAGAAGCCCTCCAAGAACCGCATCGAGAACTTCGAGTCGTCCAATGACGCCTACGTGGTCGAAGACTACGGCCTGGGCTGCGTGGTCGAGAAGATCGAATTCGAGGCCGCCTGATCGCCATGGTCGATTCTCCCGCCAAGCGCCACCACAGCCGCGTCCTCGCGGCTCTGGAGGCCGAGAAGCGCGCCCCCGGCCAGCTGATGGCCGGGGCCACCCTCTACGAAGTGCAGATGGCCGAACTGCATGGGGACCGCCTGCACCTGAAGCAAGTGCAGAGCGAGGAAGGCAAGGCCGAGCTGAAGCGTCAGCTGCTGCCGAAGTACGACCCGTACCTGGACGGCGTTCTGCAGGCCGACACCGGCGCGGTGGACGAGATCGTCACGAACGCGATGGTCTGGCACATCGATGCGGGCAGCTTTGACCGAGGTCTGCAGCTGGCGGCCTACGTCCTCAAGCATGGCCTGGCCATGCCGGATCGCTTCAAGCGCACCACCGGCTGCCTGGTCGCCGAGGAAGTGGCCGAGGCCGCTTTCAAGGTGCAGCGCAGTGGCGAGCTGTTCGACCTGGAGGTGGTCGCCCGTGCGATCGAGCTGACCGCCGAGCAGGACATGCCCGATGAAGTGCGTGCCAAGTTGCTACTGGTCCAGGGCCGCGGCCTGATGGCCACGGTGGGTGATGCAGACGCCCCCGAAGTGCGGCCGATCGTTGCCCAGGCGGTGGCCAGCCTGCGCCGCGCCATTGACCTGGACAGCAACTGCGGCGGCAAAAAGGATCTGGAGCGCGCCGAGCGCGTCCTGAAGAAGTTCGGCGCCGAGTCGGCGGGCAGCACCACGCCCGAAGACGAAGGCGCGTAACCGAGCGTCCCCGCGACCCGGCCGGCTCGGGGCTGATCCACAGCGTCTCTCTCCCGCTGTGGTGAAGCCCCGACCACCGGCCTTTTTTCCGAAAGGCCCTCATGAGCGGTTTCATCGCCAACGCCAGTCCTACCAACGCGGCCACCATCGCCAACGCGCTGTTCTGGCCGGAGGTGGATCTCGATACCGTCCGCAAGCGCATGCGTCTGGATGGCAGCGTGACCGACGATCGGCTGCGCGAGGCCACCGTGGCGGCCATGTGGTACGTCAATGACGCACTCGCCACCTGGCGCGCGGGCCAGCAGGCTGCCGGTTACGACTCGCTGGACGAAGTGCCCGGCCAGATCATCGGCGGCGTTCCGCGCGGTGTGGCTCTTTACATGCGGGCGGTGTGCTGTGCAGTCGGCGCCGAGCTAGCCGAGCGGTACCGGTCCTTCGATGCCACCGACAGCGCGAACCAGCGCGCAGATGACCTCACCCCTTCCATCACCGAGCTGCGCCGCGATCTGGCCTGGGCGTTGAGTGACCTGCAGGGGCGCCCGCGCACGACGGTGGAGCTGATCTGATGCGCGTCTACGCCCAGCAAGGCGACACCGTCGACCTGTTGTGCTGGCGCCACCTCGGCAGCACCGCCGGCCTGGTCGAGAAGACCCTGGAACTCAACCCCGGCCTGGCCCAGCTCGGCCTGGTCCTGCCCCAAGGCACGGCAGTTGACCTGCCTGAAGTGTCCACCACCACCACCGCGGCGGCCGCAGCCACCGTGCAGCTATGGGACTGACCTGATGACCGAACCCACCTCCGTATCGAGCGGCTTTGTGATCGCCACCGGCGTGGGCATTGCTTCCTTCCTTCCCGGCATCGATGGCGATGCGCTGATCGGCGCTTTCGCCGGTGCCACGCTCTTCGTGGTGTCCGCGGCCAAGCTGCCGCTGTGGCTGCGGCTGGTGTACCTGGCCATCAGTGTCGTCATCGGCTACCAGGGCGCGTCCGAGGCGTTGCGCTGGCTGCCGCTCAAGTCCACCGGCGTGGCTGCGTTCCTGTGCGCGGCGTGCGCCATCACCCTGACCCTGGCTCTGATCGAGCGGGCCAAGGCCATCGACCTGTCTTCGCTCATCCGCCGTGGAGGCCCGCCCAGTGCATAGCCTGGTCACCGTCCTCACGCTGCTGGCTGCCCTCGCCATCTGCGTGCGCTTGCTCACCTACCGACCCTCAGCCAATGCGCGGCATCGGCGCTGCGCCAGCTGGTGCGCCTGGCTGCTCATCGCCAGCACCGGCGGCCAGGCGCTGCACATCCTGCTCGCCGGTGCGACCGCTCAGACCAGCCCCTGGAGCCTGGGCACGTTGCTGGTGCTTGTTGTCCTGACGTACCGCGCACGCGGCAACGTCGCCCGATTGATGAGGTTCAACTGATGCTGTTCACCCCTGAAGAGCTGGCCCGCCTGATGAGCTGCCCGCCGGTTCGCGCGGCCCGCTGGCACCCGCACCTGCTCGCCGCTGCCGGGCGCTTCGGCATCAGCACGCGCCGGCGCGCTGCGCACTGGCTGGCGCAGGTCGGCCACGAAAGCCTGAGCCTGGCGCGCGTGGAGGAGAACCTGAGCTACAGCCGCGAGCGGCTGCTGCAGGTGTTCGGCTACGAAGTCACGCCGGCGCAGGCGCCGCGCTTCGTACACAACCCGCAGGCGCTGGCGAACTACGTCTACGCCAACCAGAACGGCAACGGCAACGAGGCGAGCGGTGACGGTTATCTGTTCCGCGGCCGCGGCCCGATGCAGCACACCGGCCGCGGCAACTACCGCGCGATGGGCAAGCTGATCGGTCTGCCGCTGGAGGAGCAGCCCGGTCTGCTGATCGAGCTGGAGGCCGGCGCGCTGGCCGCAGCGGCTTTCTGGCAGGACAAGGGCTGCAACCAGCTCGCCGACACCGGCGACGTGCTCGGCATCGGCCGCAAGATCAACCTGGGCACCCTGAAAACCACGCGCCTGCCCAACGGCCACGCAGACCGCGTGGCGCGCACCAAGCTGGCGCTGACCGTGCTGGAGGTGCGCTGATGCCGTCCCCGCGCGTGATCGCCCTGATCATCGTCCTGGCGCTACTGGCGGCTATCGGCTGCGGCGCGATCTGGCAGGAGCATCGTGTCACCACCGCCCAGGCAGAGCGGGACACCGCCCGCGCCGAGCGCGACAGCGCCCTGGCCTCGGCTGGCAGCGAGAAGATCACCACCAAGGTGGTGACGCAGTACGTCGATCGCGTGCAGGTTGTGCGCGAAGTCGGCGCGACCATCACCAAGGAGATCCCCGTCTATGTCACCGCGAAGGCTGACGCTGCTTGCCCTGTCCCTGTCGGCTTTGTGCGGCTGCACGACGCCGCCGCCGAAGGCCACGTTCCCGAGCCGGCCGCCGGAGATCCTGATGCGCCCGCCACCGGCCTTGCGCTCTCTGCCGTCGCCGACACCGTCGCCGGCAACTACACCACCTGCCACCAGACCGCTGCGCAGCTGACCGCGTTGCAAGCTTGGGTGGAAGCCCATGCACCGCCTGCCGAGGCGGCCCCGTGAGGAAACCTGC
>DASPIU010000070.1:0-168264 GCA_035629025.1 Stenotrophomonas sp.
GGGCTGCAGGCCGAAACTCATCGACGTGCCGGTCCAGGCATTGCTGTCCAGCAGGTTGGAGCGCGTGCAGTGCCACACCACGCGGCGGCGCTCTGGTTCGTGCAGCACGTCCAGCTCCACGCACCAGCCGTGGGCGCTCCAATCCAGGCGAACGTGACCATCAGCGCCCACCGCTTCGCGCGTCCACCAGCGCGCCAGATGCTCCGGCTCGGTGAGCGCGCTGGCGACGACCTCGGGCGCGGCGGCAATCTCGAACTGATGGCGGATCGGCGGGGGCATCGGCAGCTCTCGCGTGGGCAAGCCAGCCGGATCATCGCAAAGACCGCGCCGCGGCGCTGCTGCGGCGCGCAAAAGCGGCGCCGGCGCTGCGGCCGTGGCGACGCAATCCGTGCTGCTTTTGGGTTGCTGTAGGAGGGGCTTCAGCCCCGACGAGCGGAGTCGTGGCCCGTCAGCTCGCGGTCGCGGCTGAAGCCGCTCCTACAGTGCGCCCCTCTGGCAATCAGAACCCAGCCAAAGGAACGAACTCAGCACCCTGTTCGGCGAGCTGTTCGCAGCGCTCGGCGGCTGAGTGGCAGCTATTCCCCGCCCGCGCCGTCCGCCGGGCCGGCGGGCTTGTCGACCTGCGCGTGCGCGCGCATTTCCACCCGGCGGAACAAGGCCAGGACCGCCACGCACATCAATGAAGCGCCGGCCGCGATCGCGTAGCGGCCAATGCCGGCGGCAATGCCGATCGCCGCGGCCATGATCAGCGAACAGGCAGTGGTCAGGCCGCTGATGCGATCGCCACGCTGACCGCGCAGGATGGTGCCGGCGGCCACGAAGCCGACGCTGGCGACGACCGCCTCGATCAGGCGCACCGGGTCGACCTGCAGCAGGTCGCGGTAGCGCTCGTTCTCGAAATGCTCGGCAATGCTGTCGCCGAGGCCGACGATCAGCGCGGCGGCGCCGGCAATCATCATGTGCGTGCGCAGCCCGGCCGCATGCCGGCCCATTTCGCGTTCGATGCCCAGCACGCCGCCCAGCGCCATCGCGGCGGCCACGCGCAGCAGTATGAAAAGATCCTGGCTCAGGTTTTCCATGCGTTTCTCCTGCAAGGACCACACCATCGCAAGCCGCCGGCGCAGGCCAGGTGAAGGCCGCCGTCGGTCTATCCTGTGCGCATGAAGCCGCACGCCCCCGCCAGCGAACGCAACCGCGAACCGATCCTCGCCATCCTGCGGCAATACTTCGGCGACCGGCGCCATGTGCTGGAAATCGGCAGCGGCACCGGCCAGCACGCGGTGCATTTCGCTGCCGCCCTGCCGGCGTTGCAATGGCAAACCAGTGACCAGCCCCAGGCCCTGCCCGGCATTGCCGCCTGGCGCGAGGACGCCGGCCTGCCCAACCTGCCGCCGCCATTGGCGTTGCAGGTGGTAGCCGGGAACGGCTTGCAGCCGCCGCCACCCTTGCCCACAGACGACCAGGGCAGCGGCTTCGATGCCGTGTTCACCGCCAACACCTTGCACATCATGGCCTGGCCTCAGGTGCAGGCGCTGTTTGCGGCGCTGCCGTCGATCACCCGGCCGCAGGCACTGCTGGCGGTGTATGGCCCGTTCAATGTTGGCGGGCAGTACACCAGCGACAGCAACCGCGCCTTCGATGCCTGGCTGCACAGCGAATATCCGGATGGTGGCGGCCTGCGTGACATCGAGGCGGTCGAAGCACTCGCGGCAGCGGCGGGGTTCGCGCGGATCGCAGCCTTTGCAATGCCGGCCAACAACCAGTGCCTGCTGTGGCGGCGCGGCGGCAGTCGCATGCGCCGCTGAAGCCGCACGCAGCGCTCAGCCGCGGCGCGGCCGTTCCAGCCACCAGCTGGCGGCGGCCAGCAACACGAACGCCCACCATGCGGGCCAGCGCGAACTTGGCAGCCCAGGCCCCGCGCTCGCCGTCGTTGCCACTGGTGCCGAACGCATCAGCTGTGTGGCATCAGCCTGCGTCCGCAGATGCCAGGCACGCGCCTGGGCGGGATCACGCACGAAGAAGGGTTCGCGCTGCTCGCCTTGCGCCAGCACGTGCCAACCGGGCTGTTGCGGCCAGTACGCCGCGCATCCACGTGAGCCGCTGGCCGGATCGCGTTGCAAGGCATGCGCGTGACTGGTTGGATCGCGTACCTGCGCGTCCGCGCCAAGCCCGCACAGCGTGCTGCGTTCGCCCGTCCACGCCAGCTCGGGCAGTTCGGCTGCGCTCGTTGCGGCCGCGCGCGGCCGCGCCAACGTCGCCACTGCATCGCTCCATTGGCGTGCGTGCGCGGCAGCGGCACCGGCCAGCGTCAGGCGATAGGTGTCGGTGATCGTGGTCACGCCGATGCGGCCCTGGCCGAGGGCGTGCCACCAGGCATAGGGCTGGCCGCGTGCGTCGCGTGCCAGTACCGGCAGCGCCGTGGACGGCGCGAAGTCGCGGCGGGTCAGGGCTGGCAGGGCTTCGCTGGCGTCGGCATTGGCCGAAGTGCCGGCCGGCGCGGGGTTGGCCGCGGCGCCCGTTGCCACGGTGGCGACGCCATCGCCGCCGCGCAACGGCAGACCGAACTGCGCCAGGGCCTGGCGCAGGCTGGCGTCGGCCGGCCCGTCCAGGCGTATCAATACGCCGAGCCCGCGCCGTGCCGCGGCCAGCACCGCTTCGCGCTGCGAGCGCGACAGTGCCGCGAGCGCGCGCTGGTCCAGCCACAGCAGGTCGAAGCCTGCCAGCGTGGCCGCGTCCAGCGGCAGGCTGGCATCGCCCAGTTGCAGGCCCGCGCCGGTCGCGATCTGCGTGTGCAGCGTCAGCCCGGCATCGGCCGCCCAGCGCCGCAGATACTTCCATTCCGGCTGCGGTGCGCCGGCCTGTATCCACACCCGCAGCGGCGCTGCATCGATGACCCGCAGCGGCAGTGGCTGGCGGTCGCGCTCGGTGCCGCGCGCGTCGAGCACGCGTACGGCGAACAGCACTTCGCCGGCGATGCGCGCCTGCCCGATCAGGCTGAAGCCGCCCTGCGCATCGGCCATCGCCATGTCCACGCGGCGGCCGGCAGGGTCCAGCAGTTCCACGCCCGCACCCGGCAGGCCGCTGACCTGGCCGCGTACTGCGAACGCGTTACCCGGTGCAACCGGCGCGGGCGAGGACAGCCCGATCAGGCCCGGCGGCAGCGCAGTGGGCTCGAAGATCAGCGCGCGCGTGCCGACGGCCTCATGATCGCGCGTGGGCAGACCCTGGCCGAGCACCCGCAGGCGCGCGATGTCCGGGCGCTGGCGCAGCGCGGTCGCCAGGTCCGGCACCACCGGCACGTCGGCCGCAGCGTTGGCCTCGGGCAAGGCAACGACTGCTTCGCCCGCGCCCGCAGCCGGTTGTGGCGCGCCCGCGGTCAGCACGACCAGCGTCGTGCCGCTTTCGATCACGCGCGCTGGTGGATACAACGCCAGATACAGCAGCAGTGCGCAGGCAGGCTGCAAGGCAAGCAGCAGCACGCGGCGCCAGTGTGGGACGAGCGCGGGCTGGCGCAGCAGACGCAGCACACCCACCACGGCCGCGAGGGCGAGCACCACGGCGCTGCCGATCTGCCACACGCTCATGGCTGCTCCCCCGCGGAAAGGGCGTCGAGATAGCGGCGGCCACTGGCATCGGGTGCCTGCCGCGGCAAGGGTTGCGCTGGTGGCGCGGACACCGCTGACCACAGCAGCGCACGCAGTCGTTCGCGGCAATCCGTGCACGCGGGTTCGGCGCGGTATTGCTCAAGCGCGGCGGCCAGGTCGAGCGGCGATGCCAGGCGCGTTTCGTGTGCCGCCAGCCAGCGCGCGAACGCATCCAGTCGTGCCGCCGGCACCTCCCCGGCGTCGGGGCGCAAGGCCTGCCACAGCGCCAGCGCGTCGGCCGCGTCCTCGTCGCGCCAGGGTTGCAGCGCATCGTCGCGACGCGCCAGGCCGGCGCGGTCGCCACTCAGGCGTCGGCTCATGTCGATTGGCGGCAGTTCCGGGCCGAGCCGCGCCAGGTAGATGCGTTCGGCCTGCTGCACCTGCTTGATGAAACCCAGGGCCTTGTAGGCATAGGGCAGCGCGGCGTCCGGCCGGCCCTGGCGAAGTTCGCCTTCGGCCTGCCACATCTGGTCGAGCGCGGCCTTGAGCGTGGCCCGGGTCTGCGGGTCGAGCAGGGTGGCGGCCTCGGCGTGGTCGTGGGTGTGGCCGAACTCGGCAAGCACGTTGCCGCCCTCGCCGAAGGTGGTCGTCGCCGCTTGCCCTTCGTGCTCGTGTTCGTGGTCGTGGTCGTCCAGCGCCGCCGCGCCTTCGCTCTTGGCATCGTGTGGCGCGGGCGCGTCGGCGGTGGGAATGTCACTGGTGGGCACGTCGCTGGTCGGCACGCTGGTTTCGGCCGGCCCCGGCAGCTTGGGCGCACCTTCGCTTTCCTCGCCGAGGAATTGGCCGTAGCGCAGGCGCAGGATGCGCTGGTCCACGCCGATGGCGTCGGAACGCTTGAGGAAGGTGTCGGCGTCGAGGCGGCGCTTGTCCTTCAACAGCGCTTCGGCATCGATGATGATCTGGCGCTGGCTGCGGAAGTACGCCGGCAGCGTCTTGCGCACCGTGGCTTCGAGCTCCACGCCGGCCTGCACCTGCGGCGCCGGCCAGCGCAGGATGACGCTGCCGCTGCGCGCGGTCTGCGCGGTAGGCGGGCGGTTATCGCGCACTTCCAGCTGGGCGACCAGATCGTCGCCCGGCTGCATGCCCAGCGCGGCCGGGTCGACGCTGTAGCTGAAGCGACGCAGCGTGGCGCTGCCACTGCCGGCCAGCGTGGTGCCGTGTTCGCTGAAGCGGATGTTCTCGCCGCTGCCCTGGGCCAGGGTCAGGCGCAGTTGCGCCTGCGCGGCCACGCCGTGGTCGTCGCTGGCTTCAAAGCGCAGCAGCCAGCGTTGCCGCGCGGGCTGCCATTCGACCAGGCTGCTGTCGGGTTCGATGACGCGCACCTGCGGTGCCTGGTCGGGCACGGCTTCGAGCCGATGCAAGGCCAGTGGCTGGCCATCGAGGACGATGCGGTAGAGCAGCGAGCGTTCGAGCACCAGGGCGATCGTGCCCTGCGCGCCTTGCAGTTGCAGCGGCAGGGCGCGGCCGTCGGTCAGCCGCAACTGTGCCTGTTGCGGCGCGCCCTCGAATTGCAGCGTCCACTGCAGACGCGTGCCTTGCGGCACCTTGGCATCCAGCCCGGGCAGGGTGGCGGGGGCCTGCCCGGTGTAGGCCGGCGGCGTGGCCTGCAGACGGGCGTGAAGCAGGCGCGCCTGTTCGCGCGCGCGCGCGGCGCGGTCCATGTTCGCGGCAGGTTCGGCGGCAACCGGCGCGCGCGCCGGCCACCACAGCACGGCGGCCAGGGCGAGCGCGCCCAGCAGCCATACGCAGATGCCTCGGCGCCAAGGCCTGGGCTCGCGCAGCTGCGCGCTGGCCTCGGGCAGGCGCGCCAGCACGCGTTCGCGTTGCAGCGTCTGCAGCGGACCGAGCGTGGTCGGTTCGGCAAACAACAGGTCGGCGCTATCTTCCAGTGCGGGCGCGGCGTCCAGGCGGCGGCGCAGCCACGTACGGTCCAGACCGCGCGCCGAGGCTGCGGCCAAGGCCATCAACGCCAGGCCGCCGAGCAGCAGCGCCGGCCACCACGCCGCGCCACTGCCCAGGCGCCACGCCAGCGCTGCCGGCAGCAACGCCCAGGGCCAGCCGAAGGCGACCACGGCGAACTTCCGCCGCCGTCGCGCTGCCTGCCAGCGTGTCTGCAGCAGCTGCATGCTCATGCCGGGGCACCGCGCCGTGGCGAAGTCGCGAGCCAGCGTTCGAGCGCGAACAACAAGGCAATCAGCAGCGGCAACCATGGCAGCAGCCGTGCCGCAGCTGCCGGCCAGGTGCGCGCCTGCTGCAACGGCGCGAAGTCGCTGGCAACGGCACGGGTCGGCGGCGGCAGCGGACGCAAGTGCGTGGCAAGATCGCGGGCGAAACCGGCATCGAGCACGCGCGGAAACGCGGCCGGGTCCAGGCCCTGCGGCAGTCGCCACAGCGTGCCATTGCCATGGGTGACAGCGTCCAGCAGGTGATCGCCGTTGGCATCACGCCAGTGGGCCTGCGCCACGGCGCCGGCAGGCAGAGGCGTGCGCGGTGCGACCAGCAGTTCGCCGCCTTGGCGGACCCATGCCAGCCAGGCGTCTGGCACCGCCCCGCCGCGCCACCAGACGGCGATCGTGCCCACCGCTGGCGGCGGAGCGCCGGGTGCATTGGCGGGCAGCGCGGGCAACGCCGACGTGGTCGGCGTGGTCTGCCAGGCGGCGTGCAGGGCACGCAAGATGCGCAGCGCCGGATCGGCCGGGTCGATGGCGATCAAGGCCAGACGCAGCGGCGCCGCGGGTGCTGCGGCAACAGCAGGCGAATGCCCGGGCAACACCTGCCAATCCACCGCGCGCGACAGCAGTGGCCGTGCGGCATCCATGGCGCCGACATCCGCCGGCACGATGACGCGTAACGGCGCCTGCGCCGGCAGGCTCGCGTCGAACTCGCGCAGCAGGCTGGCGACAGGCTGGGTGGCGGTGGGCATCGGGCTGTCGAAAGCAGGAAAGCCGGGGGCCAGCCAGCGCGTCTGCGCATCGGCAGGCAAGGCCAGCGCGCGCAATGCCGCCGCGTCGATGCCGGGCGCAACGAGGACGCGCAGGCGCCGCGCATCCTCATCGCGCCAGGCCAGACCGGCCAGCAGCAAGGCCAGCAGGGCCAGCAGCAACAGGCGCAACAGCAGCAGCGGCCATTCGTCCACGCGAATGCGCTGCCGCGGGCGCGGCTGCGCGCGCAGCCAGCGCAGCGCGGCGAACTCGGTCAGCCGAGATTCCTGCCGCCGTGCCAGGTGGATCAGCAGCGGCAACAGCCATGCCGCCAACGCGGCCAGACCGAGCGGGAACAGCAAGGTCAGGCCCATGCCGCCTCCGTGCCGAACAGCCGCTGCAGGCCGGCATCAAGCGGCTCGTCCAGGTATTGCGTGGCGTGGCGAATGCCTGCTGCCTGCCAGCGCGCTTCACGTTCGCGCATGGCCTGGGCGAAGCGCCGAAGGTAGTCGGCGCGCAGGGCGGCGGCGTCGCCGAGCAGTTCCTCGCCGGTTTCCGGATCACGGAAGCGGTGGCCGCCGCGGAACGGGAAGTCGCGCTCATCGGCACCCAGCACCTGCAGCTGCACGACCTCGCGGCGCGCGGCTGCCAGCCGTTCGGACAGGGCGATGCCAGCTTCGTCGAAACCATCGCCGAGCATCAGGATCAGGTCGTCCGCCGCGCTGCGTTCCCAGGCCACGCGCTGTTGCTCGGCGGGCGGCCAGCCGCCGCTGGCGCGCAGGCCATGCAACGCCAGCCACAGCCGGTCGCGTTGCCGCGCGCCTGTGGCAGCGGGCACCAGTTGCACGCCATTGCCGCCGAACACGATCAGGCCGAAACGGTCGCCCTGGCGCAGGGCGCATTCGGCTGCGCAGGCGGCGACGCCGCGCAATGCGTCGAGCCGGTTGTACTGCGGGCGGGCCTGGTCAGCCTGGCTGGCCGACGCGCTGGCGTCGAGCACGATCCACAAGGTCAGCGGACTTTCACGCTCGGCTTCGCGCACGAAGAAGCGGTCCGAGCGGCCATAGAGCTTCCAGTCGATCTGCCGCAGTTCGTCGCCCGGTTCGTAGGCGCGGTATTGCGCGAATTCCAGCCCGGCGCCGCGGCTGCGGCTGGCGTGCAGGCCCACGCCCTGCTGGCCGGCGGTGCGGCGCGCGCGCAGCACCAGCGTGCGCAGGCGGCTGCGCACCTCGGCGGGAATCAGGGCCGGACCGGCTGCGTCCACGCTGCGCTCAGTGGCCGAACGGCACGGCGGCCAGCAGCGCTTCGATCACATCGTCGGGCCGCTTCTGTTCGGCTTCCGCGGCAAAGGACAGCAGAATGCGATGGCGCATCACCGGTGCCGCCAGTGCGCTTACGTCCTCGCGGGTGGCGGCAAAGCGGCCCTGCAGCAGCGCGCGCGCCTTGGCCGCCAGTACCAGCGACTGCCCGGCGCGCGGGCCGGCGCCCCACTTCACCCATTGGCGCACGGCCTCGGGTGCGTCCGGGCCGGGTCTGCTGGCGCGGACCAGGCGGTTGATCCAGGTCAGCACGTCTTCGCCGACGTGCACTTCGCGCACCTGCTGCTGCAGCGCGACCACGGTCTGCGCGTCCATCACCTGCGGCACAGCGGCGTGGTGGGTGCCGGTGGTGTGCAGCAGGATGTCGCGTTCCTCGGCCTCGCTGGGGTAATCGACGCGCACGTGCAGCAGGAAGCGGTCCAGCTGCGCCTCGGGCAGCGGATAGGTGCCGGCCTGCTCGATCGGGTTCTGCGTGGCCAGCACGAAGAACGGCGCCGGCAGTGAATAGGTGGTGCCGGCGTAGCTGACGGTGCGTTCCTGCATCGCTTCCAGCAACGCGGCCTGCGTCTTGGGCGGGGTGCGGTTGAGTTCGTCGGCCAGCAGCAGGTTGGTGAAGATCGGGCCCGGCTGGAAGCGGAAGTGACGGTGGCCGGTGCCATGGTCTTCTTCCAGCAGTTCGGTGCCGAGGATGTCGCTGGGCATCAGGTCCGGGGTGAACTGCACGCGGCGGAACTGCAGCTCCAGCGCCTGGCCCAGCGAGCGCACCAGCAGCGTCTTGCCCAGGCCGGGCGCGCCTTCGAGCAGGCAATGGCCACCGGCGAGCAGGCCGATCAGCAGCTGTTCGACCACGGCCTGCTGGCCAACGACGGCCTGGGCCAGTGCGCTGCGCAGTTCGCCGAGGCGGGAGATCTGCTGCTGGAGAAGGGAGGTGTCGGTCATGGGGGTTCTCGGTTGCTGTGCGCTTCTTGTAGGAGCGGCTTCAGCCGCGACGGCTTTACCGGTAAAGCCCCTCGCGGCTGAAGCCGCTCCTGCAGGGGCTCTGTCGATGGGCGTGGGTGGCTCAGCTGTTCAATGCATACATCACGATGTTCACCGCGAATTTCGTGTTGTCTTCGGCCAGGAAGCGCTTGTTGCGCCAGTCGTAATCCCACTCGCAGCCGTAGTCCTTGTTGCTGTAGAGCACACCGAGGCGGCCGTCGATCTCGATGCCCTTGAGGTAGTCGTGCACCAGGTCGTCGCCCCAGCCGTTGAGCTCGAAGCCGGTCGCCGGCGGGCCGTCGGGGAACTTGAAGAAGCTGCTGTAGAGCGGGTGCTTGTTCGGCAGCTTCTTCAGCGCGCCCTTGCCGAAGATCGCGGCCATCTGCGCCTCGAATGAGCGCGCGAACAGGCCGTCGATGTCGTGGTTGCAGTCGTCCACGAGCACGAAGCCGCCGTTGCGCACATAGCGCTCGAAGTTGCGCCGCTCGGCGGCGTTGAACTCGACCAGCTTGTGCCCGGCCAGGTAGCAGAACGGCGCCTGCAACACGCGCGAATCGGCCAGCGGCAGCACGTGTTCGACCGGGTCCACGCGCAGATGGGTGTAGTCGATCAGCGAGGTGATCAGGTTCGACGGCATGCGCGCGTCCACGTCCCAGTCACCGGAGTCGTACTTCAAACGCGTGAACCAGAAGTCGTACTGCGGCGAGGCCGCGCGCGCCGCAGGCAGCGCGAGGGCGGTGATGCCGCCAAGCATCAGCTTCAGGAAGTCAGCGCGCGTTAGACGACTGGACAAGGGCAGGATGCTTCAGGACGGGAGCCCCCCTTTAGTAAAGGGGGGCGCGGCGAAGCCGCGGGGGAATTGGAGGAATCGAAGCGCGGGGCCCAAGGTTTCGCCTCGGCGAAACCTTGGGGGAGCAAGCCCGCGAAGCGGCCTTGCTACACCGCGTCCGACAAGGAAGTAAACGTGAAATCACGCAACCGCATCGGCGGAATCATCATCACGAAGTCCGACTCGTCACCCGCCACGCGCACCGGCTTGCCCAACTCGTCGATGTTGTTGAGCATGATCACCGGCGACTCGTTGAAGCGGAAATTCTTCACCGGGTACTTGATCTGCCCGTTCTCGATATAGAACGTGCCATCGCGGGTCAGGCCGGTCAGCAGCACGGTCTGCGGGTCGACCATGCGGATGTACCAGGTACGGGTGACCAGGATGCCCTTCTCGGTGGTGCGCACCAGGTCGGCAATGGACTTGTCGCCACCGGCCATCAGCAGGTTGCCCGGCTCGCCGACTGCACGCTTGCCGTTCTTCTGTGCCCAGAACCGCGAATAGTTGAGGTTGACCACCTTGCCGTTCTCGACGATGGCCATCTTCTCGCGCGGAAGGCCTTCCTCGTCCCACGGCATCACCGGCGCGGCCGGGTGCCACGGGTCGGCGGTGATGTTCACGCGCGGGTCGTACACCTGCTCGCCGAGCTTGTTGCCGCCGCCCTTCTTCGACAGGAAGCTGCGGCCTTCGTCGGCCTGGCGCGCGTCGAAGAAATTCATCATGAAGGAGATCAGGCCGGCGGCCGCGGCCGGTTCCAGGATCACCGTGTACTTGCCCGGTTCCAGCGCCTTGGCCTCGGACGACTCGCTGGCCTTGCGCATGGCGATGCGGATGTCCTGGTCGGCCTTGAAGTCCGCCGCATCCTTGAGATTGCGTCCGACCCAGCCCGAGCCGCGGCCGTCTTCGGTGCGCACGGTGCAGGTGTAGTCGAAGCGCGTGCCACGCTGGTAGCCGAAGTTGCCATTGCTGTTGGCGAAGGCGGTGAAGCTCTGGCCGTCTTCGAGGAAGCCGGCGGCGATCAGGCCGTTGCCCTTGCACGGGGCGATCGAGTCGGCGGCCACCTGCGCGCGGAACTCGGGAGTGATCGCGGCGGTGGATTCGCTGAAGGTCGGGCTGGGCTTGTATTCCTGCTTTGGCACGGCTGGAACGAACTCAGGGTTTTCCGGGGCGAGCTTGGCCAGGTCTTCGGCGCGGCGCACCACGCGTTCCAGCGAGGCGTCATCGAACTCGTTGATGGTGGCCACGCCCACGCGCTTGCCGAAGGCCACCTGCACGGCCAGTTCGGTGTTGTCCACGATGCCGCTGGTGGACACGTTGTTGAGGGCAAAACGGATGTTGCCGTCGATGGAACCGGACAGCGAGGCGGTGCACTCGTCTGCCTTCGACAGCGCGATGACCTTGTCCAGGATGGCCTTGGCCTGTGCTTCGGTGAGGATGCTCATTGAGGTAAGGCTCCGGATCAGCCCAGCGAACGGGCAGTGTTGATGACGTTGATGCCGTTGAAGCGCGCGGTGGACGAACCATGCGAGACCGCCGAGACCTGCGAAGGCTGGCCCTTGCCGTCAAAGAACGAGCCGCCCAGGCGGTAGTCGCGCTCATCGGCCACGGCCACGCAGGCGTTCCAGAATTCCGGCGTGCGGATCTGGTAGGCCACGTCTTCGAGCATGCGGGTGATCTGGCCGTTCTTGATCTCGTAGAACAGCTGGCCGCCGAACTGCGCGTTGTAGCGCTGCTGGTCGATGGAGAACGAGCCGTCGCCGATGATGTAGATGCCGTTTTCCACGTCCTTGACCAGGTCGGCGACGCTGAGCGGTGTCTTGCCCGGCGCCAGCGAGACATTGGCCATGCGCTGGAACTGCACGCTGGACCACGAGTCGGCATAGCAGCAGCCGTCGGACTCGGTCTTGCCGAGGATGTGCGCCTGGTCGCGGATGGCCTGGTAGTCGACCAGGGTGCCGTCCTTGATCAGGTCCCAACGCTTGGTCTTGACGCCTTCGTCGTCGTAGCCGACCGCGCCCAGGCTGCCCGGCTGCACCTTGTCGGCGAAGATGGTGACGTTGTCGCTGCCGTAGCGGAAGCCGGACTTGAGCTTGTCCAGCGTGGCGAAGCTGGTGCCGGCGTAGTTGGCCTCGTAGCCGAGCACGCGATCCAGTTCCAGCGGATGGCCGACCGACTCGTGGATGGTCAGCCAGGTATGCGAGGGATCGAGCACCAGGTCGTACTTGCCGGGCTTGACCGAAGGCGCCTTGAGTTTCTCGCGCGCCTGCTTGGCGGCGGCGATGGCGTCTTCCTTCATGTCATAGGACAGGCCGTAGTTGACCACGCCATTGGGGCTGACCACCTTGCCCGAGGCCGCGCCGTCCAGGTATTCAAAGCCCAGGCCCATCGGCGCGGACAGGCCTTCGCGGGTGCGGAACTTGCCGCTGGCCTTGTCGATGGCGGTGATCGTCATCGGCGCCCAGATGCGGTGCACGTCCTGGTCTATGTAGGAGCCGTCGGTGCTGGCGAAGTACTTCTGCTCGTTGACCAGGAACAGCATGGAATTGACGAAGTCGGCGCCGGCACCGATCGCCGCGGCGTTGACGCCGAGCAGCAGGTCGACCTTGTCCTTGAGCGGCACCTCCATGGCGTTCTTCTTGATCGGCGTCTTCCACGACACCTCGCCAAAGCCCGGCGCCTTGGCCAGCTGCACCGGCGCGGTCTGCACCTTGGCATTGGCCTTGGCAATGGCGGCGGCCTGTTGCGCCGCGCGCGCCACGCCCTGATCGGTGAGTTCGTTGGTGGCGGCAAAGCCCCAGGCGCCGTTGGCGATCACGCGCACGCCCACGCCAGTGGACTCGGTGTTGACCACGTTCTGCACCTTGTCCTCGCGGGTGATGACGAACTGGCGCAGGTAGCGGCCGACGCGCACGTCGGCGTAGGTGGCACCGGCCGCGCGCGCGGCGTTCAAGGCGGTATCGGCCAGGCGCTTCTTGTGTGCCGGGTCGAGAACGGTGAGCAGTTGCTCGGCGGCGATCGCCTTGCCAAAGAAGGACGGCACCAGCAGGCCGCCCGCAGTCAGCCCGCTGAGGGCCAGGAAATCACGTCGATGCACGGTGATGCTCCCCGGAAAATCCCGCGACCAGCGCGGAAGGTATTGGATGGACGCGGCCGCACTGCCCGCGTCCCCGATTCTTGCGGGGAGAGGCCACACGCGTCATGTGACTTTCGACATGGCATCGCCGCGCTGCGACCGTCTAGCAAAGGTCCTGACGGGTTCTGGTGGAGAGCCCCCTTCTGTTAAGGGGGCGCGGCAACGCCGCGGGGATAGGCAAGGCAAGCGGAACCCCGGGGTTTGCATCGCAAACGCCGGGGTCACGCCCGCAGGGCGTGCCGTGCGCTCACCCTAGTGAGCGCGCGGTGTTGATCACGTTCACGCCGTCGAAGCGCGTGGTCGCCGAGCCGTGCGATACCGCCGAGACCTGTCCCGGCTGGCCCTTGCCGTCGAAGAACGAGCCGCCGAGGCGGAAGTCACGCTCGTCGCAGACGGCCGATACCGAGTTCCAGAATTCCGGCGTGCGGATCTGGTAGGCCCCGTCCTCAACCAGCCGCGTGACCTTGCCCTGCTCGATCTCGTAGATCAGCTGGCCGCCGAACTGGGCGTTGTAGCGCTGCTGGTCGATCGAATACGAAGCGCGGCCATGGATGTACAGGCCCTTGTCGACGCCGGCAATCATCTGCGCCACATCCAGCGGCTGCCGGCCGGCGGCCAGGGACACGTTGGGCATGCGCTGGAACTGCACGCTGGACCAGGCGTCGGCATAGCTGCAGCCGTCCGATTCGGTCTTGCCCAGGATGTGCGCCTGATCGCGGGTGCATTGGTAATCGACCAGGATGCCGTCGCGCACCAGGTCCCATTGCCTGGTCTTGACCCCTTCATCGTCATAACCCACCGCGCCCAGGCTGCCCGGGCGGGTCTTGTCGGCGACGAAGTTCACCAGCGGGCTGCCCCAGCGAAAACCGGCGTCGCGCTTGTCCAGCGTGGCGAAACTGGTGCCGGCGTAGTTGGCCTCGTAGCCCAGCACGCGGTCCAGCTCCAGCGGATGGCCCACCGACTCATGGATGGTGAGGAACAGGTTGCTGGGGTCGATCACCAGGTCGTACTTGCCCGGCTTGACCGATGGCGCGCTGAGCTTGGCCCGCGCCTGCCGGGCCGCGGCAATGGCGTCCTCGCGGGGGTCGTAGGAAAGACCGTAGGCAATCAGCCCGCCCGGCAGCCGATGCTTCTGCGACGGATCGCCCGCCAGATATTCGTAGCCCATGCCGACCGGGGCGCCGAGGCCGTCGCGGGTGCGGAACTTGCCGCTGGCCTTGTCCACCGCGGTGACGGTGAACGGCAGCCACAGGCGGTGGATGTCCTGGTCGATCCAGGAGCCGTCGGAACTGGCGAAGTACTTCTGCTCGTTGATCGCGAACAGGCGCGAGGCGGCGAAATCGGCGCCGGCGTTGAGCGCGGCGGCATTGATGTCCAGCAGCAGCGCGGCCTTCTCGGCCACCGGCACTTCCATGGCGTTGCGCTGGATCGGCGTGCGCCAGCGCGCCTCGCCGACGCCACTGAGCGGGGCCAGTTGCACCGGCCGCCCGCCGAGGCGCGCGTTGGCCCGGGCAATGGCGATGGCCTGGCGCGCCGCCGCGGCCACCGCGTCGCTGCTCAGGTTGTTGGTGGCGGCAAAGCCCCAGGCACCGTCGGCGATCACGCGCACGCCCACCCCACAGGACTCGGCATTGACCACGTTCTCCACCCGCGCCTCGCGGGTGAGCACGAACTGGCGCAGGTAGCGCCCGACGCGCACGTCGCAGTAGCTGGCGCCACCGGCCTTGGCCGCGGCCAGGGCGGCATCGGCCAGGCGCCGGTTGCGCGCGGCATCGGCAGGGGCAAGCAGTTGTTCGGCGGCAATCAACCGGGTGTGCGGCAGCAGCAGGCCGCCCGCGCCGAGCGCGGACAACTGCAGGAAGGTGCGACGATCCACGCGAGGCTTCTCCAGGGCGGGCGCGTGCGGAATCCTTCGCCTTGCGCAAACCCCGAGCGTGGCCGGTGCGTGGAAAGGCGGTCAAGTGACCGCGGTCATGGGTAGTGGCTGCAGTGCGCAGCCGGCGTGGCATGGGCCGCTCAGCCGAAGAAGCGGCTCGGGGTCTGCCCGAAGTGGCGGCGGAACATGCGGGTGAAGGCGCTGGCGTTGTCGTAGCCGAGCGCGGCGGCCACATCGATCACCTTGTCGCCGCCGGCCAGCCGTTCCAGCGCGCGCAACAGCCGCGCCTGCGCCCGCCATTGCGCGAAGCTCATGCCGAGTTCGCGCCGGCACAGCCGCTGGATGGTGCGTGCATCCACGCCCAGGGCCTGTCCCCATTCGGGCAGCGGCGCGTTGTCTTCGGGATGGCGCTCGAAATGCTGGGCGATCCGGCGCAGCCGCGGATCACTGGGTTCGGGCAGGTGCAGCGGCAGCGCCGGCATCGTGCGCAGTTCGTCCAGCAACAGGCGCATCAGGTGGCCGTCGCGCGAATCGCTGGCATACGGCTGCGGCACCTGGGCCGCGCTGGCAATGAGTTCACGCAGCAGCGGGTGGATGTCCACCGCGCACGCCGCGCGATCCGGCAGATGGGCCACCGCCTCGGGGCGGATGTAGAGGCTGCGCATGTGTACCTCGCCAATGCACAGCACGGTGTGGCGCCAGCCAGCGGGCATCCACAGCGCGCGCGTGCTCGGCACCACCCAGCGGCCCTGCTCGCCGGTGACCACGATCAGCCCGCGCACGGCATGGATGAGCTGATGCTTGGCGTGCTGGTGCGGCGGGATCAGCCGTCCGGCGGGGTAGTCGACGGCGCGGCAGAACACGTCCGATGGGCTGGCGTCGATCTCGTCCAGGTGCGGTGGACGGGAGCTGGCCGGAATGTCCGTTTCTGCAGGGTGCATGACCGGAATGCGCGAGTACGACAGGCGCCCGAAGCCTACCATGCGCGGGTCCCGTGCTTCCGTATGGCCCCCATGTCCAGCAACGCGTCCGTTGTTTCCCCCACTCACGCCCCCGCCAACGCTGCGCCAGCCTCGCGCCCGGTGGTGGTCGGCATCCTCGCCGCGATCACGTCCTCGCACCTGATCAACGACATGATGCAGTCGCTGATCCTGGCGATCTATCCGATCCTCAAGGGCCAGTTCTCGCTGAGCTTTGCCCAGATTGGGCTGATCACCCTTACCTATCAGCTCACCGCGTCGCTGTTCCAGCCGCTGATCGGCCTGCGTACCGATCGCCGCCCGGCGCCGTATTCGCTGCCGATGGGCATGGGCTCGACCCTGGTCGGCCTGCTGCTGCTGGCCTATGCGCCGAACTACGCGATGGTGCTGGTAGCCGCCGCGCTGGTGGGCGTCGGCTCGGCGGTATTCCATCCCGAGTCCTCGCGCATTGCGCGGCTGGCCTCGGGTGGGCGCCACGGCTTGGCGCAGTCGGTGTTCCAGGTCGGCGGCAACACCGGCACGGCGATTGGCCCGCTGATCGCCGCGGCGGTGATCGTGCCGTACGGCCAGCACGCGGTGGCGTGGTTTGCCGGCGCCGCGCTGATCGGCATCGGCTTGCTGTCGTATGTCGGGCGCTGGTACGCGCTGCACCTGGGCGCCGCGCCGGTGGCGCGCAAGACCGGCCCGGCCGAAGCGGCGCTGCCGCGGCGCACCGTGGCCTGGGTGATCGGCATCCTGCTGGTGCTGATCTTCTCCAAGTATTTCTATATCGCCGGCCTGAGCAGCTATTACACGTTCTACCTGATCCACAAATTCGGTGTGTCGGTGCAGAGCGCGCAGTTGCATCTGTTCGGCTTCCTGCTGGCGTCGGCGGCGGGCACGCTGATCGGCGGGCCGGTCGGTGACCGCATCGGCCGCAAGCCGGTGATCTGGGCCTCGATCCTCGGCGTGGCGCCGTTCGCGCTGGTGCTGCCGCACGTTGGCCTGGGCGCGACCACGGTGCTGACGCTGATCATCGGCTTCGTGCTGTCCTCGGCGTTCTCGGCCATCCTGGTGTATGCACAGGAGCTGATGCCGCAGCGCATCGGCACGGTGTCGGGCCTGTTCTTCGGCTTTGCCTTCGGCATGGGCGGGCTCGGCGCCGCGGTGCTCGGCCTGCTTGCCGACCGCACCAGCATCGAACACGTGTACTGGCTGATCTCGTTCCTGCCGCTGCTCGGCATCGTCGCCGCGTTCCTGCCCTCGCGCCGCCACTGAGGGCGCGCCCCGGCGCCGCGCGCGGGCGGCGCACAGGCGCCGCTTTGCGCATAGAGTGGCTGCTTTCGGACACGAGAGCAGCCCCATGCGTCGATGGACCCTGGCCTTTCCCCTCGCCCTGCCGCTGGCCTGCCTGCTCGGTTCCGCATCGGCAGCGCCGCCGCCGGCCGCCGTCACTGTTCTCGATGCGCAGCGCATCTACACCTCAGATCCGCAACAGCCGCAGGTGCAGGCCATCGCCTGGAGCAGCGACGGGCGCCTGCTGGCGACTGGCGAGCTGGCGGCGCTGACACAGCGCTACCCGCAAGCGCAGCGCATCTCCCTGCCCGCCGCCACCGTGCTGCCCGGCCTGATCGACGCGCATGGTCACGTCATGGGCCTGGGCTGGGCGCTGCTGCAAGCCAACCTGGTCGGCACGCGCAGCAAGCAGGAGGTGCTGGCGCGTCTGCAGGCGTTTGAAAAAACGCTCGCCCCCGGCGCCTGGCTCACCGGCAGCGGCTGGGACCAGAACGACTGGGCCGACAAGGCCTTCCCCACCGCCGCCGATCTGGATGCCGCGTTTCCCGATCGCCCGATCTGGCTGGAGCGGGTGGATGGTCATGCCGGCTGGGCGAACTCCGCCGCGCTGAAACTGGCCGCGGCCAAGGAGCCGCGCCTGGCCTTGGCGAGCTGGCAACCGGAGGGCGGCCGCGTCGAGCGAACCACGGCCGGCCAGCCCGCCGGCGTGCTCGTGGATGGGGCGATGCCGTTGATCCACGCGGTGATGCCGCCGCCGGACCAGGGCACTCGCGAGCGTGCGCTGGCATTGGCGCTCGATGCCGCCGTGCGCAACGGCCTCACCGGCGTGCATGACATGGGCACCTCGCGCGAGGACCTGGCGCTGATGCGCCGCTTCGCCGACAGCGGCCGGTTACCGTTGCGCATCGACACCTATGCGGATGGAGACAGCAACGCGCTGGCCGACCTGTGCGCGCACGGTGCGTACGCCCATCCCGGTGGGCGGTTGAAGATGGCAGGGGTGAAGCTGTACATGGATGGCGCGCTCGGCAGCCGCGGCGCCGCGCTGCTGGCCGACTACAGCGACGACCACGGAAATCGCGGCCTGCTGGTCACCGAGCCGGTGGCCTATGCGCGCGCCGTGGCCAAGGCCAGGTCCTGCGGCGTACAGGTCGCCACGCATGCCATTGGCGATCGCGGCAACCGCCTGGTGCTGGATACCTATCAGCAAGTGCTCGGTGCCGACGCACACAGCGACCATCGCTGGCGCATCGAGCACGCACAGGTGCTCGACCCGGCCGACATCCCGCGCTTCGCGCCGCTCGGTGTGATCGCCTCGATGCAGCCCACCCATGCCACTTCGGACATGCCATGGGCGCAGGATCGTCTCGGCCCGCAGCGCATCCTTGGCGCCTATGCCTGGCAGCAGTTGTTGCACAGTGGCGCGCGCCTGGCGCTGGGCTCGGATTTTCCGGTGGAGTCGCCCGATCCGCGCCTGGGCCTTTACGCCGCGGTGACCCGCCAGGATCGCGCGGGCCAGCCACCGGGTGGCTGGCTGCCGGAGCAGAAACTGAGCCTGGCCGAAGCCGTGCGCGGCTTTACCGCCGATGCGGCCTACGCCGGCTTCGACGAAAAGCAGGTGGGCCAGCTCAAGCCCGAGCTGCGCGCTGATTTCGTGGTGCTGGCGCAGGACCCGTTCGCGCTGGCCGAAGCGCAGCTGGACGACATCGCGATCGAATCGACCTGGGTCGATGGTCAGGCCGTGTATGAGCGCGCGAAGGAAGCTGCCCGCGCGCGCTGAAACAGGGCTCAGGACGCGGCGTAGGCGCGCACGTCGATCGTTTCCCATGGCGGCGGCGTGCCGAGCTGTTCGACGAGGTAGTCGACCAGGGCGCGCACGCGCGGCGGCTGCTGCGAACGCGCCGGCATCACCGCGCTGATCTGCGAGGCCGGCGGCGGCCAGTCCGGCAACAGCACCTGCAGGCGGCCGGCGCGCAGGTCGTCGGCCACATGCCATAGCGAATGCAGCGCAATGCCCTGGCCGGCCAGGGCCGCGCCGCGCAGCAATTCGCCATGATTGCTTTCAAAGCGGCTGTGCATGCGCACGCGCAGCAGGCTGGCGTCGGGTGTGGTCAGCGTCCAGGTGTCCTGGCGGCCATCGCGACCGACCAGCAACAAGCCGCCATGTCCGGCAAGTTCGTCCGGGTGTTGCGGCACGCCGTGCCGGCGCAGGTAGTCAGGCGCCGCCACCAGCGCTCGATGGTTGGCGGCGATGCGCCGGGCGACCAAGCCCGAATCCGCCAGCGGCCCGATGCGGATCGCCAGGTCGAAGCCCTGCTTGACCAGGTCAACGAGGTCGTCGCTGAGATGCGCACTGAGCGCCACGCGCGGATGGCGCGCCTGGAAACCGGCCAGCAACGGCGAAACATGCAGCAGGCCGAACGAGGCCGGCAGTGTCACCCGCAGGTTGCCGGCCACCGCTTGCGCACTCTCGCGCAGGCCTTCGGCAAGCGCTTCGAGATCCTGCACCAGCACGCGGCCGCGCTCGGCCAAGGCTTGGCCTTCGGGCGTGGGGTGCATGCGCCGCGTGGTCCGGTGCAGCAGGCGTACGCCGAGCGTGCGCTCCAGCCGTTGCAGACGCTGGCTGGCGACCGCCACCGACAGGTCCAGGCTGCGCGCGGCCGCCGAAATGGAGCCCTGGTCGAGCACGCGCAGGAACAGGGCGATATCGCCGAGACGGTCCATCACTCTCAAGCAAGCCTTGAAGATGAATCAGCATAGCAGGGCTTTTTGTGCAAAAGCCGGCGGCGCACCCTGACGGCCTTGTTGAGGAGAACCGCCATGGAATATCGACTGTTGGGACGTTCGGGTTTCAAGGTGCCGGCCCTGGGCTTCGGCGCTGGCACGTTTGGTGGCAAGGGGCCGCTGTTCTCGGCGTGGGGCGATGCGGGGGTGGAACAGGCGCGGCGGATGATCGATGTCGCGCTGGAGGCCGGCGTGACCCTGTTCGATACCGCTGACGTGTATTCCGATGGCGCTTCGGAGGAAATCCTCGGCGCGGCGCTGCAAGGCCGGCGCGAGCAGGCGATCCTTTCCACCAAGACCGGCCTGCGCCTGGGCGATGGCCCCAACGATGCCGGCGCCTCGCGCTGGCGGCTGCTGCGCGCGGTGGACGACTCGCTGCGCCGCTTGCGCACCGACTACATCGACCTGCTGCAACTGCATGCCTTCGATGCGCTCACCCCGCTGGAGGAACAGCTCGCAACCCTCGACGGCCTGGTCCGTGCCGGCAAGGTGCGCTACTTGGGTGTGTCCAATTTTGCCGGCTGGCAGTTGATGAAGGCGCTGGCGATCAGCGACGCGCGCGGCTGGTCGCGCTTTGTCGCCCATCAGGCCTATTACTCGCTGGCCGGGCGCGACTACGAATGGGAGCTGATGCCGCTTGGCTTGGACCAGGGCGTGGGCGCGGTGGTGTGGAGCCCGCTTGGCTGGGGCCGGCTCACGGGCAAGCTGCGTCGCGGCCAGCCCCTGCCCGAGCGCAGCCGCCTGCACGACACCGCCGCGGTCGGGCCAGCGATCGACGACGAACGCCTGTATGACATCGTCGAAGTGCTCGACGAGATTGCCGCCGAGACCGGGCGCAGCGTGCCGCAGATCGCGATCAACTGGCTGCTGACGCGGCCAACCGTGAGCACCGTGCTGATTGGAGCGCGCGACGAAACCCAGCTGCGGCAGAACCTCGGGGCAGTGGGCTGGCAGCTGGAGGCCGGGCAGATCGCGCGGCTGGATGCGGTCAGCCGGGTGGAGGTGCCCTATCCGTACTACCCGTATTGGCGCGGGCAGTTTGCCGAGCGGGCGCCGGTCGCGGTGTGACGCCAGAATCGTTTCAGGAATCGTTACATGGCGGCGGCGGTCTGCGACCAGAACTTATTGATTTACAAGAAGTTCTGATACGATATCGGCGAAGAATCGTAACGGAGATCGTTACATGGCCGCGACACCGCATCCCGAAGCCGAGCGCATACGCCAGTTGCTGCGAAGCCGCGGTCGCCTGGCCGCGGCCGACTTGCTGCAGACCCTGGAGATCAGCCGGCCCACGCTGGGCCGCCTGGTGACCGCCGACCCGTCCATCGTGCGCTTGGGCAAGGCGCGGGCCACCCAATATGCCCTGCGCCATGAGATTCGCGGCGAATCGCAGTGGCCGCTGTACCGGATGAGGCCGGATGCCCGGATCGAGCCGCTGGGCACGCTGTTGGCGCTGGACCGCGGCGAGTTCGCGCTGGAGTCGACGCAACCCCGACCCGTGCTGATGCACCCGCCGTTTGAGCGCGGCATCTATCCGGACGTGCCCTGGTTTCTCGACGACCTGCGGCCCAACGGCTTCCTCGGCCGCACTTATGCGCACCGGGTGGCCGAGGAACTGCGGGTGCCGTCCGACCTGAAGGTGTGGAATGCCGGCCACATCATCGCCGCCTTGTTGCACGGTGGCTCCACGCAAAGCGGTGACCTGATCCTGGGTGACCAGGCGATGGCGCGCGCGCTGCGGGAACTGCGCGACCCTCCGGATCGGGTAGAGGGTGCGGACAGGCTGGCGCGCTATCCGCAGTTTGCCGCCGAGGTCCTGCGCGGGGAGCCGCCCGGCTGCTCGCCCGGCGGCGAGCAGGCGAAGTTCACCGCGACGGTGGAAGACGGCTCAGCCCAACACGCGGTGATCGTGAAGTTCAGTCACGGCGACGACAGCCCGGCAGCGCGGCGCTGGGCCACGCTGCTGCGCTGCGAAGCCCTGGCCGCCAGCGTGCTGGCCAGCCGCGGTATCGCCGCCGCGGAAACGAGCCTGCTTGAAAGCAACGGCCAGCTGTTCCTGGAGTCGCGCCGTTTCGACCGCACGCCCGGCCTCGGTCGGCGCGGCTTCATTTCGCTGGCGGCGCTCGACGCGGCGTTCTACGGCGAGGCAAGCATCTCGTGGTGGCGCTTTGCCGACATGCTCGAGCGTGATGGCTGGCTGGGCGCCGACGATGCGCTGGCCCTGCGCCGCGTGAGCTGGTTCGGCGCACTCATCGACAACACCGACATGCACCTGGGCAATTTCGGACTGATGCTGGACGAGGCGTTGCCGCTGAGCGTCGCGCCGGTCTACGACATGCTGCCGATGCGCCTGCGCCCGACTTCGCAAGGGACCGTGGTGGCGCGCGAGTACGTCGTGCCCGTGCCGGTGGCTGGACAGTACGAACATTGGCGCTGGGCGGCCGAGGCGGCGCTCGAGTTCTGGCAGCGCGTGCAGGGCACGGCGCAGATCGAGCCCGAAGTCCAGGCGTTCGCGCAGCGTGCCGCGAGCGAGATTCGCCAGCTGGCCAATCACCTCTGAGTCAACGCGCTTGCATCCCGCCCCGGCCCGGCGCCGGGGCGGCAACCGTTGCTCAGTCTTTCGCTTCGTCAAACACCAGGTGGTACTTCACCGCCTCGGCCACTTCCTGCCGCGAGCCCAAGAACACCGGCACGCGCTGGTGCAGGTGGTCCGGTTGCAGGTCCAGGATCGGGGTGCGACCGGTGCTGGCCAGGCCGCCAGCCTGTTCGACCAGCATGCCCATCGGGTTGGCTTCATACATCAGGCGCAGCTTGCCGGCCTTGCCCGGGTCCTTGCGGTCCCACGGGTAGATGAAGATGCCGCCGCGGGTCAGGATGCGGTGCACGTCGGCGACCATGCTGGCGATCCAGCGCATGTTGAAGTCCTTCTTGCGCGGGCCGTCCTTGCCGGCGAGCAGGTCGGCGACATAGGCCTGCATCGGCGCTTCCCAGTGCCGCTGATTGGACATGTTGATCGCAAATTCCTTGGTCTCCTCCGGAATGCGCATGTCCGCCTGGGTCAGCAGGAACGAGCCTTCCTCGCGCTCCAGGGTGAAGGCGTGCGTGCCATGGCCCAGCGTCAGCACCAGCATCGTGCTCGGCCCGTAGATGCAGTAGCCCGCGGCGACCTGCTCGCGGCCCGGTTGCAGGAAGTGCTCGTCGCCGGGCTTGTCCACGCCCGGCGGGCAGCGCAGGACCGAGAAGATCGTGCCGACCGAGACATTCACGTCGATGTTGGAGCTGCCGTCCAGCGGATCAAACAGCAACAGGAAGTTGCCGCTGGGGTATTGGTCGGGGATGGGCTGGCTGTGATCCATTTCCTCCGACGCGCAGGCGGCCAGGTGGCCGCCCCAGGCATTGGCTTCGAGAAGGATGTCGTTGCTGAGCACGTCGAGCTTCTTCTGCGCCTCGCCCTGGATGTTGCCGGTGCCGGCATCGCCGAGGACGCCGCCGAGCGCGCCCTTGCTCACCGCGATGGAGATGCGCTTGCACGCGCGCGACACAATGGTGATGAGCTGGCGCAGCTCCGGCCCGATGCGGTTGGCCTGTTGTTCTTCGATCAGGAAGCGGGTCAGCGAGGTTCGCGACATGGAACGGACAGCCTGCGTAGGAAGTGAGCGCGCATTGTCGCATTCCCTCTCATCAGCAGGACATGAGGTGACCGCATGCAAGCGCTTGCAGTCACGTCAATGACGCTTGCGCGACGTTGGCGAACGCTGTCATCGGGCAAAGAAAAAAGCCGACGGCGAACCGTCGGCTTTCATGCAGTGTTGCCGGGTCTGGCAGCCGTCAGCTACGCGCGACCGTTGCCACGGCGTTGGCCACGTAGTCCAGGTTCTTGTGGCTCAGGGCTGCCACGCAGATGCGGCCGGTGCCGACGGCGTAGATGGCGAACTCATCGCGCAGGCGATCGACCTGCGCGCGGCTCAGGCCCGAGTACGAGAACATGCCGGCCTGGCGCTGGATGAAGGAAAACTCCGGCGCGCCGAGTTCGGCGAGCTTGGCGACCAGGCCCGCGCGCAGGGCGTGGATGCGTTCGCGCATCTCGGTCAGCTCCTGCTCCCAGGTCTGCCGCAGTTCCGGGCTGTTGAGCACGCCGGCCACCAGCGCCGCGCCGTGCGTGGACGGGCTCGAATAGATCGTGCGGATGATGCGCTTGACCTGCGATTGCACGGCCTTGGCCTGCGCGGCATCGGCCGAGACCACAGACAGCGCGCCCACGCGCTCGCCATACAGCGAGAACGACTTGGAATACGAGCTGGCAACGATGAAATCCATGTCCATGCCGGCGAGCAGGCGGATCGCATAGGCGTCTTCGTCGATGCCCTTGTCGAAACCCTGATAGGCAATGTCCACGAACGGGAACAGGCCACGCTCCTTGAGCAGCTCGGCCACCACGCGCCATTGCTCGCGGCTGAGGTCGGCGCCGGTCGGGTTGTGGCAGCAGGCGTGCAGCAGCACCACGCTGCCGCGCTCGAGCTTGCGCAGATCGGCGAGCATGCCTTCAAAGTCCAGACCGTGGCTGGCCGCGTCGAAATAGGTGTAGTCCACGACATCGAAGCCGGCCGCGCCGAACACGGCACGGTGGTTCTCCCAGCTCGGGTTGCTGATGGCGATGGTGCGCGTGGGCAGCAGCTTGATCAGCAGGTCCGCGCCGACGCGCAGCGCGCCGCTGCCGCCAATGGTCTGCGAGGTGCTGACGCGGCCGGCCTCCAGCAGCGGCGAACCGGCCCCGAACAGCAGCTGCTGCGTGGCCAGGTCGTAGGCGGCCAGACCGTCGATCGGCAGATAGCCGCGCGGCTTGGCATCCAGCGCCAGCTGCTGCTCGATCTGGTACACCGCGCGCAGCAGCGGAATACGGCCGTTTTCGTCGTAGTAGATGCCAACGCCCAGGTTGACCTTGTTTGGGCGGGCGTCGGCGTTGTAGGCCTCGGTCAGGCCCAGGATCGGATCGCCTGGCACCTGTTGGACGTTTGCAAAGAAGGACACGGCGGTACTCGCTGGAGACGGAAAGAGGGGGTGCTTCCGGTTCGCTTCGCGCGCGGTGCGGGCAAAGCGCTTAATCGTAACAAAGCCGCGCGCGGACCGGGGCCCGTGAAGGGAGCGAGAGCGCGCTGCGCAGGCCGTTGGGTCACAATCGGCCGATGCTCCCATCGTGTCATCTGAAACTCCTGGCCGGTGCCTGTGTGCTTGCCGGTCTTGGCGTCGTCCCCGCGTGCGTGGCGCCGGCCTGGGCCGCGCCGGCCGATATCGCCGCGCTGCCCACCGTGCAGGTGGAGGCCGCGCGCGTGCGTGGCGTCGACCCGTTCGACCTGCCGGCTTCCTTCGACAGCGTCAGCGTCGAAGCCGCCGCTGACCGCCGCGGCGCGCAGGCCTCCGAACTGCTCGATGGCCTGCCCGGCGTGGTCGCGCGCGACCGCCAGAACTACGCCCAGGACACGCAGCTGTCGATCCGCGGCTTCGGCGCGCGCTCGACCTTCGGGGTGCGCGGCGTCCGCCTGTACGTCGATGGCGTGCCGGCGACCATGCCCGACGGCCAGGGCCAGCTCTCGCACTTCAATGTGATGGGCGCCGAGCGCGTGGACGTGCTGCGCGGCCCATTCTCGGCGCTGTACGGCAATGCCTCCGGCGGCGTCGTGCAATGGTGGAGCGGCCAGGGCGCGGCCGGTGATCCCTGGCGCCTGCGTGCGACCTGGAGCGGCGATGACACCTTTACCGCCGGCGCGCAGTTGCGCGGTGCCCGCGGCCCGTTCGACTACAACCTGGCCGCGAGCCATTTTGAAACCGGAGGCTGGCGCGACCACAGCCGCGCGCGGCGCGAGTCAATCAACGGCCGCTTCGGCTGGTCACTGGAGGAGGGCCGTACCTTGACGCTGGTGCTCAACTACCTCGACGCACCAGACGCGCAGGACCCACTGGGTCTGAGCCGGGCGCAGTTCGCCGCCGACCCGCGCCAGGCCACCGCCGCGGCGACCCAATTCAATACCCGCAAGTCGGTGCGCCAGTCCCAGGCCGGGCTGGTCTACGAGCAACAGGCCGGGGCCGGCAGCCTGCGGCTGATGGGCTATGCGGGGCAGCGCGAGGTCGAGCAATACCTGGCCGTGCCCGTGGCGGTGCAGGCCAACCCCCTGCACGCTGGCGGCGTGGTGGACCTGGATGGCGACTACGGCGGCGTGGATGCGCGCTGGTCCTGGCAGGGCGAGCTCGCCGGACGGCCCTTCGATGTCACCATCGGTGCCAATGCCGACCGCCAGCGCCAACACCGCACCGGCTACGAGAACTTCGTTGGCGACACGCTCGGGGTCAGGGGCGCATTGCGTCGCGACCAGCAGGATCGCGTGTCGAACGTGGACCAGTTCGCGCAGGCGTGGTGGCAATGGACCGCGCGCTGGTCGGCCTTGCTCGGCGTGCGCCACAGCCAGGTGCGCTTCCGCTCCGACGACCGCTACGTCACCGCACGCAATCCGGATGACAGTGGAAGCACCGACTACTCGGCCACCACGCCGGTGGCTGGCGTCGTGTTCCGCGCCAGCGACGGCCTGCGCCTGCATGCGTCGCTGGGCCGCGGCTTTGAGACTCCGACGTTCAACGAGCTGGGCTATCGCGCCGACGGCGGTGCCGGCCTGGCCCTGGGCCTGCGCCCGGCCACCAGCCGCAACTACGAGATCGGGGCCAAATGGCGCGGACAGGAACAGGCCGCGCTGGCCGTGGCGCTGTTCCGCGCCGACACCGATGACGAACTGGCGGTGGCCAGCAACACCAATGGCCGCAGCACCTACCGCAACATCGGGCGCACCCGCCGCCAGGGTGTCGAAGCGAGCTGGGCGCAGCCGCTGACCGGACGCACCCAGCTGGCCTTGGCCTACACCTGGCTGCAGGCCACCGTGCGCGAGGGCTACGCGGTGTGCGCCAGCAGTGGCTGCGCCACGCCAACGGCCTGGGTCGGGCCGGGCACGCGCTTGCCCGGCGTGCCGCGGCAGCAGCTTTCGGCGCGCTGGTCGTGGACGCCCGCGCCATGGGCGCTGGCCATCGAGATTGATGCCGCGGGCAGTACCCCGGTCAACGACCTTGGCAGTGAGGCCGCGCCGGGCTACGGCCTGCTGGCGCTGGAGGCTTCGCGCGAATGGCAGGCCGCGCTGGGCACGTTGCGCGCTTTTGTCCGCGTCGACAATGTGCTGGACCGCGACTACGTCGGCTCGGTGATCGTCAACGACGGCAATGGCCGCTATTACGAGCCCGGGCCTGGCCGCACCGCCTTGCTGGGCCTGGAGTGGCGCTTCCTGCCCTGAACACTGCCGCCGTATGCAACTTGCTCTACCGGCGCGCCCTATCTACAGTCTTTTTACGTACACGCCGTCGGGGGCTGCATGGCGACTAGTGCTGATCGGCTCGAATTCCGTCTCGAGCTCCAGGACAAAAAGGAAATCGAACATGCCGCGGAACTGGGGGGAAGAAACTCAGCGCGGCAGCGCGCTGTCGACAAGGGAGCTGCCGGGAGGTGACGTTGCGGTTGCAGCGCCTTGCGCGCACGCACGATCGTGCTGGTTTCACCTGCGGCGTGCCTGGCCTGGATGCCTTCTAGGCTGAGCCGGCGCTCTCAACCAGGCGGCTGACCGGGCAGGCGCGCAGGCGATTCGGCATCGGCGGGGATCAACTCGTCCGGATGCTCGCCAGCGCCGCGGTCCTCCATCTCCTGGCTTTCGTGCTTGCCACGCTGTTCGCCGGGCACCGGTGGAAACTTCTCTTGCAAGGGATCGCGGGGCATGGGCCACTCCACGTTCGGGGGGATTCCAGTTCACCGCGTGCGCCGTGAAGGCCGGGGCAAGCACCCCGCTCACGCCTGTCTAACGGCGGCGGCGTTACTGCTTAGCGCCCCTACTCGATGCTGGAGCGCGCAATGCGCCCCTCCGAACGCCGCCCCGACCGCCGCCTGTTCGCGCTGCCGCTGGACCCGCAATTGCCGGCCCTGTTGCCGCGCCCGGAAAGCGGCATCGCGCAGGACTACCGCCACTACAGCCTGGTCGATTTCCAGCGCCGCCGCCGCCGCGGCGGGCCGACCTGGCGCGACCTGTACCCGGCCTACGAATTCGCCCGGCGCACCCACGCGGCCGACTGGCCACGCGCGGCCGACATCGATGACGCCCTGGCCGCGCAATGGGAGCAGATGCGTGGCGCCTCGCGATTGAACTGGCGCCGCGCCCGCGCCGTCGTCGAGGACGCCTGGCGCGCGCTGGACCACATGCCCGAAGCCGCAATCCATGGAGTCACTCACTGATGGCACGCCCGATCTGGACCGGCACGCTCTCCTTCGGCCTGCTCAACGTGCCCGTCTCGCTGATGTCTGGCGAACGCAAGGTGGACCTGCATTTCCGCATGCTCGACTCGCGCGACAAGAAGCCCATCCGCTTCGAGCGGGTCAATGCCGACACCGGCGAGGAAGTGCCGTGGAAGGAGATCGTCAAGGCCTTCGAGTACGACAAGGGCAGCTATGTGGTGCTGGACGAGGCGGACATCCGCTCGGCCGCGCCGGAAACGCATGAGACGGTGGAAGTCGAAACCTTCGTCGACGCCGCCAACATCGATCCGCGCTATTTTGAAAAACCCTACATCCTCGTCCCTGGCAAGAAGGCCGAGAAGGGCTACGTGCTGCTGCGCGAGACCTTGCGCGACACCAACAAGATCGGCATTGCGCGGGTGGTGATTCGCACCCGCGAGTACCTGTGCGCGGTGATGCCGCATGGGGACGCGCTGATCCTGATGCTGCTGCGCTACCACCAGGAACTGGTGGACCCGGAGGACTACAAGCTGCCCACCGGCTCGCAGAAGGAATATCGCATCAGCCCCAAGGAACAGGAGATGGCCAAGCAGCTGATCGAGTCGATGGCCGGTGACTGGAAGCCCGACGACTACCACGACGAGTTCCGCGCCCGCCTGGAGGCGGTGTTGAAGAAGCGGATCAAGGCCAAGGGCGCCACCACCCGCGTGGATGATGCCCCGGCCGCGCGCGAGGACGAGACCACCAACGTGGTCGACTTCATGTCCCTGCTGCAGAAGAGCTTGCAGGCGAACAAGCGCACGCCGGCCAAGAAGGCCCCGGCGGCGGCGAAGAAGGCACCGGCGCGCAAGACGGCCAAGAAGGCGGGCAAGACCGCCGCCAAGAAAGCGCCTGCCCGGCGCAAGGCCAGCTGAGCCGTGGTGGCGGCACGCACGCCGAAGCAGGCCCAGGTCGCAATCACCCATCCCGAGCGCGTGGTGTTTCCTGCGTCGGGCCTGACCAAGGGCGACGTGGCCGCCTATTACCAGGCGGTGGCGCGCTGGGTCGTGCCGGAAATCGCGCGGCGGCCGCTGTCGCTGTTGCGCTGCCCTGACGGGGTGGCTGGCGAGTGCTTCTTCCAGAAGCATCATGGCCGTGGTCTGGGCGGCGAAGTGCATGCGGTGCCGCTGCGGCAAAAGAGCGGCGTGGAGGATTACCTCTACGTCGACAACGCGCGCGGGCTGCTGCAACTGGTGCAGATGAACACCGTGGAGCTGCATCCCTGGGGTGCGACGATTGATGACCCCGAACATCCGGACATGCTGGTCTTCGACCTGGACCCGGGCGAAGGCGTGGCCTGGCGCGAGGTCAAGGCTGGCGCGCGGCAGATTCGCGCGGAACTGCAACGCGTTGGCCTTGAGAGCTTCGTGCGCCTGTCCGGCGGCAAGGGCCTGCATGTGGTCGCGCCGCTGCGCCCGAAGGCCGGCTGGGACGACGCGCGCGAGTTCGCCGATCAGCTGGCCCATCGCCTGTCCGAGCGCCACCCCGACCGCTACGTCGCCACCATGAGCAAAGCCCAGCGCGAGGGCGTGATCTTCATCGACTGGCTGCGCAATGCGCGCGGTGCGACCAGCGTGTGTTCGTGGTCGTTGCGCGCGCGCGAACATGCCACTGTCGCGGTGCCGCTGCGCTGGGAGGAATTGTCGCGGGTTGCGAGCCCGCAGGCGTTCCCGTTGCCGAAGGCGATGCAGCGGGCCGCGCGCCTGACCGCGCATCCGTGGGGCGACTGGCGCCGGCTGAAGCAGACGTTGCCGGCCTTGTAGGAGCGGCTTCAGCCGCGAACGCGATCGGTCAGCTCCTGACTCCATTCGTCGGGGCTGAAGCCCCTCCTACAGGGAGCAACCACATCCCCCTTACCCCTCCCGCACCAACAACTCCCGATTGATCCCAGCCACCGACTTCGCGCCGGTAAGAATCATCGCCACCCGCATTTCCTTCTCGATCAGCTCCAGCAGATTCACCACCCCCGCCTCACCCGCCGCCGCCAACGCGTACACGAACGCCCGCCCCAGCAGCACCCCGTCCGCCCCCAGTGCCAGCATCCGCAACACGTCCAGCCCACTGCGGATACCCGAATCGGCCAGGATGCGCAGATCCCCCTGCACGGCATCGGCAATCGCCGGCAACGCCCGCGCCGTCGAAGGCACTCCGTCCAACTGGCGGCCGCCATGATTCGACACCACGATCCCGTCCGCGCCGAAACGCACTGCCTCGCGCGCATCGTCCGCATCCAGAATGCCCTTGATCACCATCGGACCCTTCCAGAACTCCCGGATCCACTCCAGGTCCTTCCACGAGATCGAATGGTCGAAGTTGCTCGCCAGCCAGCCGATATAGTCCGCCAGTCCAGTCGGATGGCCGCGGTAGGTGGAGATGTTGCCCAGATCATGCGGACGCCCGCGCAGGCCCACATCCCACGCCCAACGCGGATGCGTGAGTGCCTGGCCCATGCGTCGCAATGCCGCGTTCGGCCCACTCATGCCCGAGTGCGCATCGCGATAGCGCGCCCCCGGCGTGGGCATGTCCACGGTGAATACCAGCGTCGTCACGCCCGCCGCCTGCGCACGCTCCAAGGCGTTGCGCATGAAGCCGCGGTCGCGCAGCACGTAGAGCTGGAACCACATCGGCCGATCGATTGCCGGCGCCACTTCCTCGATCGGACATACCGACACGGTCGACAGCGTGAACGGGATCCCCTTGCGTGCGGCGGCCCGCGCCGCCTGTACTTCGCCACGCCGCGCATACATGCCGGTGAGGCCAACCGGTGCCAAGGCCACCGGCAGGGCCAGGCGCTCGCCGAACAGCTCGGTCTCCAGGCTGACGCCGGTCATGTCCTGCAGCACGCGCTGACGCAGCGCGATGCCGGCCAGGTCGTCGACGTTGCGCCGCAAGGTGCGCTCGGCGTAGGCGCCGCCGTCGATGTAGTGGAACAGGAAGGGCGGCAGCCGCGACCGCGCCGCGGCGCGGTAGTCGGTGGAAGCGGAGATGATCATCAGCGATGGGCCGGAGGCAGGGGCTGGCGGGAGGCGCGCAGACGGCGTGCGTGATCGTCTTCGACCGCGCGCAGGGAATCGTGGACGAATTGCAGGTGCAGCTCGGCGGCGGCGCGCGCGGCCGCCGCGTCGCCGGCGAGGATCGCGTCGCGCAGCGCGCGGTGCTGGCCGGTCAGCGCCGGGCCGGTGCGTGCATCCAGGTACAGCGCCTGCCGGCTTTGCGAAATATTGGCTTGCAGCAGCTCGAACAGGCCGCGCATCAGCTGCACCAGCACCAGATTGTGCGAAGCCTCGGCGATGGCGAGATGGAAGCGCGCATCGGCGAGCGCTTCGGCGGCCGCGTCGTTGGCGCCCTGCGCGGCGAGCATGGCCTCGAACGCCTCCGCGATACGCGCGCGATCCGCATCGGTCGCGCGCAACGCCGCATGCCAGGCAGTGGCGCCTTCCAGCGCATGCCGGGTTTCCAGCACGTCGAAACGGTAGGCGGGGTCTGCCTGCAGCAGTGGACGGTACGACGCAAGCGGCTCGGTGACGACCTGAGCGGGTGTGGTGGCTTGCACATAGGTGCCGCCGCCGCCGCGCGCCATCAGCACACCCTGACTGGCGAGCTGCTGGATCGCTTCACGCAATGCCGTTCGCGAAACTCCCAGCTCGGCAGCCAGCGTGCGTTCGGCGGGAAGGCGGTCACCGGCTTGCAGGCCGGCCGCGGCGATGCGCTGGCGCAACCGCGCCGCGATCCGATCGGACACGCGGCCTGCCGGCGTCATTGGTACGACCACGTTGGCGCGTTTGGCTCTCATGCGCGCCATTAGGCGCCGCCGCGCTCGCCGAATCAACCAGCAGCAGGGGTATGACGCAACAGATCGGTCATACCAATGTCTATCGAAAGCGCGAGAGCGAAGGCAGCAGGCGCCCGGTCCGCGCGGCGTAAGCCGGGTAGGTTTCAGGGAACGCCTCGCGCAGTGCAGCCTCTTCTATGCGGATGCGCTGTCCGAAGGCCCAGGCCACCGGCACGAACAGCAGCAGCAGCGAGAACGGATTGGCCACGCCCACGCCGAGCCCGAGGAAGGCCATCAGCGCGCCGGTGTACGACGGATGCCGCACCCAGCGATACGGTCCACGCTGCACCAGCTGGTGATCGCGCTGCAGATTGACGTCCACGGTGAAGAACCGCGCCAGCACGTGTACCGCCCACAGGCGCAAGGCCAGCCCGCCGGCAATCAGCACGCTGCCGGCCCAGCGCGCCGGCTCCACCCACGCAGCAGGAAGATGCCCATGCCCGGACGCCGCCAGCCACACCGCCGCGGCAATCGACAGCACCAGTACCCGCCACAGCATCCCCAGCGTCCCGCCATCACGGCTGGCACCACCGGCGGCACGGCGACGCAGACTGAGGTAGACCTCGCAGGCGCCCCACGCGATGTTGAGCGCAAGGAACAGGGTCTGCGCAGTGGATGCGGTGGGCGCCGCAACAGCGAGCAAGGGCAAGGCAGTGGGCGACAGAGCGGTCATGGGAAGCCTCCTGGGTGATGGATCCATCTTCTGCCGCGCACGCCACCCACGCAGGGGCCGCAGGTCATCGATCCGGCATGCCGGAAGTCACTTTCTTCGCCACACCCATTGCCCACCACCGCGGCCGCCTGACAGCATCGGCTCCATGCCTCGATTCCTCCGTTCGCTGCTTGAGCCGCTTCGCCTGGCCGGCCTGGTCACCCTGGGCGCGGTGGCGTTGTCGTTCGGGCTGACGCATTCGCCGTACGGGCCCTGGCGCTGGATCGCCTTGGTCGTGTTCGTGCTCGGCTTCATCGTCACCGACCACGTGCCCGCACGCCTGCGCCTGCCGGTGTTGCTGCTCGAAGCGCTGGCCGCGCTTGCGCTGCTGTGGCTGGAGGCGCGCACCGGCACCACGCCAGTGCTGACCGTGATTCTGGTGGCACAGGCTGCCATGCGCTGGCCGCGGCTGGGCGTGTGGGCGATGGCGCTCGGTCTCAATGTGGCCATGTACGTGATCCTCAGCCAGCAGACCAGCTTCGGCCAGCCGTGGCTGGTGGTGTCGCTGTATGGGGGCTTCCAGGCATTTGCCGCGCTGACCACGCACTATGCCGCGCGCGCCGAACAGGCGCGTGATGCCCTGATGCATGTCAACGCCGACCTCCTCGCCACCCGCGCGCTGCTCGCCGACAGCGCGCGCGACGCCGAGCGCCTGCGCCTGGCCCGCGAACTGCACGACGTCGCCGGGCACAAGCTCACTGCCATGCGCCTCAACCTGCGGCGGCTGGCGGGCGACCCGGCGTTTGCAACGCACCCGGAGCTGGCGCTGGCCGAACAGCTGTCCGCCGAACTGCTCGCCGATATCCGCAACGTCGTGCGCTCCATGCGCGATGACCAGGGCCTGGACCTGGGCACGGCACTGCGTGCGCTGGCTGCGCCGTTTCCGCGCCCGGCGCTGCGCGTGGAAATCGAGCCGCAGGTGCGCGTACGCGACCCGCACGTGGCCGAAGCAGTGCTGCGCCTGGCCCAGGAAGCACTGACGAATGCCGCCCGCCATGCCGATGCCGACCATGTGGTGCTGCACCTGTCCGAGCGCGACGGGATGTTGCGGGTCGATATCGAGGACGACGGCAGCGGGCCGCTGCAGCTGTGCGAAGGCAACGGCATCGCGGGCATGCGCGAGCGCGTGGCCGCATTGAAAGGACAACTGGAACTGGGCCGCGGCACGAGTGGCGGCCTGCGACTGAGCGCGAGGCTGCCTGCATGAACCCTTCTCCCTTGCGCGTCGCGCTGGCCGACGACCAGATCCTGGTCCGCGCCGGCCTGCGCGCGCTGCTGCAGGATCACGGCATCTGCGTGGCGATCGAGGCCGACGACGGCCAGGCATTGCTGGACCGGCTGCCGCCCGGTGCGGTCGACGTGATCCTCAGCGACATCCGCATGCCCGGGCTCGATGGTATCGAGGCCTTGCGCCAGCTGCGTGCGCGCGGCGACCAGACCCCGGTGCTGCTGCTGACCACCTTCGACGACGCCGACCTGCTGCTGCAGGCCTGCGAAGCAGGCGCGCAGGGCTTCCTGCTCAAGGACGCCGCGCCGGAAGACCTGCGCGAGGCGATCACCCGCGTGGCTGCCGGCGAAACCCTGCTGCAGCCGGTCAGTACTGATCCGGTCCGCGCGCGCTACCGCTATCGCGACGAGGCGCCGCCCACCGACACGTTCGGCGAGCGCGAAGTGGCGATCCTGCGCCTGCTGGCCGGTGGCTATTCCAACAAGGAAATCGCCCGCACCCTGTTCCTGGCCGAAGGCACGGTGAAGAACTACGTCTCCAATATCCTCGACAAGCTCGGCACGCGCGATCGCACGCGAGCGGTGCTCAAGGCGATCACGCTGCGGGTGATCTGAGGGCGCTAGGCGCGGCGTCGCGCCGCCTAGCGGCGTACGTCGAAGCGGCCCTCGCCGATCAAGGCTTCCACCTCGGCCACCGTCACTGGATTGAAGTCGCCAGGGATGGTGTGCTTCAGACACGCGGCAGCCAGGCCGAAGCGCACTGCGCCTTCGGCACCGCGGCCTTCGATCAGGCCGTGCAGCACGCCAGCGGCAAAGGCGTCACCGCCGCCGATGCGATCGACAATCCCGGTCACCGACTCGGCCGGGGCCTGCGCCTCGGTACCGTCGCTGCCCAGCAACATTGCGCCGAGGCTGTGGTGGTCAACGCTGAGCGTGGCGCGCTGGGTGCAGGCCATCCAGCGCAGCTGCGGGAACGCGGCAAAGGCCATCGCCGCGGCCGCACGCACGCGCTCGCGCACATCTTCCTGCGGGAACTCGCCGCCGAGCACCACGCCGATATCGCGATAGTCGGCAAAGACGATGTCGGCGTAGGCAAACAGTTCGCGCAGCACGGCCTGGGCATCGCCCTGCCAGCGCTGCCACAGCTTGGGCCGGAAGTTGCCATCGAACGACACGCGCACGCCGCGTGCCCGCGCCGCGCGCGCTGCCTCGATGGTGGCCTGCGCCGCCTCCGGCCCCAGCGCGGGGCTTACGCCGGACAGGTGCAGCCAGTCCGCCCCATCGAGCAATTCGCTCCAGTCGTAGTCGGTGGGTCGCGCCAGCGCGAATGCCGAATCCGCACGGTCGTACACCACTTCGCTGGCGCGATGGCCGGCGCCGGTGGTCAGGAAATACAGGCCCATGCGCCCGGGCACCTCGCGCATGCGCGAGGTATCCACGCCGTGCCGGCGCAGTTCGCCCATGGCCGCCGCGCCCAGCGGGTTGTCGGCCACGGTGCCGATCTGCGCGACCTCGTGGCCGAAATGCGCCAGCGATACGGCCACGTTGGCTTCGGCGCCACCGATATGCACGTCCAGGCGCGGCGATTGCAGCAGCAGCTCGCGGCCAGGGGCGCCGAGGCGCAACAGCAGTTCTCCGAAACAGACCACGCGGGTGCGGCGCATGCGGTATTCCTTGGACGGGCGGACGGGGGACAGTGTGAAAGTGACCAGCGGTGTCATTCTAGAGGAGGCTTTCGCGGCGCCACCAGGACAGCGACCAGCGTCCCCGGTATCACCGCCGGCGGAACAATCGGCGGTGCACGGCCAGATTAGCCCCGAAACCGGCGTAAACCTTGCTGCGCTGCAAGATGTGACCCCGTTAAACAGCTGCTAACGTCTTTTTGACCAGCGGTGTCATCCGTTGGGACACCACCTGGAAAACAACGTAGTTCATGTACCCTTGGGAGGGGAGGACATGCAATCTCGTACTTCTAACCGGAAGACACCGGTTACCTTGCTCGCACTCTCGATCGGTCTGGCCCTGCAGGCCGGCACCGCCTTCGCCCAGGACGCGCCGCAGCCGGCGCCGGCTGGCCAGCAGGCGCAGGGCGCGGTCGACCTGGACACCGTTACCGTCACCGGCTATCGCGCTTCGGTCGAAAAGGCGCTGGATATCAAGCGCGGTGAAACCGGCATGGTCGACGCCATCGTCGCCGAGGACATCGCCAACTTCCCGGACACCAACCTGGCCGAATCGCTGCAGCGCATCCCAGGCGTGGTTATCACCCGCGACGCCGGCGAAGGCCGCAACATTTCGGTGCGTGGCCTGGGCCCGGATTTCACCCGCGTGCGCATCAACGGCATGGAGGCGCTGACCACCGTCGGTGGTGCCGACCAGTCTGGCGGTTCCAACCGCTCGCGCGGCTTCGACTTCAACGTCTTCGCCTCGGACCTGTTCACCCAGCTGGTGGTGCGCAAGACCGCCTCGGCCGATGTCGAGGAAGGCTCGCTCGGCGCCACGGTGGACCTGCGCACGGCCCATCCGTTCGACTATGACGGCTTCACCCTGGCTGGCAGCGCGCAGGCTGCCTACAACGACATGGCCGAGAAGGCCTCGCCGCGCGTGGCCGGCCTGATCGCCAACACCTGGAACGACGGCATGTTCGGCGCGCTGCTGTCCTTTGCCTATTCCGAACGCCAGCTGCTCGAAGAAGGCAGCAACAGCGGCCGCTGGGCCGGTGGCACCGCCAACAATGGCTTCAGCCCGACCTCGCCGTTTGCCGAAGCGCGCAACGCCAACGTGTGGAGTCCGCGTTTCCCGCGCTACACGCTGATGGAGCATGACCAGAAGCGCACCGGCATCACCGGCTCGCTGCAGTTCAAGCCCGGCGACAACACCGAGTTCACCCTGGACGGCATGTACTCGAAGATCGATGCCAAGCGCACCGAGAAGTACATCGAGGCGATTTCCTTCTCGCGTGGCGCCTCGCAGGGCGGCAAGCCGGAAATGGTCGTCAACGACGGCTTTGTTGATCCGCGTACCGGCGCGCTGCTGTACGGCCAGTTCGACAACGTCGATATCCGCAGCGAGCACCGCTACGACGAGTGGAACACGGTCTTCAAGCAGGCCACGCTGTCGGGCGAGCACCGCTTCAGCGACATCTTCAAGATCAACGGCCAGATCGGCACCTCGAGCTCCAAGCACGAGAACCCGATCCAGACCACGATCATCATGGACAAGCTCAACGTCGACGGCTACAGCTACGACTACCGGGGTGACAGCCGCTTCCCGGTGTTCAACTACGGCATCGACCCGACCAATCCCAACGGCTGGACCCTGGCTGAAATCCGCCTGCGCCCGCAGTACGTGCAGAACGATTACGACATCGGCGACCTGGACTTCACCTGGAACATGGCGTCCGGCTTCACCCTGAAGGGTGGCGTGCAGTACAAGGACTACACGTTCAAGACCCGGGAACTGCGCCGCGCCTCGGAAGTGTCGGTGCCCAACTTCGCCACCGGCAACAAGATCGTGCCGGCGGATTTCACCGAGCTCGCCAGCCTGGGCGGCATCAGCGGCACGCCGAATACCTGGGTGATCCCGAACCTGGATGCGATCGCCAACGCGCTGGACATCTACAGCAACACCGGCACCTTTGCCGTGTCCGAGCGCGCGGTGAATACCCGCAGCGTGGAAGAGAAGGACACCGGCATCTGGTTGATGGGTGACTTCGGTTTCGACATCGGCGATATCCCGTTCAACGGCAATATCGGCGGCCGCTACGTCAAGACCAAGCAGACCTCGACCGGTTACGCGACCGTCGGCACCGCCCTGGTCAACACCACCGTCGAGCGCGAGTACAACGACTTCCTGCCGTCGATGAACCTGGTCGCCAACATCACTCCGGACTTCCTGATCCGCTTTGGTGCGGCCAAGGTGATGTCGCGTCCGGGCCTGGGCAGCCTGACCCCGGGTGTGACGGTCAACGTCTCCGGCGGTGCGCGCACCGTCAGCGGCGGCAACCCGAACCTGGACCCGATCCGCGCCAAGACGCTCGACCTGGGCTTTGAGTGGTATTTCGACGAAGGCTCGATGCTCGGCCTGGCGCTGTTCTACAAGGACATCGAGAGCTTCGTGCAGACCGCGCGCACGGTGATGCCGTACTCGGCCAGCGGCCTGCCAGTGAGCCTGCTCGAAGGCACCGGCGCGGCGGCTACCGACGACTTCACCTTCAGCGTGCCGCTCAACACTCCCGGCGGTGACCTGAAGGGTGCCGAGTTCAACTACATCCAGCCGTTCGTGTTCCTGCCGGGCAAGTGGTCCAACCTCGGCATCCAGCTGAACTACACCTACGTCGATTCCAAGATCCAGTACCTGACGACGACCGGTGCCAATTCGCTGGAAACCGACCTGACCGGCCTGTCCAAGAACTCGTACAACGGCACGCTGTTCTATGAAGGCGACACCTTCAGCGGCCGCGTGTCGTACACCCACCGCGACGACTACCTGACCCAGGTGCCGGCGACCGAGGCAGGCTTCGATGTTCACGGCATGACCGGCGTGAACACCATCGACGCCTCGATCAGCTACAAGATCGACGACCACCTGCAGATCAGCCTGGAAGGCATCAACCTGACCAACGAGGCTTCGGACGAGTGGGTCGGTTCGGCCTGGCAGCTGCCGCTGCAGTACAGCGAGTTCGGTCGCCAGTACATGCTGGGTGTGCGCTACAAGTTCTGATGTAGTACGACGCGCCTTTGCCTGCTCCCCTCCCCGCACGTGGGAGAGGGGAGCCAGGCAGGACGCAGACGCTTGAGATGGTGCGGTGCAGGATGTCGCCAGCCGGCGGGATCGTTAGCTTGGCCCGCCTCCGTGGCGCATTGCCGCGGCGGCGCGGGACCGCGCCGGCCGGGCTCGTGGAGCGCGGCTTCGATCCACTGCCCGGGGATAGCGTGTTGATGGCTCGCCACCGTTTGTTCCGTGATCGCCTGCCGATGCTGCGCATTGGCCTGCTGGCCACCTTGGCCAGCGCATTCCTGCTGGCTCCCGCGCATGCCGCGGCCGCCACGCCAGACAAGGCAGGCGCCGGCAAGCCCGCCGACGTCTCGCGCCCGGACCTTCCGCGCCTGCTGTTCCGCGCCTCGGCCGACAGCGGCTTCGATGCCGACGTGGCCGCGGGCGACCCGGTCCCCAACTTCCGCGACAAGGTCAAGCGCGTGCCCGGCGGCGTGCGTGGCGATGCCCTGGAATGGGCCGACGACGGCGTGCTCTCGTGGAACGCGGCGGGCAACCTGTATGCCGAACGCGGCACGCTCTCTTTCTTCTGGCGCTCGCGCTACCCGGTGGGCGAAGCGCCGTTTGTGATCTTCCGCGTCGGCTATGCCGACCACAGCAGCTGGGACATGGCCTGGCTGCGCATCGACTGGAATGGGCATGGCTTCGATGCCTTCGTCACCGACGCCAACCTCGCGCGCACCCGCGTATCGTTTCGCATGCCCCGCGTGCCGGCCGCCAGCGACTGGACGCATATTGCCTTCAGCTGGGACGAGACCCGCGGCGTTCGCCTGTTCGTGGGCGGTCGCGAAGTGGAGCGCGTGGACACCACCGCCGATTACGACGCCGGCCTGGATCAGTTCGGCCTTGCCGGTCGAGTGATGTCGCCCCACCAGGTGCAGAGCCGCTACAACTTCCTGCGCGGCAGCGACTTCGACGAAATCCGCATCTACGACCGCATGCTCGGCACCGCCGATGTGGCGGCGCTGGCGCGACAGGGCGAAGTAGCCGGGCAGGACGATGCCAGCGCCAGCACTACAGAGGCCGACGCGCGCAGGCAGGCATGGTTGCACCGCTACGGCTTTGATCGGGCGCCGCCGCCCGTACTCGATGCGCCGGTCACCCGCGTGCGCAAGGTCGAATTCGCCGATACCCGCGACCTCAAGGCCTGGATGTGGAAGGCCACCGACGGTATTGCCGAGACCACCTGGCCAGGCGTCTACAACCGTTCGCGCCTGCCCGGACGCGACGACTATTTCCAGCTGCCGGACTGGAACGTCTATGTCGAAGGCGGCAAGACCCTGGCTCTGACCTTGCCGGACGAGCCATTCAACCGCATCGAGATCCGCGGCGCGGCATTCGGCCAGGCCGACTACGCTGCCGCCAAGGGCGACGCGCAACCGCTGTTCGAGCGTCCGCGTGGCGTGGTGCGCAGCGTTGACAGCTTCGCCCAGCGCCGCGGCGGCACCCTGCGTTTCACCAATACCGAACAGGAAACGCCGATCCAGGAAATCTGGGCCTACGATGTCGGCGCCGGCGAAGTACCCAGTGGCACCGCCACCCTGCGCTATACCGTACGCAGCGATGTGGCGCCGGACTACGACAACCTTGCGCCGCTGCGCGCGTTCATCGCCGGGCGCTACCCCGAAGGCGAACGCGATACTGTCGTCGCGCTGCCGGCCAAGGCACCGGCGCGCAAGCGCGAGCACGCCACGACCGCCGACGCGCGCCCCATCGTGCATGTGCTGGTGCCGTCCACACTCGGACAGCCGCCGGCCGACCAACCACTGATGCGCAGCTGGGCCTATGGCTGGGAGAACATGCACGACGGCCTGGATGGCATCGCCATCGCCTTGCCGGCGCTCGACCTGCCGGCCACCGCTGACGGCCTGATTCCACTCAACATCCGGGTCAAGGACCCGCTGTGGCCGGCACGCGACCTCATCGACGTGTCCGTGTCGGTGCGTCCGGGGCAGGCGCGCACGCTGTGGCTGGACCTGCGCGACCGCCTGCTCGGCGACGACAGCCTGATGATCGACATCGCCTCGGCCGCGCCCGGCTTCAATGGCCGCGCCCTGGACGGCACCCAGCTGCGTCTGGTGTTCAAGCCGCGCGAACAGGCCAAGGCCGAGCATGTGGCCGACCGCTTCAACCAGGTCAAGGACAACTGGGGCTTCCTGGTCGAGGAGCACACCACCTCGCAACGCCAGCTGCTGTACCGGCGCCTGCATCGCGATATCAGCGATCTGCTGCGCGTCGATCCGGAGCATGCGCTGGGCCGCGAATACTGGAACGACATCAGCTACGGCAACCAGTCGCCGCTGCCGGTGGCGCTGCCCGAAGTACCGAAGGGCACGCCGGCCTGGGCCTTCTGGCAGCTGGAGAATCTGAAGGCGACGCGGCGCTACATCCACTGGTGGATCGACGAGCGCCAGGTCGACTACGGCGACTTCGGCGGCGGCATTTCCGATGACACCGACCTGACCCAGCAGTGGCCGGGCATGGCGCTGATGGGCGTGGACCCGGACCGTCTGAATGCCTCGATGATGGCGCTGTCCGACGCCAACTATCGCAATGGCATGTTCACTGACGGCCTGTCCACGATCGAGACCGACGAACTGCACAGCTATGAGGAAGGCATCAACCTCAACAGCCAGATGCTCTACCTCAACTGGGGCGACCCGCTGACCGTCGAGCGGCTGATGACCACCGTGCGCGCCTTTGACCGCATCATCCAGGTCAATCCGCAGGGTCACCTGCTGTTTGCCAGCAACTGGTTTGGCGGGCGCAAGGTCTACCGCGAGCCGAACTGGCAGTGGCAGAAGCCGTATTCGTTCCCGATCCTGCACCCGGCCATGCTGCTGGGCGTGTACAACGCCGACCCGCGCAGTCGCGGCATCATCACCGGCCTGGCCGATGGCTATCTCGCTCATGCCTACACCACACCCAAGGGCGACTGGGCGCTGCCGAACGAGATCAACTGGGCGACCGGCAAGACGCGCGGCGGCGAACTGTTTGAGGGCAGTGGCGGGCCGGATGTGCTGCACACGTTCTGGGCGGCCTGGCGCTTCTCCGGCGGCCAAGCGCGCTACCTGCAGCCCCTGGACTACCGCGTGCGCCGCGCCGGCCCCGAAGGACTGGCGCTGCTCAACGAGAACTTCCTCGATGCGCTGGACAAGCGCGGCAGCTGGGGCGCCGCGCTGGCGCAGGCTGCCGACCAGCCCGACACCGCGCCGGACTTCGCCCATTACGTGGCCTGGGAAAACAGCGGCGACAAGCGCTACCTGGAAACGCTCTACCGCAGCGAGACCCGCGACAAGCTGCAGAACTTCTACATGAACACCGAAGGCCACTGGTGGTCCGACCGGGTCGAGTCGCCTACGGTGAACCTGCAGCGCGCACGCCTCGGCGGCGTGGCGCTCAAGCGCAACCAGACCTATCCGGGCAACACCGTGAGCTGGCGCTTCGACGACCCGGAGGCTGCCGTGCAGGTGGCGTTGCTGCTGCCGCAGCCGCGGCCGGAGCGCTTCAAGGTCATCGCCTACAACACCAGCAGCAAGACGCAGCGCGCGCGGATGACCGGCTGGAACGTCACCGCCGGCCGCTGGCGGCTGCGCAGTGGCGTGGACCGCGATGGCGATGATCGCATCGATGGCAACGGCAGCAGCCGCGAGCTGGACCTTGAACGCAGCCTCGCCACCGAAGTGGAGTTCGCAGCGCACGCCACGACGGTCCTGGAACTGGAACTGCTGCAGCCCACCGGCGCGGCCGAACTGCGTCCGGACGTGGGCATCGGCCGCGGCGATCTGCATCGCGACGGCGATGCGCTGGCGCTGACCGTGCACAGCCTCGGCCATGTCGACGCTCCGGCCGGCTACGCCGTGCTCGAGGATGCACGCGGCCGCGAACTGGCGCGTGCGGCCTTTGCCGCCCTTCCGGCGCCGCGTGACCTGCAGCCCCGGACCCAGGCCTTGCGGCTGGCCGTGCCGGCCAACGCGAACCTGCGCGGTGCCCGCGTGCGCCTGCAACTGGAAGGCGGCGCGGCTGAAGTGACCCAGCTCAACAACGTGCTGCCGGTGGCCTTGCCATGACTTGACGTGGCAGGCGGTGCCGTAGCCCGGGCTCATTGCGGATCGACCAGCTGGATGTCCGGATCGGCCAGCAGCAGGCGCCGCAATGCGAGGTCCAGGTCGCGGACCGCGTTTGCGGCTGCCGCGCGCCCCCACCAGCCCATCAGCCACGATCGCTCGACCGCGGCGTGGCAATGCCAGAGCAGTGCGTCCCCACGCACCTCGTCACGCACTTCCACTTCGGCGTTTCCCCTGGCTGACGCGGCATCGTCCGCGCCGCTGCCACCCTCGTTGTGCACCGTGCCGCCACAGCCGACCCAGAGCAGGTGCGGCCGACGTGCCACGGCGATGCACCAACCCCAGTTCTCCGGCTCTACCTCCGCACTGCGATAGCCGGCTTCGATCAGTCCGTCGCGCAACCAGTACGCCAGCTGCCGCCCGTAGATGCCCGGTCCGGTGTCCAGCACTTCCCCTTCAACGATCTGGAACCGCGTCGAGCGAAACCAATAGCCTTCCATTGCCGTGCTCCCATCCCCTGCTGCAAGGACACATTAGTCCGGCTCAGGCGAGGGCATAAGCGGTCGATGGCGTAGCCGCGGGTCAGAAAGTGCCGCGCTGGATGAAGGGAACCCGCCCATACAACCTGCGCTCACCGCCACGCGGGTCATCGGCCAGGCGCGGCGCGGTATCGAACAACAGCGTCTGCCGTCGCTCCAGGTCGTAGCGCTGCCACTGCGCCAGGCCGGCGTGGTTGGGGTCGCCGTGACGGGCGAAGGCGAGCAGGCTTTCGCTCATCATCGTCGCCATGCGGCGCGCGTCCTCGCCGTCGCCGGTGCGTGCTTCGGCGCGCGCCACATTGTCGAAGACCAGCGGAATATCCAGCGTGTGGTAGGCGCCGAGTTGCGGTTGCAGCGGCGAAGCCCAATCGAGCTGGTAGGCCCAGGTCGGCGCGCCCTGACGCGCACGCGCCTCCAGTTCTTCGACCGCACCGCGCCACGAGCGCCCAGCCGTGGTGGCGGCGAAGAATACATCCGAAGGCGAGTAATGCGGATACAGACGACGGTATTCGTCGATCACCACCTGTGGCGACAGATCGACGAACTGCTGCTTCTCCAACCGCGCCGGCAACTCGTCCCAGCTGAGGTTGAAATTCTTCGGGTCATGGCCGAGGAAGGCGCGGGTCTCGTCATGCGTATTGCCGATCACCATCGGGATCGCCGCCGACTGCAGCGGCGCCTGCGGCCAGAACGGATGCACCGGCAACGCGCGCGAATCCAGCACCGGCCCGAGGTAGAGCGCGGTGTCCTCGGCACGCGAGGGATCGCGCACCTGTGCAGCGGCCACCAGTTCGGCGGCGGGCACGCTGCGCAGCCGGTCAACCTGCGCCGGTTTGAGTTTGAGCGCGTCCAGCACCAGCGCTGCGCGTTGCGCCGCCGCGCGTGGGCCAGCGGCGGTGACCTGCTGGCCACTCATCGTCCACGCGCGATGGAACAGACCGCGCGCGGCCGGCATCGCCATCAGCGTGGCGATCTTCGCGCCACCGCCGGACTGGCCGAACACGGTGACGTTGCCGGCATCGCCGCCAAATTCGTCCGCATGCTGCCGCACCCACTGCAAGGCCTGGATCAGGTCGAGCTGGCCGACATTGCCCGAATCGGCGAGGTCGGCCCCGGCAAACGGCGCCAGGTACAGATAGCCGAAGGCATTGAGCCGATGGTTGACCGTCACCACCACCACATCGCCGCGGCGGCACAGGTTGACGCCGTCATACAGCGGGCTGCTGCCCGAGCCGGTGTTGTAGGCGCCGCCATGGATGTAGAACAGGATCGGCCGCCGCACGCCGTCGCGCAGACCCGGCGTCCATACGTTGAGGCGCAGGCAGTCCTCGCTGGTGGCTTCATCGGCCTTCGGCTGTGGCGAGGCCAGGCCGTAGGCCACGGCTTCGCGCACGCCGCTCCACGGGGTCTCGATGCGTGGCGGCTGGAAGCGACGTGGACCGGTGTCGGCGCCGTAGGGAATGCCTTTGAACACCGCAATGCCGTTGTCGCGATAACCACGGATCTGCCCGCCGCGCACGCGCGCCAGGGGCGCATCGCCGGCTTTCGCGGTACCCGCCGGTGCGGCGGCGGCCAGCCCTGGCAGCAAGCCGGTCGCCAGCCCGCCCATGGCCAAGCCATGCAGCAGGCGGCGCCGCTGCGGGTCCTGGGGAAGGCGATCTTCAAACGCGGATTTGCTCATGGGCTTGCCTTTGCTTGGGTGTCGATCCAGGCCAGTGCCAAGGCGGGCCAGGCGGCCGTGGTGAGGCCGGTGGTGCCGCGCGTGCCAAAACCGTGGCCGCCGCGCGGGAATACATGCAACTCGACGGGCACGCCGGCATGGCGCAGCGCGTCGTGGAACAACAGACTGTTGTCCACCGGCACCACGGTGTCGTCCTGTGCGTGCACGAGGAAGGTGGGCGGGGTGTGCGCGTCGACATGCAGCTGCGGCGAATAGCGCTGCGCGCGGGCCGGGTCGGGCGCCGTGCCGAGCAGCTGCTGGCGGGAACCAGGATGCGCGGCAGGGCCGGTCATGTCGATCACCGGGTAGATCAGCAACTGGAAGTCCGGGCGGGCGGAAACCTCGTCAATGGCATCGCTGCGCGGATGCAGTGGTTCGTCGTAGCGCGTGCCCAGGCTGGCGGCGACGTGACCGCCCGCGGAAAAACCCATCACCCCGATGCGCTGCGGGTCCAGATGCCAGCGCGCGGCTTGCGAGCGGATCAGGCGCAGCGCGCGTTGCGCATCCACCAATGGGGCGTCGGCGGCGTCGGCATGGCCCTCGCCGGGCAGGCGATAGCGCAGCACGAACAGAGTCACGCCGCCCTGGTCAACGAACGCCGTGCGCAGCGCCGTGCCCTCCTTGTCGAGCACGATGCGCTGGTAGCCGCCGCCCGGGACTACCAGTAGTGCGGCGCCATTGGGATGTGCCGGCTGCTGCACGACGAGGTAGGGGCGGCTGACATGGTCCACGAAGCGGTCGGGCGTGGCCGGATCGCGGCTGCGCTCGAAGATGCGCTGCGGCTGGGCCAGCGCCTGGTCGCCCGGCGCCAGTCCATCCCTTGGCCACAGGGGCAGCCGCGCCTGCTGCTCGGCCGCGGTCTCGGCACTGGGCCAGGCATCGGTAGGCGCCGCCGCCGCCACGCCGAGCAACGCCGCCAGGCACGCGCCAGCCGTAGCCGCCCAGTAGCGGTGTGCCCGCCGTGATGACATTCCACGATTGTCCATCGGCTCCTCCCACCGTTGGCCACGCCTTCCTCAGCAGTCACGCAAAGGCTTGTGGGACAAGGCCTCGCGGTTTTTGCCGCAGTGCACATTGCCCATGACACCGGTTTACCATATACATCGTTCCCTGCCACTGTCGATGGGCAGTGCAGCATTGATTCCACCGGAGGTCACCCTTGAGTCCACACACCGGCCCGCAGGATGCGCAGGCGTTGTCAGCCATCGCCGAAGCCTTTGTCCAGGCCCGCCAGCTCGGCCGGTCGCTGCCGGATTTCCCCGGTCAGATCCCGGCAGACCTGGTCTCGGCCTATGCCGTGCAGGATCTGGCCATTGCCCGCTGGCCGGACCGGGTGGTTGGCTGGAAGGTGGGCTACATTGCCGCCGAGCGCCGCGACATCTCCGGGGATGACCGCCTGCTGGGCCCGATCTTTTCCCGTGCGCTGTGGAATGCTACCGGTAGCATCACCGACTTCCCGATCTACGTCGGCGGCTTTGGCGCGGTCGAAGCCGAGTACGTGCTGCAGCTCGAAGAAGATGCCCCGGCGGGCAAGCTGCAGTGGACGCCGGACGAAGCCGCGGCCCTGCCGGCGCGGCTGTTCATCGGTGTGGAAATCGCCAGCAGCCCGCTGGCGACGATCAACCAGCTCGGCCCGCGCGTGGTGGTTTCCGACTTCGGCAACAACAACGGCCTGATCCTCGGCGCGGAGATCGCTGACTGGACCGCCCGCGACGAGAGCAGTCTGGTGGCTGAAACCCGCATCGATGGCCAGGTCGTCGGCACCGGCGGCGCGACCTTGCTGCCGGGCGGCTTGCGCGCCGCGTACGCCTTCGCCCTGGGCCGCTCGGCCTTGCGCGGGCGGCCGCTCAAGCGCGGCGAGCTGATCGCCACGGGCAATGCCACCGGCATCCATGACATCGGCGTGGGCCAGCTGGCCACGATCCGTTTCGACGGCTTCGGCGAAATCCAGTGCAGGGCCGTCGCCGCCGGGTAACTTGCACCCACTCCACAGTGGCCTGAGCGCGGGAGGGCGCAATGATCACACGCAGAGGTTTCATCGGCGCCAGCCTTGGCGCCACCCTGGCCGCCCCGATGGGCGCGGCGCGTGCCATCACCCAGGTGCCGGGCGGCCAGTTGCTGACCGCCACCGACGTGCACGTGTCGGACTATCCCACCGTCGAGGCGGTGCGCTGGATCGGCCAGCAACTGGAAAGCGAGACCGGCGGGCGCATCAAGCTGCGCCTGTATCACTCGGGCCAGCTCGGCCGCGAGGCTGAGGCGATCGACATGGCACGCTTCGGCGCCATCGACATCACCCGCGTGTACTCCGGCGCGCTCAACAACGCCTTCCCGCTGACCCAGGCGCTGTCGCTGCCCTACGTGTTCGACTCGGTCGCGCACTTGCGCCGCGCGCTGGATGGCGATGTCGGCGAAGCGGTGCTGCGCGGTTTCGAGTCGCGTGGCCTGGTCGGCCTGGCGATCTACGATTCTGGCGCGCGCTGCTTCTACAACACCAAGCACCCGATCGTCACGCCGCGCGACCTGCATGGCCTGAAGCTGCGCGTGGCCAACTCCGACATCTTCATCCAGCTGATGCGCCTGCTCGGCGCCAACCCGACGCCGATGTCGCTGGGTGAGACCTTCTCGGCGATGGAGACGCACATGATCGATGGCGCCGAGAACAACATGCGCAGCTTCCAGTCCAGCCGCCACTTCGAGGCGGCGCGCTACTGGTCGCAAAGCGAGCATTCCTATGCGCCGGACATCCTGGTGATGTCGCGCAGCAGCTTTGAAGCGCTGGCGCCGGCCGACCGCGAGCGCGTGCTGCGCCTGGCGCGGGCCTCGGTGCCGGTGATGCGCAAGCTGTGGGACAGCTCGGAGGAAGCCGCGCGCAAGGACGTGCAGGCGCATGGCGTGAAGTTCAACGACGTGGACATGCCGGCCTTCCGCCAGGCGGCGGCGCCGTTGCTGGCCGAATACCACCAGCGTCCCGAAATCGAGGCGCTGTACCGTCGCATCCGTGCGCTGGCGTGAGGCAGTCATGACCGAGAGCTCCTATACCCGCAGTCTTCCGCCCGCCCAGCGCGCGCTCGATCGCCTGTCCGATTACGCGATCTATACCGCTGCCGCCTCCTTGCTGGGGCTGGTGGTGGTACAGGGCTGGCAGGTCTTTACCCGTTACGTGCTCAACGACTCGCCAAGCTGGACCGAGCCGGTGACCCTGCTGCTGCTGGCCACGGCCATGAGCCTGGGTGCGGCCGCCGGCGTGCACAGCAACCGCCACTTCGGCTTCTTTCTGCTCGCCGAACGCTTTCCGGAAGGCGGCCGGCGCGCACTGGAAGTGCTGCGCTCGGGCGTGATGGCGGCGATCGGCCTGGTCCTGGCGTGGTGGAGCACGCTGCTGCTGCTCGATGGTCTGGACATCAAGATTGCCGGTGCGCGCATGCCGCAGAGCATCAATTACCTGCCACTGGCGATTGGCGGCGCGCTGATGGCGCTGTTCGCGCTGTACCGCGTGTGGCGCGCACTGCGCCCGCTGCATCTGCAAGAAGGGGAGGCTTGATCCATGGCGATTGCAATCCTGCTGTGCCTGTTCGTCGCGCTGATGGTGATCGGCGTGCCGGTGGCCTATGCGCTGGCGGTCGCCGCGCTGGCCACGCTGCTGTACCTGGACCTGCCCAGCGTGGTGCTGGTGCAGCAGATTTCCGCCGGTGCGGGTGGGGCTTCGCTGATCGCGATTCCGCTGTTCATCTTTGCCGGCGAGCTGATGCTGCGCGGTGGCATTTCCGAGCGGCTGATTGCACTGGCGGCCTCGCTGGTTGGGCGCATGCGCGGTGGCCTGGGCCAGGTGAGCGTGTTGTCGTCGCTGTTCTTTGGCGGCGTCTCCGGCTCGGCGATTGCCGACGTGTCGGCGGTCGGCGGCACGATGATTCCGCAAATGGTCAAGCGCGGCTACGACCGCGACTACGCGGTGAACGTCAGCATCACCGCCGCGCTGGTGGCGCTGCTGGTGCCGCCTTCGCATAACCTGATCCTGTTTTCCGCGGCAGCCGGTGGCGGCATCTCGATTGCCGACCTGTTTGCCGCCGGCATCGTCCCGGCGCTGCTGATGACCGTGGCGATGATGGTCACCGGCTATCTGGTCGCGCGCCATCGCGGCTACGGCACTGAGCCGTTCCCGGGCTGGCGCGCGGTGCTGATGCGCCTGCTCGGCGCGCTGCCCGGGCTGGGTCTGGTGCTGCTGATCTTCGTCGGCATCCGCGCCGGCATCTTCACCGCGGTGGAAAGCGCGGCCATCGCGGTGGTGTACGCGCTGCTGGTCACCGCCCTGCTGTACCGCCAGCTGAAGTGGGCCGAATTCTTTGCCGCGGTCACCCACGCCGCGCGCACCACCGGCGTGATCCTGTTCGTGATCGCGACGGCTTCGGTATTCGGCTGGCTGCTGGCCTATCTGCAAGTGCCGGCGGCGGCAGTGGATTTCCTGCAATCGTTCGCGCACAGCCAGCGCACGGTACTGGCGATGATCGTGGTGATCCTGCTGGTGCTGGGCATGTTCATGGATCTGGCGCCGAAGATCCTGATCTGCACGCCGATCTTCCTGCCGGTGGTGAAGGCCTATGGCGTGGACCCGGTGCACTTCGCGCTGGTGATGGTGCTGGCCGGCGGCATCGGCCTGGTGACGCCGCCGGTGGGCTCGGTGCTGTTCATCGGCACGGCGATCGGCAAGATCAGCATCACCGACAGCATGCGCACGATCTGGCCGTTCTGGCTGTCGGCGCTGGCGGTGCTGCTGATCGTGGCGTTCTTCCCGGCCCTGTCGCTGTGGTTGCCGGCGCTGCTGCGCGCGGGTTAAGGCGGCGATCCCCCTCCCTGTAGGAGCGGCTGTAGGAGCGGCTTCAGCCGCGACAGGCGAGCCAGGAAACACAAGAAATCGCGGGAAACGGCGGGGAGCGGTCGCGGCTGAAGCCGCTCCTACAGCCGGTCGCACAGCCGGCCGTGCAGTCGCAAAAACAGCGTGGAGGAATGCAATGCACAAGCGCACAGGGTGGATGTTGTTGACAGGGCTGTTGCTGTGTGGGATCGCCCATGCGGCCGAGTGGAAGCGCGGCATCGAAAACCAGCGCGTCGCCGATCTGGGCAACGGTACCTACCTCAATCCAGTGCTGGCCGGCGATCATCCCGATCCCTCCGTGCTCAAGGACGGCGAGGACTACTATCTCACGCTGTCCTCCTTCGACGCCTATCCCGGCCTGCCGCTGTGGCATTCGCGCGACCTGGTGAACTGGCAGCCCATCGGCCATGCCATCCGCACCAACGTCGGCGCAATCTGGGCGCCGGACCTGGTCAAGCACGAGGGCCGCTACTACATCTACTTCCCGGCGCGGCGCGGCGAGAACGGCACGCGCAGCAACTTCGTGGTGTGGGCCGATCGCATCAACGGGCCGTGGAGCGAGCCGATCGATCTGGGTCTGGGCAAGTACATCGACCCCGGCCATGCCGTGGGCGAGGATGGCAAGCGCTATCTGTTCCTCAGCGGCGGCGACTACGTGCAGCTCAGCGACGACGGCCTGAAGGTGGTGGGTACGCCCCGACACGTCTACGACGGCTGGAAGTACCCGGAAAGCTGGGACGTGGAGGCCTATGCGCAGGAAGGCCCGAAGATCACCCGCCATGGCGACTGGTATTACATGACCACCGCCGTGGGCGGCACCGCCGGCCCGCCGACCGGGCACATGGTGATCACCGCGCGTTCGCGCTCGATCCACGGCCCGTGGGAAAACGCGCCGAACAATCCGATCACCCGCACCCGATCGGCCAGCGAGCCCTGGTGGTCACGCGGCCACGCCACGCTGGTCGAAGGCACCGACGGGCGCTGGTGGATGCTCTACCACGGCTATGAGAACGGTTACTGGACGCTCGGCCGCCAGGCCCTGCTGGAGCCGATCGAATGGACCGCCGATGGCTGGTTCGTCGCCAAGGGCGGCGATCTTGGCCAGCCGTTGCGCAAGCCCAGCGGCCAGGCGTTGCCGCACGGCCTGAAGTTGTCCGACAGCTTCGATGGCCAGGCACTGGGGCCGCAGTGGTCGTTCTACGATCCTGCCGCCGACGAGTACAAGCGCCTAAGCTTCGGCGGCGGCGCACTGAGCGTGCGCGGCAAGGGCCAGACGCCGCGCGACAGTTCGCCGCTGACTGCCATCGCCACCGATCCGGCGTACGAGTTCGAGGTGCGCATGCAGATCGGCCCCGGCGCGATCGGCGGCGCGCTGCTGTTCTACAGCGACCGCCTGTATGCCGGCGTGGGCAGCAACGGCAAGGATTTCATCATGCACCGCTATGGCGAGGAGCGGCCGCGGCAACTGGCGCCGGGCCCCGGCGGTGAACTGTGGCTACGCGTGCGCAACGATCGTCACATTGTCACCCTGCATACCAGCCGCGACGGAAAGACCTGGAGCAAGTACCCGGTACAGATGGAAGTGTCTGGCTACCACCACAACGTCGCAGGCAAGTTCCTGGCGCTGAAACCGGCCTTGTACGCAGCCGGTGACGGCCAGGTACGATTTTTGGACTTCCGCTACCGCGCGCTGGATTGAGGCTGGGCGGGGCGGAACTTCCGCGCCTGATACGGAGCCTGAGCTGGGGTTGGCGGCGGCGCAGCAGCGTCACCGCCGCGGCCAAACCGCTAGAATCCCTCGACTTCCTACGACTCGCCACCATGCCGCGCAAGAAGACCGAAGAAGACATCGTGGGCTTGCCCAAGGGCAAGGTGGCGACCATCAACGACATCGCCCGGCTTTCTGGCGTATCGAAGAAGACGGTCTCGCGCATCATCAACAACTCGCCACTGGTGCGGCAGGACACGCGGGAAAAGGTCGAGGCGCTGATGCGCGAGGTCGGCTACGCGCCTGATCCGCTGGCGCGCGGCCTGGCTTTCCGTCGCTCGTTCCTGATCGGCCTGGTCTACGACAACCCCACCGCGCAGTACATCGTGGACATGCAGTACGGCGCACTGGATGCCTTGCGCGGCTCCAGCTACGAACTTGTCGTGCACCCCTGCGATACCCGCAGCCCCGGCTACATCGAGGGTGTGCGCCGCTTCGTGCAGCAGCAGAAGCTGCATGGCGTGATCCTGGTGCCGCGCGCCTCCGAGGACCAGGCCCTGGCCGACATGCTGGCCGAGATCGGCTGCCGCTACACCCGCATCGCCTCGGTGGCGCTGGACACGACCTCGCAGACGGTGATCACCCACGACGCGGAAGGTGCCGCCGAAGCGGCCGACTATCTGTTGTCGCTCGGTCACCGCGACATCGCCCTGGTCACCGGCCCCAGCAACTACCGCTCCTCGATCGAGCGCACTGACGGCTTCCTTGGTGCGCTCAAGCGTCGCGGCATCGAGTTGCCGCCCGAGCGCGTGGTCGAAGCCGGCTACACCTTCGAGTCCGGCGTGGCGGCGGCGGAAAAGCTGCTGCTTTCCAAGAAGCGCCCGACCGCCATCTTCACCGGTAACGACGAGATGGCCGCGGGCATCTACAAGGTCGCCTTGCGCGCCGGCATCAGCATCCCACGCCAGCTCTCGGTGATCGGCTACGACGACAGTTCGCTGGCCTCGCGCCTGTGGCCTTCCCTGACCTCCGTCCGCCGCCACACCCGCGACACCGGCCGCACCGCCGCGGCGATGCTGATCCAGCCCGAGGGTCAACCGACGCTGCCGACGGCGAGCGTGCGTCCGCACCTGATCGTTCGCGACTCCTGCCAGCCACCGGAGGACTAGCCTTCGGCTAGCCCTCCGGTGGCTGGCTGCGTAGCCCGCGAAGCGGGCTGCGCTCCCTGAGTTTGCTGCGCAAACTTTGGGGCCCTGCCTTCGCACTTGCCTATCCCCCGCGCCGTTGGCGCGCCCCCCTTAACAAAAGGGGGGCTCTACGGCTGAAAGTCTGCGCGCGGAGCATGCAGCCACCAACTCTCTCGCTCTTTGCCTTTGCTTTGCTTTTGCTCTTGGCTCGTCCCATCCGTTCGCGCTGGCTTGTCGGGTGTGCGGGGGCGGACCCTGCCGGGACCCTAGACGACATGGATGTCGTCTAGGAGCCCCATGGATGGGTTCACCGCGTGTCCCGGCAGGGTCTGCCCCCGCGCGCCACGCACCAAAGCCGGCCAGCCGATCAATCTCGAAGGCCAATAAACCAACCCACCGCGCAAACCCAAAAAGCCCACGGCCGCCAGGCCTCAACAAACCCCGCCCCCGATCGTGCACTGCAAAATGACACCGGTAGTCAACCGGGCTATGATCCCCATCTGCACCCCCCAAGAGGCGAGGCCATGACGCCCCGCCGGCCACTGGAGACGCCATGTACGCCAAGACCGTTTACGCCACTCACCCGCAGGCCATCCAGGGCGTCAGCAACGACGAACTGCGCGAGCTTTACCTGCTGGACGGCCTGTTCGCCGACGACGCGGTCACCCTGAAGTACACCCACTACGAGCGCTTCGTCATCGGCGGTGCTGCTCCGATCAAGCAGGCCGTGTCCCTGCCCAGGCAGACCGAGCCCGCCTCCGCCGCTGGCCACCCGTTCCTCGAACGCCGCGAACTGGGCGTCATCAACGTCGGCGCCGGTACCGGCACCGTCACCGTCGATGGCACCGCCTACACCCTCGCGCCCAAGGACGGCCTGTACGTGGCGATGGGCAGCGCCGAAGTGAGCTTCGCCTCCAACGACACCGCCAACCCCGCAAGGTTCTACCTGGCCTCGACCCCGGCGCACGCGCGCTTCGAGACCAAGCACCTCTCGATCAAGGACGCCGTGCCGCTGGAACGCGGCGCGCTCGAAACCAGCAACGAACGCACCATCTACCAGTACATCGTGCCGGCCACCTGCCCGTCCTCGCAGCTGCTGCTGGGCCTGACCGTGCTAAAGCCGGGCAGCGTCTGGAACACCATGCCGCCGCACCTGCACGACCGCCGCAGCGAGGTCTATTTCTACTTCGACCTGGGCGAGAAGGACCGCGTGTACCACTTCATGGGTGAGCCCGACGCACAGCGCCACATCGTGATCCAGAACAACGAAGCCGTGGTTTCCCCGCCGTGGTCGATCCACATGGGCGCCGGCACCGCCAACTACGCCTTCATCTGGGCGATGGGCGGCGAAAACCTCGACTACACCGACATGCACGTGCTGGACATCTGCCAGCTCAAGTAACCGCGCACACACGTCACGAGGGGAGCATGCAATGAGCCACAACCCGTTCAGCCTGGAAGGCAAGGTCGCGCTGGTCACCGGCGCCAACACCGGCCTCGGCCAAGGCATCGCCCTGGCGCTGGCCGCCGCCGGCGCCGACATCGCCGGTGCCGGCATCGTCCATGCCAGCGAAACCGAGGAGAAGGTCAAGGCCCTGGGCCGTCGCTTTCTCAACATCGAGGCCAACCTGATCACCATCGAGCCGGTGCAGCGCGTGCTCGACGAAACCCTCGCCGGCCTCGGCCGCGTCGATATCCTGGTCAACAACGCCGGGCTGATCCGCCGCGCCGATGCGGTCGACTTCAGCGAGAAGGACTGGGATGACGTGATGAACGTCAACATCAAGTCCGCCTTCTTCATGAGCCAGGCCGTCGGCCGCCACTTCATCGCCAACGGCGGCGGCAAGATCATCAACATTGCCTCGATGCTGTCCTTCCAGGGTGGCATCCGCGTGCCGTCGTACACCGCGAGCAAGAGCGGCATTGCCGGCATCACCCGCCTGCTGGCCAACGAGTGGGCGAACCGCAACATCAACGTCAACGCCATCGCCCCGGGCTACATGGCCACCGACAACACCGCGCAGCTGCGCGCCGACGAGGACCGCAGCAAGTCCATCCTCGACCGCATCCCGGCCGGCCGCTGGGGCACCCCGGCCGACCTCGGCGGCGCGGCCGTGTTCCTGGCTTCCAGCGCCGCGGACTACATCAATGGCGCGATCCTGCCTGTCGATGGTGGCTGGCTGGCGCGTTGATCCGTGCAAGGCGCGCGTCGCGGCCTGCGGCGCGTGCCGACTTCTTCACCCGGTACCGCACCGGCCCATCTCTCCAGCCGCGTCGCGGTGCCGGCTTCTCCGCTTGTTGCGAGCGCGATGATGCCGACACTTTCCCGTGATGTTCCCGCAGCCGCGTGGCAGCTTCGCGGCCTGCTGCTGGCGCTGTGCCTGTTGACTGTACCGGCGATGGCGAAGGATGCGCCACGCCGCATCCTGATTGCCGGCGACTCCACCGCCGCCGAGTACGGCGTCGAGCGCGCACCACAGGCTGGCTGGGGCCAGGAACTGCAAAGCTGGTTCGACCCGGCGCAGTGGGAAGTACGCAACCACGCCAAGGGCGGGCGCAGTGCGCGCAGCTTCATCGAGGAAGGCCGGCTGCAGGCCATCGACAAGGAACTGCGCCGCGGTGACGTGCTGCTGATCCAGTTCGGCCACAACGACGCCAAGTTTGAAGACCCCAGCCGCTACGACGATCCGCAGCAGGCCTATCCGCAGTACCTGGCACGCTATGTCGACCTGGCCAAGCAACGCGGGGCCACCCCGATCCTGCTGACGCCGGTGGCGCGGCTGGTCTATGACTTCGGCTCCCTGCTCGACACGCATGGCCTGTACACGCAGGCGGTGAAGCAGCTCGCCGCGCAACGCCAGGTCGCGCTGATCGACCTCAATGCCAGCAGCAGCGACTGGATCCGCGCGCTCGGCGAGCAGGCGGCCAAACCCTATTTCATGTTCGTGCCCGAACAGGGCAAGGCCGACGGCACGCATTTCAGTCGCGCCGGCGCCAGCGCGGTCGCCTGCCTGGTGGTGCGCGACTGGGCCCAGCTGGACGCTTCACTCAAACCGCAACTCAAGCGTGACATCGACTGCGGTGCACCAGCCAGCGCCGCCGCCGACCGCGCCGCGCAACGGCATCCCTCACTGGTGGTGCATGAGCGCGACATCGGCAAGGCGCAACCCGGCCCGCACGGTGGCGCTGGCCCGACCACGGCGTATTCGTTCTTTGCCGACCAGCCCGAACTCAAGTTCGTGCTGCGCAAGCGCGTACTGGGCAATGGCGCCGGCATCGGCCTGCATCAGCACCACAAGGATGAGATCTATTACGTGGTCAGCGGTCGCGGACTGTACGCGCTGGACGGCAAGCAACATGACGTGGGCCCGGGCGATGCCTTGCTGACGCGCGCCGGCAGCACGCATGCGATCCAGCAGACCGGCGCCGAGCCGCTGGTGATCCTGCTGTCCTATCCCACCGGCGAGTGACGCGCGGCGCCAGCCTTGCCCAGGCAACGGCGTAGATAAGGCGCGGTGCGGCTGTCCGCGGCGGCGGCTACTTGCGCCGGCGGGCCTTCGGCCACCACCTGGCCGCCTTGGTCGCCGGCGCCGGGGCCCATGTCGATGACCCAGTCGCTGTCGGCTACCACGCGCATTTCGTGTTCCACCACCACCACTGTATTGCCCGCATCCACCAGGCCATGCAGCTGCAGCATCAGCCGGTCCACGTCCAGTGGATGCAGGCCGGTGGTGGGTTCGTCCAGCACGTACAAGGTGTCGCCATGCTGGCTGCGCTGCAGTTCGGTCGCCAGCTTGATGCGCTGCGCTTCGCCGCCGGACAGCTCGGTCGCCGGCTGGCCCAGCCGCAGATAGCCCAGGCCGATGTCGCGCAGCAATGCCAGTGGCCGCACGATTGGCGGCTGGCCGTCGAAGAAGGCCAATGCTTCTTCCACGGTCAGCGCCAGGACCTGGGCGATGTTGCGCCCGTTCCACTCCACTTCCAGGGTCTTGGCGTTGTAGCGGCTGCCGTGGCAGGCCGGGCACGGCGCGTAGACGCTGGGCATGAACAGCAGCTCCACCTGCACGAAGCCTTCGCCCTCGCAAGTTTCGCAGCGGCCCTGGGCCACGTTGAAGGAAAAACGGCTGGCGCCGTAGCGCCGCGCGCGCGCCAGCCGGCTGGACGCAAACAGCTTGCGCACATGATCGAACAGACCGGTGTAGGTGGCGAGGTTGGAGCGCGGCGTGCGGCCGATCGGCTTCTGGTCCACCGTCACCAGGCGGCCGATGGCGGCCACGTCGCCGCGCAGCTTGCCGCCGGTGCGGGCCAGCGGGCCAGGCTGCGGCAATTCGCCTTCCGGTTCTTCGGCGACCACGACATGGCCCAGGCGCTCGCCGACCAGCTCGACCAACGCCTGGCTCACCAGACTGGACTTGCCTGATCCCGATACGCCGGTCACCGCGGTAATGGTACCGAGCGGAATGCGCACGTCCAGGCCGCGCAGGTTGTTGCGCTGTATGCCCGCCAGCGTGAGCCAGCCGTTCGGCTTGCGTGGCTCGCGCGCTGCCGCAGGCGCATCACCTTCGCCGAACAGGTAGCGCGCGGTATGCGAGTTCGCGACGCCACGCAGGCCCTGCGGCGGCCCGCTGTACAGCACCTGGCCGCCATGCTGGCCGGCATCCGGGCCGACATCCACCAGCCAGTCGGCACGGCGCAACGTCTCCAGGTCGTGCTCGACCACGAACAGCGTGTTGCCTGCGGCCTTGAGCTGAGCCAATGCGTCGTGCAGCGCTTCGGCATCGGCTGGATGCAGGCCAGCCGAGGGCTCGTCGAGCACATAGACCACGCCGAACAGGTTGGAACGCACTTGCGTGGCCAGGCGCAGGCGCTGCAGCTCGCCTGGCGACAGCGTGGGCGTGGTGCGATCCAGCGACAGGTAGCCCAGGCCCAGTGCCTGCAGCGCACTGACGCGTTCGCACACATCCTGGGCGATGCGCTGGGCGGCGATGCGCTTTTCTTCGGACAGGTCCGGCGTGCGCCGCACATCCGATCCGCCGGCATGCGCCGAGCCGCCGGCCGCCACACGGCGCGCGATGTCCTGCCGCCCCGCATCCCGGGCCCGACCACGCCCGCGAGCGGGGGCCGCGAACTGGCCGGCGGCGGCGGGGGCCAGCACCTGCGCCACGCGGTCCAATGGCAGCTGCGAGAGTTCGCCGATGTCCAGTCCGGCAAAGGTCACCGACAAGGCTTCGCGCTTGAGCCGACGGCCCTTGCAGACCGGGCACACCGCGCCGCTCATGTAGCGCGCGACGCGCTTTTTCATCAGCGCGCTTTGCGTGGTGGCAAAGGTGTGCAGCACGTAGCGACGCGCGCCGGTATAGGTGCCCATGTAGCTGGGCTCGGTCTTGCGGCGCAGCGCGGCGCGGGTTTCGGCCGGGGTGAAGCCGGCATACACCGGCACGGTGGGTTGCTCGTCGGTGAACAGGATCCAGTCGCGGTCCTTCTTCGGCAGCTCGCGCCACGGGCGGTCCACGTCGTAGCCCAGCGTCACCAGGATGTCGCGCAGGTTCTGCCCGTGCCACGCCGGCGGCCATGAGGCAATGGCACGTTCGCGGATGCTGAGCGAGGGGTCGGGCACCATCGAGCGCTCGGTCACTTCATACACATGGCCCAGGCCATGGCAGTTCGGGCACGCGCCTTGCGGTGTGTTCGGCGAGAAGTCCTCGGCGAACAGCATTGGCTGCCGCGGCGGATAGGTGCCGGCGCGCGAGTACAGCATGCGCAGCAGGCTCGACACGGTGGTCAGGCTGCCGACCGAGGAACGGACGCTGGGCGTGCCGCGTTGCTGCTGCAAGGCAACGGCCGGCGGCAGGCCCTCGATGCTGTCCACTTCGGGCACGCCGACCTGGTCGATCAGCCGCCGCGCATACGGCGACAGCGACTCCAGGTAGCGCCGCTGCGCCTCGGCAAACAAGGTGCCGAAGGCCAGCGAGGACTTGCCCGAGCCGGAGATGCCGGAAAACACCACCAGCGCATCGCGCGGCAGGTCCACGTCCACGTTCTTCAGGTTGTGCTCGCGCGCGCCACGTACGCGGATGCAGGCATCGGCGGTGGGGGCGGACTTGTTCCTGCGTGCGGCCATCGGATGCAAGGCGTAATGATCGGCACGGCGATGTAAACCCAGCCAGCGTGCACGGGCGGTGACATGGGGGCACAGGCTTCTTCGCTGTGCTCTAACGCCGGGCCGGCAGAATCACGGACATTCCGACCCGAGCCATGCAATGCCTGAAGGTCCGTCGATCGTCATCCTGCGCGAAGCCACGGCTCAGTTCCGCGGCAAGACCGTGCGCGAGGTGGGCGGCAACAGCAAGCTGGACCTGCAACGCATGCGCGGCCGTCGCGTGCGTTCGCTGCGCAGTTGGGGCAAACATTTCCTGATCGAGTTCGCCGGCTTCAGCCTGCGCGTGCACATGCTGATGTTCGGCAGCTACACCGTCGACTCGCGCAAGGACCGGCCACCCCGGCTGACGTTGCGCTTCGACAATGGCGAGTTGAACTTCTACAGCTCCTCGCTGCGCTACATCGAAGGCGCCCTGGACGACACCTACGACTGGCGCGGCGACGTGCTCAACGATGCCTGGGACCCGAAGCTGGCGCGGCGCAAGCTCAAGGCCGCGCCCGATACGCTGGTCACCGACGCGCTGCTGGACCAGGACGTGTTTGCCGGCGTCGGCAACATCATCAAGAACGAGGTGCTGTTCCGCATCGGCGTGCATCCGCTGAGTACCGTAGGCGCACTGCCGCCGCGCAAGCTCGGGCAGATGATCAAGGAGGCCCGGCAGTACAGCTTCGACTTCCTGGAATGGAAGAAGCAGTTCGTGCTGCGCAAGCACTGGCTGGTGCATACCAGGCGCCAGTGCCCGCAATGCGGCGGGCCGATCACCAAGGCCTACCTGGGCAAGACCAACCGGCGCACCTTCTTCTGCCCGAATTGCCAAGTGCTGTACTGACGGCCATGGCCACCTCGCGCACGCGCATCCGGGTGGGCACCGCCGGCTGGTCGATTCCGCGGGACCATGCGGCGGCCTTCGGCGAGGGCGCCAGCACTCTGGCGCGTTATGCCACGCGCCTGGACGCAGTCGAGATCAACACCTCCTTCTATCGACCGCACCAGGCAGCGACCTATGCGCGCTGGGCGGCGGCGGTGCCGGCGGGTTTCCGCTTCTCGGTGAAGCTGCCGCAGACCATCTCCCATGAACTGGCGCTGCGCGCTGCCGGCCCGGCGCTGGACCGATTCCTGGACGAGGTGGCCGGGCTCGGGCGCAAGCTCGGCGGCCTGCTGCTGCAACTGCCGCCGAGCCTGGCCTTCGATGCGCGCACCGCCTCGACCTTCTTCCGCCTGCTGCGCCGGCGCACCTCGGTGCCGCTGACTTGCGAACCCCGCCACGCCAGCTGGTTCACGCCAGCGGCCGAGGCGCTCCTGCTTCGCCACGAGGTGGGTCGGGCCGCCGCCGATCCGGCGCGCTGGCCCGCTGCCGCCCAGCCCGGCGCCGCCCCCGCCTGGCCGTACTTCCGCTGGCATGGCTCGCCGCGCATGTACTACAGCGGCTACGACGAAGAGGCGTTGCAGGCGCTGGCCGCTGAGGTGCGTGCCTGGGCCCGGGGCCGCCAGTCGCCGTGGGTGATCTTCGACAACACTGCCCATGGCTTTGCCGCACGCGACGCACTGCGCCTGCGGGAACTGCTCGAACTGGCCTGAGGGGCGGCCTCCCGGGCGGGTGGACCAGGTTTGCGCAGTCGCGGCCTGACAACGGTGGTCAGACCACTCGTATCGAAAGTAACCAAGCCCGGCTGGTAACGCTTACACCTTTGTGGCGAAAAGGGGCCGCCGGCAGACATAAAAATTTTGTTGCAGCGCACGGTGACAAGCGCTGTCATGCCATGTTTTCTTAACGTCCGTTCAGTGATAGCGCTACCACCAATTCGTCCGCGAGCGGGCGGATTTGCTTGTCGGATCGACGCTGTAGGCATGACCGCACCACCGGTATTCGAAAGGCCGGGGACTCACTGAGGAACTGGCATTGCAGTAGCGGGCATCCACCGGGCGCCCGGTTGTTCAACGCCTGTGGGCCATGGCCCGCGAATGCCCTGGGGGGGGCGAACACCAATGATCGTAGGGGTCTACATGAAAGCGCGCAGTTTCCCGTTCCACGCACAGCAGACAGTCGCGGCGGCATGCGCAATGCGCGCAGGCGTCGCAGGCCGTTCGTATTCTGACTTGAGGGCAGACCGATGAGTCGCAAGTTGAAGAAGTTCAAGTCGCGGGCGATGTTTACCTTCGTCGGCGGCGTGCTGGTGATCAACCCCGCGTTCGCACAGGACGCGCAGACCGCGGCCCCGCAGGCGCAGCAGGCTGCACAGAGCGATGAGGCCAAGACGCTCGATACGGTGACTGTCACCGGCATCCGCAACAGCCTTACCAATTCGATGAACATCCGCCGCGATTCGGCGGGCGTGGTCGATGCGATCAGCGCCGAAGACATCGGCAAGTTCCCCGATACCAACCTCGCCGAGTCGCTGCAGCGCATCACCGGCATCTCGATCGAGCGTCGCGACGGCGAAGGCGCCCAGGTGACCGCGCGCGGCTTCGGCCCGCAGTTCAACGTGGTTACCCTCAACGGCCGCCAGATTCCGGGCGCTGACGCGTTCGGCGCGCCGGGCCAGGTGCCGATCGGCGGCGTGGACACCGGCACGCGCGCGTTCAACTTCGCCCAGCTCGCCTCCGAGTCGATCACCGGCATCGAGGTGTTCAAGACCTCGCGCGCCAACGCTCCCAGCGGCGGCATCGGCGCGACCATCAACATCCTCACCGACAAGCCCTTCAACCATGAAGGCATCGTCGCCAGCGCCGGCGCCAAGGCGGTGTCGGATGACTCGCAGCCCTTCGGCAACAGCATCACGCCGGAAGTGTCGGGCATCTTCAGCTACACCAGCAAGGACAAGGTCTGGGGCATCGGCCTGAGTGCCAGCTACCAGAAGCGCCACGGCGGTTCGGTGCAGGCCACCGAGAACACCTGGAACGTGCAGCGCTGGACCGGCACCGACCCGGGCCTGCGCTCGGACGCGGTGGTGACCAACGCGCCGGAAATCGGCCAGCTGTACGCGATCCCGAACGACCTGCGCTATGCCTTCGCCGACTTCCAGCGTGAGCGCACCAACGGCCAGGCGATCCTGCAGTTCGCCGCCACCGACGCGCTGACCCTGAGCCTGGACTACACCTACTCGCAGAACGAGATCGAGGAAAACCGCGGCGAGCAGGGCATCTGGCTGCAGCGCGCCAACAGCATCACCGACATCACCTTCGACACCGGACAGACGGTGGCGACTCCGATCTACCTGCGTGACGTGCCGACCGGTTCCAAGGACTTCGGCATGGAACAGCAGCGCAACATGCAGAAGTACAAGCTGGGTTCGATCGGCTTCAACGCCGACTGGCAGGCCACCGACAACTTCCGCCTGACCTTCGACGGCCACAACTCCAAGACCCAGTCGCTGCCGAACGATCCGCTGACCGGTGGCAGCGCCACCTACTTCAGCCTCGCCGGCACCAACAACTGCGCCGCCGGCCCGAGCTGCGGCGGCCAGTGGGGCCAGGAGCTGTACTTCAACACCGGCCTGCCGATCGGCGCGCGCAGCTGGTATCCGACCGCTGCTGATTCCTACGCCAACACCAATGGCGTGCTCAACCCGGACTTCCAGGCCAACAACATCGGCACCCAGGTCCTGCGCATCTACTATCAAAAGCAGGTCACGGAGATCAAGGAAGGCCGCGTCGACGGTACCTGGGACTTCGACAACGGCCGCTTCCAGTTCGGCGTGGACTCGTCCAAGACCACCATGCAGCGCCAGATCAGCGACACCTACGCTGCACTGGGCGACTGGGGTGTCAGCGACGCCGGCACCGCGCCGGGCCTGATGGACCTGATCCGTCCGGTCAGCATCACCGGCATGTTCGACGACTTCAGCACCAACGGCGCGCCGCGCGGCGCGTGGCGTGGCAACGCCGACCAGCTGGCGCAATGGGCGGCCGATGTCTACGGCGTGGGCACCAGCCGTAACCAGAACCTCAGCTCGGACAACACGATCGAGGAGAAGACCAACGCGGCGTACATGCAGCTCGAACTGCAGGGCGAGCTCGGCGGCATGCCGACCAACACCCGCATTGGCCTGCGCTATGAGAAGACCGACCTGACCTCGATGTCGCAGGTCGCGACGCCGACCGCGATCGTGTGGAATTCCAACAACGACTTCCAGCTGCAGCGCTCCACCGACATGCAGCCGTTCGTGCAGGAGCACAGCTACAGCTACGTGCTGCCGAACCTGGACTTCGACATCAGCTTCACCGAGCAGTTGAAGGGTCGTGCGTCGTTCGGCCAGACCATCGCCCGCGCGCCGTACAACAACCTGATCGCCGGCCCGACCCCGGGTACGCCGACTGGTTCGATCCTGATCAACCCGTCCACCCGTGCGGCCGGCAATGCGCAGAACCCCGAGCTGGACCCGCTGGAATCGGACAACCTCGACCTGGCCCTGGAGTGGTACTTCGCTGACGCCAGCTACGTCTCGGTGACGTTCTGGAACAAGCAGGTCAACAACTTCATCGGCAACACGGTCTCGCGCGAGACGATGTACGGCCTGCGCGATCCCACCTCCGGCCCGGACGCGCAGGCGGCACTGGCCTTCCTGCAGAGCGCGGCATGCGCCGCGCAGGTGGCTGCGAGCGGCAATGACCCGGCAGCGTGCTCGGCCAACGACACCTCGCTGTTCGCCGCCACCACCATGCTCCGCAACCCCGCCACCGGCGGCCTGGCCGCCTACAACGGCAGTTCGGCGCAGAGCCTGGCGCTGGAAGCGCAGTACGACCTGGTGGGCGAGGCGGACGATCCGCTGTACGAGTTCGACGTCAACAAGCCGATCAACCAGAACAAGGCCAAGATCCACGGCTGGGAACTGGGTGGTCAGTACTTCTTCGGCCAGAGCGGCTTTGGCGTGTTTGCCAACTACACCGTGGTCCAGGGTGACGTCGGCTTCGACAACGGCGTGATCGACCGCGACCAGTTCGCCCTGCTCGGCCTCAGCGACACCGCCAACGTGATGCTGATGTACGAAAAGTACGGCTGGTCGGCGCGTCTGGCCTGGAACTGGCGTGACGAGTACCTGATCGCGGCGAACATGGATGGCGCCAACCGCAATCCGTACTACGTCGAGGCCTATGATCAGTTCGACCTCAGCGTCGGCTACCAGATCAACGACAACTGGTCGGTGGGCTTCGAGGCGATCAACCTGACCGGCGAGGACGTGCGTTGGCACGGCCGCTCGGACAAGCAGATCATCAAGCTGGTTGACCAGAGCCCGCGTTACACGCTCGGCGTGCGCTACAACTTCTGACGGCCGGCGGGGCCAACCCGCCGCTCGCAGAAGCGCTTCAGGCAGGGGTCGCCGCCACGGTGGCGATCCCTGTCGTCAGGCCGGGGACGCAGCGGACGCACGTCTTGCTGCGTGCCGGGATTTCTGCAATGGTCGCCGGGCCGGCAGGCGGGGGAAGCGCCCACGCACCGGACCACGACCTGCTGTTGGATGAGAAATGGCTCGATATGAATTGTTGAACAACGTCGCGCACCAGGATCTGCGCGTCGTGATGCGTTTCGGGCCGGAATTCGGCGACGACACCGGACTGGTGCCCGCCTTCCCGACTGAATATGCGGAGATGCAGCGCGAGTACCCGCTGTTCCTGCGCAAGGATGACGCCACCGGCGAATTCCACTCCGTCGCCCTGCTCGGGTTCGACGGCAAGGAGAACCTCTTCCTGCAGGATGGCCGCTGGAATGCGGGCTACCTGCCCGGCATCGTGGCAAAGGGGCCGTTCCTGATCGGTTTCCAGGAGCAGGAAGTCGATGGTCAGCGCGCGCAGGTGCCGGTGATCCACGTCGATCTCGACCACCCGCGGGTCAGCTTCACGGAAGGCGAGCGCGTCTTCCTGCCGCAGGGCGGCAACACGCCCTACCTCGAACACATCATCACCGTGCTGCGCGGCATCCGCGACGGTGCCGAAGGCGGCAAGGCCATGTTTGCCGCGTTCGACGCTGCCGGCCTGCTGCAACCGCTGCGCATCGACGTGCAGCTGGATGAGCAAAACGGCGTGAACCTGACCGGGCTGTACGGCATCGACCGCGAGAAGCTCGCCGCGCTCGACGCGCAGAGCCTGCACCGGCTGCATCAGGCCGGCTATCTGGAAGGCGTGTACCTGCTGCTGTCCTCGCAGCACAACATGCGCCGGCTGATGGCGGAAAAACAGCGCCGCCTGCGCCAGGCCGCTGCCACCACCGACACGGCCGGCCAGGCCGCCTGAATGGCATGACCGGCCCGGCGGCCATCCGCGAGCGCGACGACTGCCGGCCCGACGCACTGCCGCTGGCCGAGCTGCTCGCGGCGGGTGAGCCGGTGGTCCTGCGCGGCATCGGCCGCGACTGGGGCCTGGTCCAGGCTGCGCGGCAAGGCACGACGCAGGCGATGGACTACCTGCGCGGCTTCGACAACGGCAAGGCCGTGCCGTATTCGTATGGGCCGCCGGGCATCGGCGGCCGGCCGTTCTACAACGACGACTACACCGCGCTCAACTTTGAAGTGCGCCGCGGCAGCGTGGCGCAGGTGCTGGACCAGATCGCCGCACATCTGGACGACGCGCGGCCGCCGACCTTCTATCTCGCTTCGCTGCTGATCGACGAAGCCTTGCCGGGCATGCGCGCGGCCAATGACTTCGATTTCGCCGCGCATGGCCTGCAGGTGCGGCCCAGCATCTGGATCGGCAACCGCGTGGTCGCCACCTGCCATCACGACGTGCCCAACAACCTGGCCTGCTGCGTGGTCGGCCAGCGCCGCTTCACCCTGTTCGCGCCCGAGCAGATCGCCAATCTCTATCCCGGCCCGCTCGATCTGAGCCCGGGCGGCCAGGCGGTCAGCACGGTCGACTTCGAGCAGCCGGACCTGACCCGCCACCCGCGTTTCGCCGAAGCCTGGGAGAGCCGCCGCAGCACGGTGCTGGAACCGGGCGATGCGCTGTTCATCCCGAGCATGTGGTGGCACCACGTGCAAGGGCTGGCGCCGTTCAACGTGCTGGTGAACTACTGGTGGGGCAGCATGCCGGCGTGGATCCCGGCGCCAATGCCGGCGCTGTACCACGCGATGTGGTCGCTGCGCGACCGCCCGGAAAGCGAAAAGCGCGCGTGGCGCGCATTGTTCGACTACTACGTGTTTGGCGATGCAGCGCAGGCGGGCGAGCACCTGCCGCCGCAGGCGCGCCAGGCACTGGCACCGATCGACGAGACCCTGGCGCGGCAACTGCGCGCGATGCTCATCGGCCGGCTCAATCGCTGAGGCAGCCACGGCGGCCACGGCATCATCAGGTCAGAGGGGAAGGCAATGGAGAACGGGCGCATTCGCAAGGTGGTCATCGCAGGCGGCGGCACGGCGGGCTGGATCGCCGGTTGCGCGCTGTCGCACCAGTTCGGCAAGGACCTGGAGATCACGCTGGTCGAATCCGAGCAGATCGGCACGGTAGGCGTCGGCGAGTCCACGGTGCCGCCGATCCGCGCGTTCCACCATTTCCTCAACATCGACGAGCGCGAGTTCCTGCGCGCGGTGGCGGGCACGTTCAAGCTCTCGATCTCGTTCGAGAACTGGCGCCGCCCGGGCGAGCGCTACCTGCACCCGTTCGGCATGACCGGGCAGAACACCCTGGTCGGCCACTTCCATCACTACTGGATGGACAGCCTGCGCCGCGGCATGCAATCGGAGCTGGGCGACTACTGCCTGGAGACAGTGGCCTCGCGCGATGACCGCTTCGCCCTGCAGACCCAGCCGCCGGTCAACTACGCCTATCACTTCGATGCCGGCCTGTACGCGCGCTTCCTGCGTGCGCGGGCCGAGGCGCAGGGCCTCAAGCGCGTGGAAGGCAAGATCCAGCAGGTGGTGCAGGACCCGCACAGCGGCGATATCGCCGCACTGGTGCTGGAAGACGGGCAGCGCCTGGATGGCGACCTGTTCATCGATTGCACCGGTTTCCGCGGCCTGCTCACCGAGCAGACCCTGCATACCGGCTACGAGGACTGGAACCAGTGGCTGCCGAGTGACCGCGCGGTGGCCGTGCAGACCGAATCGGTCGGCCCGCCGGTGCCCTACACCCGTGCCATCGCCCATGAGGCGGGCTGGCGCTGGCATATCGCCCTGCAGCACCGCGTCGGCTGCGGACTGGTGTTCTCCAGCAAGCACATGTCCGACGACGAGGCGCGCGCCAAGCTGCTGCGCGACGTGGCCGCGACGCCGATCAAGGAGCCGTGGCTGGTGCCATTCCGCTCCGGCCGCCGGCTCAAGGCCTGGAACCGCAATGTCGTGGCCCTGGGTCTGGCCAGCGGCTTCATCGAACCGCTGGAATCGACCAGCATCCATCTCACCATCTCCGCGGTGGTGCGGCTGCTGCAACTGTTCCCGGTGGACGGCAACGAAGACGCGCTGCGCGAGCTCTACAACGAGACCGGGCGCAAGGAGATGGAGCACGTGCGTGACTTCATCATCCTGCACTACCACGCCACCCAGCGCGACGAACCGATGTGGAAGGCCGCGCGCGAGATGGAAGTGCCGGAGTCGCTGGCGATCCGCCTGCGCGCCTGGCGCGAGCGCGCGCATGCCTGGCAGGGCGCCGACGAACTGTTCCGCGTCGATTCGTGGACGCATGTGCTGCTGGGCCAGGGCATCCAGCCTGGTGCGCCGCATCCGCTGGCACGCGGCCTGTCCGATGCCGACATGACGCGCCTGCTGGCCGCCGTGCGCCAGCCGATCGACCGCGCGGTCGCGCAGATGCCTTCGCAGCAGGAATTCATCAACCAGTACTGCAAGGCGCCGCCGGAAGTCTGGGGCGCACGCGCGGTGCCGGTACCGGCCTGAGCCGCATGTCCGCGCCGCGGCGGTCGCAGCCGTGCTGGTGAGCCTGCATCCGCAGGCGCGCGTGAGCACCGCGCGCATCGGCGCCGAGGGCGCGCCACTGCTGGTCATTGACCAGCTCGTGGCCGACCCGGAGCGCCTGGTGCGCAAGGCCGCGCAGCATGCCTTCCAGCCGCAGGGAGCGATGTTTCCCGGCATTCGCGCGCGCGCGCCGCTGGGCTACGAACAGTTCCTGGAAAGCGCGCTCAAGCCGCGCCTGACAGAGTACTTCGGCCTGCCGCCCGGACGCTTCGTGTTTCCCATGTGCCATTACTCGCTGGTGACCACGCCACCGGGGGATCTGGCCTTCCTGCAACGCGTGCCGCACATCGACTCGGTGCGCGGCGACGGACTGGCCACGGTGCACTATCTGTTCCGTGGCGACTGGGGCGGCACGGCGTTCTACCGCCACCGCCAGACTGGCTACGAGTACATCGACGAGCAGCGGCGCGATGCCTATTTCCAGCGTTTGCAGGAAGAGAGCCGGAGCGAGGCCGCGCCGGCTGGCGGCTATATCGGCGAGGGCAATGCGCTGTTCGAGCGCATCGGCATGGTCGAGGGCGTGTTCAACCGGCTGGTCGTGTACCGCCGCAACTCGTTGCATTCGGGGACCATCGACAATACGCGCGTGCCGCCGCCTGATCCCTTGCATGGCCGCCTGTCGATCAACGCCTTCATCGACGTGGTGCCCTGACCGCCTGCTGCGCGCTACACGTCGCCGTCGGTGGCCCAGCCTTCGCCACTGCCACGCTGGAACACGCGATCGCCGTCCAGCACGCTGCCGGCCGAATGCTGCGGCGCCTGCGCCAGCGCTGCATAGATCGGGGTGAAGTCTGGCGCGGTGGCCTGCATCAGCTGCTCGAAGCTGTCGATGACGAAATAGGTCTTCTGGAAGGTATCGATGCGGTAGCGCGTGAGCATGATGCGTTGCAGGTCGAAGCCGATCCGGTTCGGCGCGGCCGATTCCAGCGAATGCAGCGATTCGCCCTTCGACGAGACGATGCCCGCGCCATAGATGCGCAGCCCCTGCGGCGTGTCGATCAGGCCGAACTCCACCGTGTACCAGTACAGCCGGGTCAGGTTCTGCAGCGCCTCGGGACCGATGCCGTGCGCCTTGACCCCGCCGCGGCCATAGGCCTGCATGTAGTCGGCGAACACCGGGTTCATCAGCAGCGGCACGTGGCCGAACAGGTCATGGAACAGGTCCGGCTCGGCGATGTAGTCGATCTGCTCGGGCCGGCGGATCCACCAGGTCACCGGGAAACGGCGATTGGCAAGGTGGTCGAAGAAATCGAGCTCGGGCAGCAGGCCCTCCACCCCGACGAGGGTCCAGCCGGTGGCCGCGCCGAGTACTTCGTTGAGCTGGTCGAAGCGCGGAATCTGGTGATCGCCCATGCCCATCTCGTCCTGCGCCTGCAGGAACTCGTCGCAGGCGCGGCCGACCAGCAGTTCGCGCTGCCGCCGGTACAGCGTGCCCCAGGTGGCGTGGTCCTCGGCGCCGTAGCTGTCCCAGGGCTGCTCGACGACGGCGGTGGTGTAGACCGGCACGTAGCCCTTGTCGGTCTGCTGGTGTTCGACGCGGCGGGCGGTCTGCATGGACATCGGCGTGGCCTGGGAGAAGTCACCCGAATCCTAGCGAGGCGGCCGCGCAATGGGATTGCGAAGTTGCGCCAAATGGGCCATCTGAAGCAATCTTGTTGCGCCCAATCATGTTGCGGAGCAACACATCATGGAAACCGTCGCGTTGGACCGCACGGATTTGCGGCTGCTGGCCCTGCTGCAGACGCAAGGGCGGCTGCCGAACTCCGAGCTGGCCGCACAGGTGAACCTGTCGGCCTCGGCCTGCCTGCGGCGGGTGCAGCGGCTGGAAAGCAGCGGCGTGATCAGTGGCTACGGCGCGCGCCTGGACCCACGCGCGCTGGGCCTGGGCCTGCAGGCCTTCGTGCGCGTGCAGCTGCAGAAGCACGGCCAGGAAAGCGTGGCGCATTTCGCCGACAGCGTGCAGGCCTGGGATGAAGTGGTGACCTGCCATGCGCTCACCGGCGACATGGACTATCTGCTGCACGTGATCGTGCGCGACCTGGAACACTTCTCCAACTTCCTGCTCGACCGCCTGCTCAACGCCACCGGCGTGGCCGACGTCAATTCCAGCTTCGTGCTGCGCACGGTGAAGGAACGCCACGGCCTGCCCTTGAAGGGCTGAGCCGCGGCCGCGCTGCGCCGGTTATCGCGCCGGGGCCGCGCAGCTGCTTTCGTCGTTGCGCAGCTTGGCCCAGCGCGAGCGCTTTTCCAGGCAGGCCTGGCGCGCCGCCTCGGCGGCCTTGGCTGCCTGTTGTCCTGCGGCGCGCACCGCGTCGACCCGTTGCTGGCGCAGCTTGGCGACCTTGGCGCGGATCTGCGGCATCGCCGCCATCGCCGCGCGCTCGCCTTCGAGGATGGCGGCGTTGCGCTGGTTGAAGTCGGCCGCGCCGATGTCGTTGACCTTGGGCCGGATCACGATGTCGGCGCGCTTGAGTTCGGCCTCGCCCAGGCGCTGGCCCATGATCGAGATCGACTGGTTGACCGTGCCCAGCAGGTCGCCCGGGTTCTTGCCGCTGGCCTTGCTGGAGATATCCACGGCGATGACGAATTCGGCGCCCAGCTCGCGCGCCGCATCCACTGGCACCGGGCTGACCACGCCGCCGTCCACGTAGTGGTACCGGCCGATGGCGACCGGTTCAAATACGCCGGGAATGCTGCTGGACGCGCGCACCGCCTGCCCGGCATTGCCACGCACGAACACGGTGCGCTCGCCGTCTTCCAGGCGTGTGGCGACCGCGGCAAACGGTTTGCTGAGGCGCTCGATGGGGCGGTTGTCGAGTTGTTGATTGACGTAGTCCTGCAGCTTCTGGCCCTGCACCAGGCCGCCGGAGAACAGGCGCACGTCGCGGATGCTGGTCTGGTCCAGCGCCACGGCCTTTTCCTGCATGGCGAACGCATCCATGCCGCTGGCATACAGCGCGCCGACCACGCTGCCGGCGCTGGTGCCGGACACGACCACCGGCTCGAAGCCATTGGCTTCGAGCATCTTGATCACGCCGATATGCGCAAAGCCCTTGGCTGCCCCGCCTCCCAGCGCCACGCCGATGCGCACGGGTTTCTCGGCACCGGCTTGCACCACCGGCGCCGGCGCGGACGCCACCGTCGGCGGCGGCGCCGGCCGACTATTTCCCCCGCAACCGGCCAGCAGGCCCAGCAAGCCAAGAACAGGCAAAACGCGCAGCGTAGACATCGTCAATGCACAGGTGAAAGGAGCGGCAGCATAACAAGACGCATAACCGAGCCGAAGAAGAGCCCCCTCTGTTAGGGGGGCGCGCCGAAGGCGCGGGGGTAGGAGGCGCATGTCGTACCTCAGCCTCGGCACAGCCGAGGCTGAGGTCACAGCCCGCAAAGCGGGCTGGGCGACAACAACTTCGTCAGAAGTTGTTATCGCCGTCCAGGATCCGGCCCAAACCGCCTAGTACCGACCCCTCGCCACGCGCCTGCCCACCGCCCTGCGGCGCAGCCTGCAACATGCGCCCGGCCATCCGCGAGAACGGCAGTGATTGCAGCCACACCTTGCCCGGGCCGGTCAGCGTGGCGAGGAACACGCCTTCGCCGCCGAAGAACATGCTCTTGAGCCCGGCAATGCGGCGCACGTCCATGTCCACGGTGGCGTGGTAGGCCATCACGCAGCCGGTATCCACGTCGATGCGCTCACCGGCGGCGAGCTCGCGTTCGACTACGGTGCCGCCGGCATGCACGAACACCCAGCCGTCGCCTTCGAGCTTCTGCATGATGAAACCCTCGCCGCCGAACAGACCGGTGAGGATCTTGCGCTGGAAGGCGATGCCCAGCGACACACCGCGCGCACCAGCCAGGAAGCTGTCCTTCTGACAGATCAGGCGGCCGCCATGCTCGGACAGCTTCATCGCCAGCACCGTGCCCGGGTAGGGCGCAGCGAAGGCGACGCGTGCCTTGCCGCTGCCGGTATGGGTATAGACGGTGGTGAACAGGCTTTCGCCAGTGACCACGCGCTTGCCGGCCGACAGCAGCTTGTCCATGAAGCCGCCGCCGCTCTGGCCGCCGCCCGAGCCATCGCCGAACACGGTGTCCATCTGCACCGAGGCGTCCTTGTACATCAGCGCACCGGCCTCGCCGATGGCGCTCTCGCCGGGGTCGAGCTCGACTTCGACGAACTGCATGTCGTTGCCGATGATGTGGAAGTCGATGTCGTCCGCGCGCGCTCCGCCCGGCAGCGGCGGTGGCGGCGCGAAGCCCGGACCGGCGCTGCCCAGCTCGGCCAGGCTTGCCGCCGGCTTCCAGCCGTCCAGGCCCTCGCGCCAGGCCACGACCCCCGGATTGGCGCGCGCATACTGCCTCGCGGCCTCATCCTGCAGCGGACCAACACGGTCAGAACGGCCGGGAATATGGAAATACCACTGCGCCATGCAAGTCTCCTGGGGAATCACCGATCCTGTGGAGCCCGAGTCTATTCCGGCCGCCATGGCAGCCGCCCCCTGCCGCTGGTCATGCGTGCAGGCCGCAGCCAAAGCGCGTTCAGCTTGCCTGCGCGCGCCGTGGCGGAAGACGGCCTTTGCGCGCGTGCTTGCTGTATTGCAACATTCACCTGCTAGGCGGCCTGTTGCCGCTAGACCACCACCCGAGAGAGCCTTCGCCATGTCCCTGACCCGCCCCCACGGCCGCTTGCCGGCCGCGCACCCGCTTGTCCTCGCACTCGCCGCGCTGCTGCCGGCCACGCACGCCGCCGCGCAAGAGCCCGCTGCTGCCGCCGACACCACCCGCGCGCCAGCCGTGCTGGACACCTTGCAGGTCACCGCGCAGCGCCGCGTGGAAAACGCCAAGGACGTGCCGGTCTCGATCACCACGGTCAGCGGCGAAAAGCTCGACGTGCTCGGTTCGGCCGCCGACGACATCCGCTTCCTGTCCGCGCGCCTGCCCAGCCTCAACATCGAATCCTCGTACGGCCGCGCGTTCCCGCGCTTCTACATCCGCGGCCTGGGCAATACCGACTTCGACCTCAACGCTTCGCAGCCGGTGTCGCTGGTGTATGACGATGTGGTCCAGGAGAGCCCGCTGCTGAAGGGCTTCCCGGTCTTCGACCTGGCCGGCATCGAACTGCTGCGCGGTCCGCAAGGCACGCTGTTCGGCCGCAACACGCCGGCTGGCGTGGTCAAGTTCGATTCGGCGCGCCCCTCGCAGGACGCTGATGGCTACGTGAAGCTGTCCTACGGCAGCTACGACACCTGGAATTTCCAGGGCGCCTATGGCGGCCCGCTGACCGAGCGCTGGTCGGCGCGCGTGTCGGCCCTGTACCAGCGCCGCGACGACTGGGTCACCAATACCCACGATGGCCCCAACGAGGGCTTCGAAGGCTATGACGAAGCCGCTGGCCGCGTGCAGTTCCTCTATGAAGGCGATGACTTCGAGGCGTTGTTCAACCTGCACAAGCGCAAGCTCAACGGCACCGCGCGCCTGTTCCGCGCCAACATCATCCAGAAAGGCAGCAACGCCCTGGTCACCGATTTCGACCGCGACGAGGTCAGCAACGACGGCGTCAACTTCTCCGACCTGGAAACCTGGGGCGGCAGCGCGCGGCTGAAGTGGAACCTGGGCCAGCTCACCCTGTACTCGATCACCGGCTATGAAACCGCCGAATCGCTCAACCGCGGCGACATCGACGGCGGCTATGGCGCCAGCTTCCTCGGCCCGGGCAACTATGGTCCCGGCGTGATTCCGTTTGCTTCCGAGTCGGCCGACGGCCTGCCCGATCACCGCCAGTGGACGCAGGAATTCCGCGTCGAATCCAACGAATGGGGCCGCTTCGACTGGCAGGCCGGCCTGTTCTACTTCGACGAAGACGTCACCATCGACAGCTTCAACTACGACTCGCTCAGCCCCGGCAACCCGCAGGCCGGCCACGCCGTGCAGCAGCAGCGCAACAAGGCGTGGGCGGCGTTCGTCTCCGGCGACTTCGACGTGACCGAGCGCTTCAAGCTGCGCGGCGGCCTGCGCTATACCCAGGACAAGAAGGACTTCAGCGCCAGCGTGCTGGAAGCGGCGCCGTTTGGCGCGCCGGTCGGCGGGCCCTATGTGGTCAACACTGACGTCAACGACGTCAGCTGGGACCTGAGCGGCACCTTTGCCCTGACCCCGGACGTGAACCTCTACGGCCGCGTCGCCAAGGGCTTCCGCGCGCCGTCGGTGCAGGGGCGCCTGCTGTTTGCCGCGGCCACCGCGCCCAACGGCGGCGTGTCCACCGCCGATTCGGAGAAGGTCATTTCCTACGAGATCGGCGTCAAGGCCGACCTGTGGGACAAGCGCGCGCGCCTGGGCTTTGACATCTTCCGCTACAACGTGGACGGCCAGCAGTTGATCGCCGTCGGCGGCGCGTCCAACACCGCCACCCTGCTCAATGCCGACAAGACCATCGGCCAGGGCGCCGAGCTCGACTTCGAGGCCTACGTCACCGACAACCTGCTGGTCACCGTGGGCAGCAGCTACAACGACACCGAGATCAAGGACCCGAACCTGGCCGTGGCGATCTGCGGCGGCGGCTGCACCATCACCGACCCGACCACCGTGATCAACGGCGGCACCTACGCGCTGGTCAACGGCAATCCGCTGCCGCAGGCGCCGAAGTGGATCCACAACCTCACCGCGCGCCTGAGCTTCCCGATCGTCGACGGCAAGGAAATCTACGTCTACACCGACTGGGCCTACCGCAGCGAGGTCAACTTCTTCCTTTACGAGTCGCCGGAGTTCCGCGGCCGCAGCTCGCTGGAGGGGGGCCTGCGCGTGGGCTACAACTGGTCCTACGGGCTGTATGACCTGGCGGTATTCGGTCGCAACCTGACCGACCAGACCCGCGTGGTCGGCGCGATCGACTTCAACAACCTCACCGGCTTCCTCAACGAGCCGCGCACCTACGGCGTGGAATTCACCGCGAAGTTCTGAGGCAACAAGACGTGCCAGGGCCGTCAGCGGCCCTGGCGCGCGTCAAGGCGTGGCGTCGCGGCCTTGCACCAGCACGTCGAGCAGTTCTTCGTCGCGGTCCTGGCGGTATTCCCAGTACATCACCCCGCCCAGCTGCTTGCGGCGCACGTAATCGATCTTGGCGCGCAGTGATTGCGGGTCATCGTAGGTAATGAACTGGCGGGTGTCGGCATTCCACAGCGTCGCGGCCTGCGCGTCGGTGTCCCAGTTCCGGGTCCAGCCGGGCTTGCCCAGGCGCGTTTGGGCGATGTCGCGCCAGGAAATGAAGCCACCATCGCTGCCGAACGGTTGCAGCAGGCCATCGCGTGCCGGGGCCACATCGCCAAAGCGGCGGCCGTAGAAAGCCACACCCAGGTGGATCTTGGAAGCTGGCACGCCGGCGGCCCGGTACTCATCAACCGCGACCTGCGCATTGCGCGCAGCGGCCGGTGCGCCCGGCGTCGGCGCCAGCCCGGCGTGGTGGCCCGTGGTCGGCGTCAGGCTGCCGAAGAAGTCGTAGGTCATCAGGTTGATCCAGTCCAGCGCGCGCGCAATGCGCGGCAGTTCCAGGCCACGCGCGAACTCGCCTTCAGCCGCGGCAATGGTCAGCAGATAGGGGCGAGCGCCACGCGCCTCTGCCTCGGCATCCAGGCGCTGCCGCAAGGCTTCCAGCAGCAGGGTGAAGTTGTGGCGGTCGGCCGGCTGGTGGCTGATGCCCGGGCCGGGCAAGGTCGGGTACTCCCAGTCGATGTCCAGGCCGTCGAGGTCGTATTGCCGCAGCAGGGCGACGGCGCTGTCCACGAACTTCGCGCGCGCGGCCTTGTCGGCAGCTGCCTCGGAGAAATGCCCGGCGCCCCAGCCACCAATCGACAGCACGATACGCAGCGACGGCTGCCGTGCACGCAGGGCCACCAACTGGCGCAGGTTGTCCGGTGCGGTGCTGCCGGGCAGGAAGACCCGGTGCGTGGCATCGACCTGGGCGAAGGCGAAATTCACCACGTCGAGCTTGCCTGGGGTGATCGCCGGTGCGGCCGGGCCATCGACCACGTAGCCGACGATGCGCAGCGACGCCGGTGCGGCGGTCCCGTTTGGCGCGGCATGGGCCAGGCCGGCGATCAGCAACAACGGCCAAGTCCAGCGGGCGAAGGAGTGCCGGCTCACAACGCACTCTCCGGTCGCAGCTTCAGGATCCGTGCCTGCGCATCGCAGTCGGCGGCCGGTGTGCGGCCGGCGGCGCGTGCGGCGGCAATCTCCTTGCGCGCTGCCGCCAGGTCGGCGCGGAACTGCGCGTTGTCATGCAGGCGCGCCACCGCCGCGGCGCCCATGTGCCGGCCTTCGAGCACATCGCTCTGCCAGTGCACGTTGCAGACCAGGCGGCTTTCAGCGTAATTGCGACCGCGCTCCAGCAGCGCGTTGGCGCGGGTGGGATCCGCTTCACTGAGGATCAGCGCCCAGGCCCAGCCGATCGCACTGTGGCCCGAAGGGTAGGAGCCGTTGTGGCGCAGGTCTTCCTCGTCTTCCGGCGTGCAGGTCGGCTCGTTGTTGCGGGTGAAGGGGCGCGGGCGCTGATACTGGCTCTTGGCCGCCTTGGTCGCGGCACTGGCGTCGATGCGACTGCGCTCCAGCAGCTGGTACAGGCGCGGTGTATGCGTCTGGTCAATGGCCACGCCGAGCGCGCAGGCGAACTGGCTGGCGCCGGCGGGGAAGGACAGGTCGGCATCGCGCGTGGCCTGGGCGAAACGTGGCGTCGCACTCAATGCCAGTGCCTGCCTCGATACAGCTTCGTCCAACGCCATGCCGGGCGAGCCGGGCGCCGGCGGCGGTGGCACCAGCAACAGACTGTCCGGTACCGCGGCAGGGTCCAGGTAACCGAGTGCCTTGGTCGGCGCCATCGCATCGCCGCCTGCGCCGCGCGGGCCACCGGTGGCACTGCAGGCGGCCAGCGCCAGGGTAAGGAGAATGGCCGCGCCGGTGCGGCGCGTCGCGGTGTTGCCCAGGGTCATGCCGGCCTCTTGATCTGCAGCGTGTGCGGCGAAGTCTAATCGCTGCGCTGGCCGGCGAAAGGGCTAGTCGCCGACCCGTGCCGAGTAGCGTTCGCCGTCGCGCTGCACGCGCACCGGGCCGTCGAACACGGCCGACAGCATGTCGTCGTGCAGCATCGCCTCGCGCGGGCCATCGGCGAACACGCGGCCGGCGCGCAGCAGCACCACGCGTTCGATCTCCGGCACGATCTCCTCGATGTGATGGGTCACCAGCACCAGGGTGATGCCCTGCCGCGCGAGGCCGCGCATGGTGTCGATCAGGTGCTGGCGGGCGATCAGGTCCAGGCCGGTGGAGGGCTCGTCCAGCAGCAGTGCCTGCGGCCGGTTGACCAGGGCGCGCGCGATCAGCACGCGGCGCGTCTCGCCCGCCGACAGCTCGGCATAGGGCCGCTCCAGCAGCGGCAGCGCGCGCGCCAGGGCCAGGGCTTCGCGTGCCCGTGCGCGCATGTCGTCGGTCACTTCGCGATGCGGCGGAATCACGTAGCTGGCGAAGAAGCCCGACAGCACCGCGCTTTCCACGCTGAGCCCGGGCATGTCGGCGAGGTTGCCGCTCAGGTCGCCGGTGACGATGCCCAGCTGCGAGCGCAAACGGTCCACCTGCCAGCGCGTCTGCCCCAGCACCTTCACCGGCGCCTCGCCACCGGCGCGCGCCAGCGGATACAGCTCGCGGGTGATGAGCTTGATGAAGGACGACTTGCCGCAGCCATTCGGACCGAGGATGGCGGTGTGCTGGCCCATGGCGATGGCCAGGTCGAGCTCGTGCAGTACGCGGACCTGGCCGCGGGTGACGCTGGCCCGATCCAGTTCGATCAGGGGCACGGAGGACGGGATCGATTGCGGCACGGCGGACATGAATGCGGATAGGCAGGTGAAAGGGTGAAGGGCTGAACAACATACGCAGGCGGTGGGTGAAGTTTGCCGGCAACACCCCCATGATGTCTGCCACTGACCGCACATTGCCGACCTCTCGGCCGGAGCCCGCCATGCTTTCCCAACCCCTCGTCGACTTCCTCACCGGCGGCCTGAGCGGCCTGGGCTGGTGGGAAATGCTGCTGGTCCTGCTGGTGTTCACCCAGCTCACCATCTTCTCGGTCACCTTGTACCTGCACCGCAGCCAGGCCCACCGCGGCGTGGACTTCCATCCGGTGCTGGCGCATTTCTTCCGCTTCTGGACCTGGCTGACGACCTCGATGATCACCCGCGAGTGGGTGGCCATCCATCGCAAGCACCACGCCAAGGTCGAGACCGAGGAAGATCCGCACAGCCCGCAGGTCAAGGGCATCGGCAACGTGTTCTGGCGCGGCGTGGAGCTGTATCGCGAAGCGCGCACCCTGCGCGAGGACATCGCCCAGTACGGCAAGGGCGCGCCGGACGACTGGATCGAGCGCCACCTCTACACCCCTTACGCGACGATGGGGCCGGTGGTGCTGTTCTTCGTCAACGCGGTGCTGTTCGGCCTGCCGGGCGTGGCGCTGTGGGCGATCCAGATGGCCTGGATTCCGTTCTGGGCAGCCGGCGTGGTCAACGGCCTGGGCCACTGGTGGGGCTACCGCAACTTCGAGTCGGCCGATACCTCGACCAATCTCACCCCGTGGGCGTTCTGGATCGGCGGCGAAGAGCTGCACAACAACCACCATGCCTTCCCGAGCTCGGCGCGCTTCTCTATGCGGCGCTGGGAGTTCGACATCGGCTGGCAGGCGATCTGCCTGCTGCAGCGCCTGCGCCTGGCCAAGGTGCTGCGGGTGGCGCCGTCGCTGGATATCCGCCCCAACATCAGCGTGCCCGATGCCGATACCGTGCGCGCGCTGCTGTCGCACCGCTTCCAGGCCATGACCGATTACCAGCGCAATGTCTTCACCCCGGCGCTGCGCGAGGAAGCGGCTGCTGCCGGCGCACGCATGCGCGAACTGCTGCCCAAGCGCCTGCGCCGTGGCCTGGTCGATGACGGCCGCTGGCTCAAGCCCGATGCGCGCCAGCAGCTGCGTGACTGGGTGGCGCAGCGTCCGCGCATCCGCACCCTGGTCGAGCACCGCGCGCGCCTGGCCGCGCTGCTGGAAGCGCGGACCCATGACGCTTCCGAGCGCCTGCGCCAGTTGCAGGCGTGGTGCCACGACGCCGAGGCCAGCGGCATCGGCGCGTTGCAGGCCTATGCGGCGCGGCTGAAGGGCTATGCGCTGAGCGGCGCATGATCGGCGCCTGCAAGGCGATCGCCACCACCCACGGACGCCGCCTTGCGCGGCGTTCGTCGTGCTGCGCCTGGCTGCTGTTGCTGCTGGCGGGCACCGCCGCGGCGCAGGTCACCGACAGCGGCGAGTACCTCAAGCGGATGGACGGCAATGGCGATGGCCGCGTCAGCCTGGACGAATACCTGGCCTGGATGAGCTATGCCTTCGACCAGCGCGACCGCAACGGCGACGGCGTGCTCAGTGCCGATGAACTGCCCGGTGGACGCGGCAAGCCGGTGACGCGCGCAGCGCACATCGCGACCTTGACCGAGCGCTTCCGCAAGCAGGATGCCAATGGCGATGGCAGCCTGAGCGCGAAGGAATTGCTGGCGCCGCCGCGCTGATCCTGCGTCAGGCGGGCCAAACCGCACGCGGCGGCTTGGCTCATGCCGCCTGCACGATGTGCAGCGCCTTGGGGTTGCGCCATTGCGCGAGCAGCGCCGCCTCGCGCACCTTGGCTTCGGCAAGGTGCGCTTCCTTGACGTGACCGTAGCCGCGGATGTGTTCGGGGATGGCGGCGATCTGCGCGGCCAGGCCGACGTTGCCGGCATCGAGTTTTTCCAGCAGCCCTTCCACCGTGCGCGCGTAATCGGTGATCAGCTGGCGCTCGCCGCGGCGTTCGGCGCTGTAGCCGAACACGTCGAGCGTGCTGCCGCGCAGGAAGCGCAGCCGCGCCAGCAGCTTGAAGGCCTTGAACATCCACGGCCCGTATTCGCGCTTGAGCAGCCGGCCCTGTGCGTCCTTCTTCGCCAGCAAGGGCGGGGCCAGGTGGAAGCGGACCTGGAAGTCGCCGTCGAACTGCTGCTTGAGCTGGCGCTCGAAATCGCCGCTGGTGTACAGCCGCGCCACCTCGTACTCGTCCTTGTACGCCATCAGCTTGAAGTAATAGCGCGCGACGGCTTCGGCCAGTGCGGTGGAACCCGGAGCACGGGCCTGCTCGGCGGCGCGCACGCGCTCCACCAGCTGGCGGTAGCGCTGAGCGTAAGCGGCGTCCTGGTAATCGCCGAGGAAGCGCACGCGGCGCTCGATCAGTTCATCCAGCGAACGCGACAGGCGCGCGTCGTCCAGCGGCAGGAAGGCCAGCGCATCGCCGGCTTCGGCGGGCAGGCCGCGTACCGATGGCTCGTCACCAGTGTCACGGGGCGCGGCGGTCGCGCCGCCTTCGTTGCCTTCCCAGTCCAGCGGCGGCAGTGCCTGCAGGTGATGCGGGCTGCGCTCCTGCGCGGTGGCGGCGTCATGCACCAGCCCGGCGGCCTGCCGTACCGCTTCCAGGTCGATCGCGGCCAGGCGGCCCCAGGCGAAGGCCTGGCGGTTCATCTGCACGGCCGCGCCGTTGAGTTCGATGGCGCGCATCAAGGCCTCGAACGACACTGGCACCAGGCCCTGCTGCCAGGCGTAGCCGAGCATGAACAGGTTGGCGGCAATGGCATCGCCCAGCAGCGCGGTCGCCAGCTGGGTGGCGTCAAGCAGCTGCGGCTCGCGTCCGCCCAGCGCCAGGCGCACACCGGCCACGATTTCCGCTGCCGGGAATTGCAGGTCCGGGTGCATGGTGAAGCTGCCGGGCATGGCCTCATAGGTGTTGAGCACCACTTCCGAACGCTCGGCACGCACCTTGGACAGCGCCCAGTAGTCGTTGACCACCACCATGTCGCAGCCCAGCACCAGGTCGGCCTCGCCTGCGGCGATGCGCACGGCGTGGATGTCCTGGGGCTGCCTGGCAATGCGGATGTGGGTGGTGACCGCGCCCCCCTTCTGCGCCAGGCCGGTCTGGTCGAGCACGGTGGCGCCCTTGCCTTCCAGGTGCCCGGCCATGCCGAGCAGGGCACCGATGGTCACCACGCCGGTGCCGCCGACGCCGGTGATCAGGATGTTCCAGGGTTGCGCCAGGTCGGTGCGCGGCACCGGCGCGGGCAGGTTGTCGAGCAGGTGGGTGGCATCGCTGCGACCGCCCTCATCCGATGCGGAGGCCGCCTCGCCAAGGCGACGCTTGCGCACGCTGCCGCCGTGCACGGTGACGAAGCTCGGGCAGAAGCCCGACACACAGGAGTAGTCCTTGTTGCAGTTGGACTGGTCGATCTGGCGCTTGCGCCCGAACTCGGTTTCCTTCGGTAGCACCGATACGCAAAAGCTCTTCTCGCCGCAGTCGCCGCAGCCTTCGCAGACCAGCGAATTGACCATCACCCGCTTGGCCGGATCGGCGAGCTTGCCGCGCTTGCGGCGGCGGCGCTTCTCGGTGGCGCAGGTCTGGTCGTAGATGAGGATGCTCACGCCCTTGACCGTGCGCAGGCGCTGTTGCACTTCATCCAGCGCGCTACGGTCGTGGAACTCGGTGTCCGGCGGGAACAGGTCGCGCCGGCGCGTCCACTTGGCGATGTCGTCGCTGAGCACCACGATGGTGTGGATGCCTTCGGCATGCATCTGCCGGGCGATGTCGGGCACGGTCAGGCTGCCGTCCACCGGCTGGCCGCCGGTCATCGCCACCGCATCGTTGTAGAGGATCTTGTAGGTGATGTTGACGCCGGTGGCGACCGACTGGCGGATCGCCAGCGTGCCACTATGGAAATAGGTGCCGTCGCCCAGGTTCTGGAACACGTGCGGGGTGTCGGTGAACGGCGCCTGCCCCGACCACGTCACGCCTTCGCCGCCCATGTGGGTGAAGGTCTCGGTGGCGCGGTCCATCCACGTCACCATGTAGTGGCAGCCGATGCCGCCCATGGCGCGCGAACCTTCCGGCACCGCCGTGGAAGTGTTGTGCGGGCAGCCCGAGCAATAGTGCGGCACGCGCGGGAACTGCGCGCGCGGCAGCGCCATCTCCGCTTCCTTGGCATCCATCCAGCGCAGCCGCTGTTCGATTGACGCGGTGAGCGAACCGGACGGCGGCGCGAAACGCAGGATGCGCCTGCCGATCACCGCGGCAATGGTCGCCGGCGTCAGTTCGCCGGTGGACGGCAGAATCCACTCGCCGGCTTCGTCGTACTTGCCGACAATGCTCGGGCGCTGGCCGGCGCTGGCTGGCCAGTTGTAGAACAGCTCCTTCATCTGCCGCTCGATGAAGGCACGCTTTTCCTCCACCACGACGATGTCCTGCAGGCCCTGGGCGAAGCGGGTGATGCCGACCGGCTCCAGTGGCCAGGTCATCGCCACCTTGTACACGCGGATGCCGAGGTAGGCGCAGGCGGCCTCGTCCAGGCCGAGGTATTCCAGCGCCTGCAATACGTCCAGGTAACTCTTGCCGGTGGTGACGATGCCCAGGCGCGGATGCGGCGAATCCATCACCACGCGGTCCAGGCCGTTGGCGCGGGCAAAGGCCTGCGCGGCCTTGACCGCATAGCGGTGCAGGCGCATTTCCTGGTCCAGTGGCGGGTCCGGCCAGCGGATGCCGAGGCCGCCGGCGGGCATTTCAAAGTCCTCGGGCAGCACGATGCGGCGGTCGAACGGGTCCACCTGCACCGAGGCCGAGGACTCCACGGTCTCGGCGATGGTCTTGAAGCCGATCCAGCGCCCGGTGTAGCGGCTCATCGCCCAGCCCACCAGGCCCAGGTCGAGGATGTCCTGCACACCGGCCGGGTTGAGGATGGGCATCATCGCGCTGACGAACTCGTCCTCGCTGCCGTGCGGCAGCGTCGAACTGCGGCAGGCATGGTCATCGGCGGCCAGCGCCAGCACGCCGCCATGGCGCCAGGTGCCGGCGGCATTGGCGTGCTTGAACACGTCGCCGCTGCGGTCCACGCCCGGGCCCTTGCCGTACCACATGCCGAACACGCCATCGACATTGGCGCCGGGGAACAGATGGGTCTGCTGCGTGCCCCAGACCATGGTCGCGGCCAGGTCCTCGTTGAGGCCAGGGGTGAACTTCACCTTCGCCGCTTCCAGGTGTTTGCGCGCGCGCCACAGCTCCAGATCGAAGCCGCCGAGCGGACTGCCGCGGTAACCACTGATGAAGCCGGCGGTATCCAGGCCGGCAGCCTGGTCGCGCAGGCGCTGCAGCAACGGCAGGCGCGCCAGTGCCTGCACGCCGGACAGATAGATGCGTCCGTCGGTGCGCGTGTACTTGTGTTCGAGCGTGTAGTCGCGGTCCAGGGTGCCCAGCGCCGGCATGTTGGCGGAAGACGGCGATGTGAGTTCGGCGGTGCTGGTCATGGCTGGCCCGGCGGGGTTGGCGAGTCGCGCCCCGGCCTGCGCCGGGCGACCGGTAATTGTAGCAGTGGCCCCCTGCGCGACCCGGGTTCTGTGACCCCCGGCACTCGTGCCGTGTGCGCTGGTGCGGTTAGGATGCACGGTGGGAGGAGGGTTGTTCGGTTTTCCAGGGGAATGAACGTGAAGACGACTCATGCACGGAGCATGGCCATTGCGTTGGCCGTGTGGGCACTCTGCGGCAGCGCCTGGGCACAGACGGTGCTCAAACCCAAGGAGTTCTATTTCGACGAGGACCGCAGCACCGCGCGGCCGGTGGTAGTGGTGCCGGGCCAGGGTGATGCAGTGGTCGACAAGCTCGCGGCCATGGTGCAACGCGATCCGCGTGCGGTCGAAGCACGCGCGCAATTGGGCACGTTGGCAATGAGCGGCGGCCGCCGTGAACTCGGCGAGCAGTTGTACAAGGCGGCGCTTGCCGGCCTGCCCAGTGGCAGCCTGCAATACCGCCAGGTGAGCTGGAACTATGGCTGGGCGTTGTATCGCGCCGGCGATTACGAACCGGCGTTGCACCAGTGGCTGGGATTGGCCGCCGGCCGCCCGGCCACGCCGGACTGGTTGCCGCCGACGCTGGCACTGGTGTTGTGGAAGCTCGGTCGCAAGGAAGAGGCGGTCAGCTGGTATGCCGCCGCGGTGCGCACCTGGCCAGACAAGTGGAGCGATGCGGCCAACCTGCCCGCGCTGTTGCCGGACTGGACCGACGACGAACGCGCCACCCTGGGCGAAGTGCTCGCCAGCTGGCAGGCCAATCCCCCCGCCTGGCCGTGAGAGCAGCGGCGCCGGGCCTGTGCGCCCGCCGCCGCAAGGCTGTGTCGTCCATATCGCCAGGACGTGATCGCGCCGGTTCAGCCGCGAACTTGTGACCGCCATTGCTGCGGCGCACAATAAGCTGCCTTGCCGCCGCCATGCCCCGCCACGGGGCGCTGACTGCCATGTCCTCGCGTCTTCCCCTGATCGCGCTCGCCGTAAGCGCCTTTGCCATTGGCACCACCGAATTCGTGGTGATGGGCCTGTTGCAGCAGATGGCCGCCGACCTGGGTGTGTCCATTCCCGCGGCCGGCCTGCTGGTTTCCGGCTACGCCATGGGCGTGGTCATCGGCGGCCCGCTGCTGGCAATGGCCACTGCGCGCCTGCCGCGCAAGACCGTGCTGCTGGTGCTGATGGGCATCTTCATCTTCGGCAACCTGCTGTGCGCGCTGGCGCCGAACTACGAAATCCTGATGGCGGCGCGGGTGATCGCCTCGCTGGCGCACGGCTCGTTCTTCGGTGCCGGCGCGGTGGTCGCCGGTCACATCGCCGCGCCGGGGCGACGCACCCAGGCGATCGCGCTGATGTTCGCCGGCCTGACCATCGCCAACATCTTCGGCGTACCGGCCGGCACCGTGCTCGGCCAGGCGCTGGGCTGGCGCTCCACTTTCTGGGCGGTGACGGTGCTGGGGGTGATCGCCTTGCTTGTCATGGCCCGCTACGTGCCGCGCCTGGAGGCAATGCCAGCGCCGCGTCTGCGCCATGAACTGAGCCGCGTGCTCAAGCCGCGCGTGCTGGTGGCGCTGGGCATGACGGTGTTCGGCTTCGGCGGAGTGTTCACCGTGTTCACCTATATCGATCCGATCCTGACCCATCGCGCAGGGATGGACGAACACGCCATCAGCCGCGTGCTGGTGCTGTTTGGCGTCGGCGCCACCATCGGCACGCTGCTTGGCGGCAAGCTGGCAGACCGCCGGCTGATGCGCAGCATTGCGCTGCTGCTCGGCGCGTTGTGCGTGTTCTTCCTCGGCTTTGCCACGCTGATGGACTCGGCGTGGGGCGCGACGCTGGGCGTGTTCCTGATCGGTGTGCTGGGCTTTGCGGCCAACCCGGGGTTGCAGACGCGCTCGATGCAGCAGGCTCACGACGCGCCATTGCTGGCATCCACGCTCAACCAGAGCGCCTTCAACCTGGGCAATGCCGGTGGCGCCTGGCTGGGTGCGAGCATGTTGGCGCACGGTGCGATCTACCCGCAGCTCAGCTACGCCGCCGCGGCGGTGACCGCGGGTGGCATCGGCCTGACCTTGCTCAGCGTGTGGATGGAACGGCGCAGCGCGCGGCCCCAGGCGGCCGCCTCGTCCTGCTGAGCCGGCTGCGCTTGCCGCCATGGCCCTGGATGCCTTCGCGCTGATCCTGACGACCCTCGGCCTGGGTCTGCTGTTCGCGCGCCTGCGCGTGCTGCCCGACAACAGTGCCGATGTGCTCAACCGCGTCGTGCTGTATCTGTGCCTGCCGGCGGCGGTGCTGACCTACGTACCGCGACTGCATCTGGACCGCTCGCTGCTCGGGCTGATGGCCACGCCCTGGCTGCTGGCGGCGGCCACGGTGCTGCTGGTCACGCTGTGCACGCGTGTGCTGAAGCTGCGTCGCGAGGAACATGCGGTGCTGCTGATGTGCGTGGCGCTGAGCAATTCCAGCTTCATCGGCTACCCGATGGTGCGCGCGCTGCTGGGCGAACACGCGTTGCCCTATGCGGTGGTGTACGACCAGTTCGGCACGTTCGTGCTGTTGTCCACGTTCGGGCTGTACGTGCTGGCGCGCTACAGCGGCGACACCGCGCCGACCACCACGCAGATCCTGGCGCGGATCGCACGCTTTCCGCCGTTGTGGGCGCTGCTGCTCGCGCTGACGGTGATGCCGGCGCAGCCGCCGGCATGGATCGGCGGGGCGTTGCGCAGCCTGTCCGATGCGATGCTGCCACTGGTGATGCTGGCGGTGGGCCTGTCGCTGCAACTGCGGCTGCCCGCGTCGGAGTTGCGGCCGCTGGCGGCGGGGCTGGTGCTCAAGCTGCTGGTGCTGCCGCTGCTTGCGTGGCCGCTGTCGCTGGCGTTCGGTTTGCGCGGGGAGATGTTGCAGGCCAATGTGCTGGAAAGCGCGATGCCGACGATGATCACTGCGGCGGCGCTGGCGATTTCGCACCGGTTGGCTCCGCGGCTGGCGGCGGCCCTGGTCGGCTACAGCATCCTGCTGGCGTTGCTGACCTTGCCGGCCTGGGCGTGGTTGTTGGCGCGCTGGGGCTGAAGCACGCCGAACGCCGATGGGGTCCCTGTAGGAGGGGCTTCAGCCCCGATGGGCGGAGTCGCGATCTGCCACGTCGCGGTCGCGGCTGAAGCCGCTCCTACAGCGCCGCAGCGGGTCACTCGGCCGGCACGGTGCGTTCGCTGGCCCAGTCGCGCAAGGTCTGCACCTGCTCGGCCATCAATACCGACAACGGCCGCGTGGCGCGGATTTCCTGCATCAGTACGCTGTCGTCCAGCGCGCGCTGTTCGGCATGCGCGGCGTAGAGCGCCGAAACGATGGCCTGTTCGATCTCGGCGCCGGAAAAGCCCTGGCTGGCCGCGGCCAGCGCCGGCAACGCGAAGCCATCCGCGTCCAGCCCGCGGCGACCCAGGTGCAGGCGCAGCAGTTCCACGCGCGTATCCGGACTGGGCAGGTCGACGAAGAAGATTTCGTCAAAGCGGCCCTTGCGCAGCAGTTCGGCCGGCAGCTCCTGCACCTGGTTGGCGGTGGCGACGATGAACACCGCGCCCTTGCGCTCGGCCATCCAGGTCAGCAGGTGGCCCAGCACCCGGCGCGATACGCCGCCGTCCTCGCCGCCGCTGGCCAGGCCCTTCTCGATCTCGTCGATCCACAGCACACAAGGCGCCAGCTGCTCGGCCGAGGCCAGCGCGTCGCGCAGGTTCTTCTCGGTTTCGCCGTGGTACTTGTTGTAGAGGCTGCCGAAATCCAGGCGCAGCAGCGGCACGCCGAAGCCGGCGGCGGTGGCCTTGGCCAGCATCGACTTGCCGCAGCCCTGCACGCCGAGCAGCAGCACGCCCTTGGGCGGGTCCAGCCCCGGCGGCGCGGTGCCGGAGACGAACACGCCGCGGCGCTGGTTGATCCAGCGCTTGAGGCGGTTGGCCCCGGCCACGTCGGCAAAGCGCGCGTTGTCGTATTCGTAATGCAGGTGTCCGCTGCGGTTGAGCAGCTCGAACTTGAGCCGGGCCAGCTGCGGCAGGTCGTCCTGACTGAGCACGCCATCGTTGAAGATCAGCTGCCGGGCAATGCGCCGCGCGTCGCGCAGACCCAGTCCCTTGAGGTTGCGCAGGATCTGCTGAGCCACCTCGGTATCCACTTCCACGCGGCGCCCGCCATTCTCGCGGGCGTAGTCGGCCACTTCCTCGCGCAGCATCTTCAGCAAGGCATTGGCGTCGGGCAGGTGCGGGCTGAAGCGGGTGGCCAGGCCTTCCAGCTCCGGCGGCAACTCGACCTTGGCGCCGATCATCACCAGCACGTGCGGCTGGCTGTGGCGGCGCTCGATGATGTCGCGCAACAGCCGCTGGTGCGAGGCGTAGCCCAGGTAGGGGTGCATGTCCAGCAGCAGGTAGACACCGCGCTGGTCGGCCTGGCGAATCATCTGCAAGGCGGCGCTGGCGTCGGGCGGGCCGAGCGGCGCGTCCTCGCGATCCAGGTCGATGCGGCGCAGGCCCTCGGTGATCGTCCAGCGGTACAGGGCGCGCCACACCTGCATCAGGCTCTGCCGGAACAGCTCGACGATGCGCTGCTCCTCCTGGGTCTCGATGACGATCAACGGGGTGCTGGCGCGGATCAGCGCGGTCAGGTCCTGCAACTCGCTCATGGGCACTCCTTTGCGGGCCGCCAACATAGCAGGGCCGGGACAGGCGTACACCGACAGCGGCGGCCGGCGTCCCTCGACTACCCCCTCACCGGGCCGCGGTGTACGCTCGACGCTGGTTCACGGAAGCGAGGCGTGCATGAAGACGTTCCTGGTAGCCGGCTCCAAGGGCGGGGTCGGCAAGACCACGATCGCCACCAACCTGGCGGCCCATGCCGCCTTGCAGGGCCGGCGCACCGTATTGGCTGATGCCGATCCGCAGCAGTCTTCCACCCGCTGGGCGCAGCGTCGCGCCGGGCTGGACAGCGCGGTGCTGCCCATCGACGCCACCCGCCGCCGGCAATGGGATGCGCAACTGCCCGAAGACACCCAGCAGCTGATCATCGACGCCCCGGCCGGGGCGATGGCCGAGGACCTGATGCCGTTCCTGGAGCGCGCCGATGCGGTCGTCGTGCCGGTCCTGGCCTCGGCCCTGGACATCGAAGCGGTGGTCGGCTTCCTCAACACCCTGGCCAAGGTGCCGCGCGTGCACCAGCGCAAGCTGCCGGTCGGGCTGGTGCTCAATCGCAGCAAGCCGTGGACGCAGACCGCCCAGCAGGCGGTCGAGATGATCGGCAGCTGGCCCTATCCGCTGGTCGCGCAGCTGCGCGACACCCAGGCCTACGTGGTGCTGGCCGGTCTCGGCCGCAGCCTGTTCGACTACCGCTCGGCCCAGGTGCGCGAGCACCAGCAGGACTGGGAACCGCTGCTTCGCTGGCTCAAGGCCTGACCCCTTCTCTTCCGGACTGCCCATGCGCGAACTGATCCTGCTGCGTCATGCCCACGCCGAGCCGGCCGACACTGGCCAGGCCGATATCGACCGCCCGCTGTCCCCGCACGGCCTGGCCGAGGCCGAAGCGGCCGGCGCCTGGCTGCGCGAGCAGCGCCTGGTGCCCGACCGGGTGCTGTGTTCCCCGGCGCGGCGCGCGCGCGAAACCCTGGAAGCGGTGCTCGGCCTCACCGGCTATATCGAGCAACGCCTGGAAGAGCGCATCTACGAGGCCACGCCGGGCACGCTGGCGGCGGTCATCGATGACCATCGCGAATGTGAGCGCCTGTTGCTGGTGGGCCACAACCCCGGGCTGGAACGGCTGGTGGCGCTGATGCACAGCGGCCAGTCCGGTGACTACCGCGGCATGCCGACCGCCTCGATCGCGCTGCTGGCGCTGCCGCTGGACGCGGCGATCGAACCCGGCATCGCCCGGTTGACCGCCTTCTGGTGGCCCTGACAGGCGCGCGCGTCGCGTGCCTGGGGCTGGCGCTGCTCTGGGCGCCGTGTGCGCCTGCTCAGCCCGCGCAGTCCGCTCCCGTCGTCGCCCCTGTCATCGCCCCGGTCGTCGAGCGCATGGCGCTGGATACCGAGCGCTCGCGCTGCGGGTTCGAGATCCGCACGCGCTTCGGGCAGAAGATCGAGGGCGTGTTCCCGCGCTTCGAGGGCGAGGTGCTGCGCCTGGCCGACGGCCGTCACCAGGTGCGCCTGCGCATGGATGCACGCCAGGTCGAAATCCCGGGCAAGCCGCGCTACACGGCGTGGATGCGCGGCGAGGACTTCTTCGACGTCGAGCGCTTCCCGCTGGTGCAGTTCGATTCCGAACCCTATCTGCCGGACGTGGCCGCGCACGGTGGCGACCTCGTCGGCCAGCTCAGCATCCGCGGCATCCGCCATACCGAGACGCTGACGGTGATGCCGGCCGAATGCCCGCGGGCCGGGTATGATTGCGACGTGATCAGTCGCGGTACCGTCCTGCGCGGACGATATGGAATGGACAGCTGGCAGGTGGCCCTGGGTGACAGGGTGACCTTCATTTTGCGCGCCCGCCTGGCGGAGGCGCCCCGGCCGTGAACCGTCTTTGCAGGGTCCTGCTGCCGCTGGCGCTCATGCTGACGGCCAGCGGTTGCGCGGGTCTGTCGCACAGCCAGCGCGACCGCGCCGCGGCCATTGCGGTGGCCGCGCGCGATACCACCTTGAGTTGCGACCGCGAGGACCGCTGCGCGCAACCGTCGCCGCTGCGCGCGCTGGGTGGCCGGGCCATGGCCGCCTCGACACCGGCGCAGCCGCGCCACTACGCGACCCTGCTGGACCATGGCGAGGAAGCCCTGGTCGCGCGGATCAACCTGATCCACAGCGCCACGCGCAACATCGATCTGCAGACCTACATCTTCGACAAGGACGACAGCGCGCGCCTGGTGCTGGACGCGCTACTCGACGCCGCCCGCCGCGGCGTGCGCGTGCGCGTGCTGATCGACCAGCTTTCGGCCATTTCCGACCTGCAGATCCTCGGCGCGCTGGCCGGCGCGCACCAGAACTTCGAGCTGCGCATCTACAACCCCGCCTTCGGCAAGGCCAAGCTCAATTACTTCGACTACGCCGGCAGCGTGCTGTGCTGCTTTCGCCGCTTCAACCAGCGCATGCACAACAAGCTGCTGGTGATCGACAACGTCATTGGCGTGGTCGGCGGGCGCAACTACCAGGACGACTATTACGACTGGGACGCCGAATACAACTTCCGCGACCGCGACGTGATCGTCGCCGGGCCCGAGGCCCGGCACATGGCCGACAACTTCGACGCGTTCTGGCGCGCGCAGCGCAGCGTGCCAGCCGAACGCCTGAACGATGTCGGCCGCACGCTGCTGCGCGAAGGCGTGCCGCCCATGCCGCCGGCGCAGTTCCAGCATCCCGAGCGCATCGAGCGCGTACGCTTGGAAGCGGCCGACAGCGACTTCATCGCCGAGCGCTTCGTCGACACCGCCCTGCCCGTGCGCAGCGTGCTGTACGTGGCCGACCTGCCGCAGAAGCACCGCAAGGAGCATCCGCATCAGGCCGTGTCCACCGCGCCGGAGCTGGATTCGCTGATCGCCGGTGCGCAACATGAAGTGCTGCTGCAGACGCCCTACCTGGTGCTGTCCGACCCGGCGCAGGACATCTTCCGCGACCTGCGCAAGCGCGCCGAGCCGCCGCGCGTGGTCGTGTCCACCAACAGCCTGGCCGCCACCGACAACCCGATCGTGTATGCGCTGTCGTACAAGTACAAGCGCCGCAACCTGCGCGAGCTTGGCTTCAACATCTACGAGTTCAAGCCGTTCCCGCTCGACGCACCGGTCGATTATGAAAACCTGGTGCATTCGCCGCTGGGCAATGGCACCGGCCCGCGCGAGAACCGCGTGCTTGGCGGCAGCGCCATCGGTAATGCGGTGCGCGGCAGCAGTGGACAGGCAGGCGGCGCGGGCGGCGGACGCCAGGCCGGGGGCAGCGAGGTCGACCGGCGCCTGCTGCGCACCGAAACGCGGCCGTCCTTCCTGAGCACGCGCCCGGCCAACAAGCCGCTGCCGGTCACCCGCGAGGGTGCGCGCATGGGCTTGCATGCCAAGTCGCTGGTGGTCGATCGCCGGGTTGGCGTGGTCGGTACCCACAATTTCGATCCGCGCAGCGAGAACTACAACACCGAAGGCGCGGTGGTCATCGATGATCCGGCCTTCGCCCAGGCCCTGGCTGCCAGCATCGAGCGCGACATGTCGCCGGAAAACGCCTGGGTGGTCGCCCCGCGCGGCAAGCCGCCGCTGCTGTCGGGCCTGAACTACAGCGTGGGCAAGGCCTTCGAGGCCATGCCGATCCTGGATATCTGGCCCTGGCGCTACGCCACCAATTACGAGTTCAAGCCAGGCCCGGACTGCCCGTGGCCGCTGCCGCGCCAGGACCCGAAATTCCGCCAGTGCTACCAGCCGGTTGGCGACTTTCCCGAGGTCGATGTCGGCCCGAAGTGGCTGCTGGTGCGCATGCTCACCGCCTTCGGCGCGGGTCTGGTGCCCATTCTCTAAAGCCGCGTGCCGGTGCGGCGCTTTCCCCCGATCGTTCCAGGAGACTGCCCATGGTATTTCGCGAACCGGTGTCCATCGACGCCCTCAACGCCCTCAGCCGCGGCAACATGCTCGAACACCTGGGCATCGTCTTCACCGGCGCCGGCGAGGACTGGGTGAGCGCGACCATGCCGGTCGATGCGCGCACCCGCCAGCCCTACGGCCTGCTGCACGGCGGCGCCTCGGTGGTGCTGGCCGAGACCCTGGGCAGCAGCGCCGGCAACCTGTGCGTGGACCCGGCCAGCCACATGTGCGTGGGCGTGGAGATCAATGCCAACCACATCCGCGCCGTCACCGAGGGCCTGGTGACCAGCACCGCCCGTGCCCTGCATGTGGGGCGCAGCCTGCACGTATGGGAGATCGGCATCGTCGATGCGCAGGGCCGCCGCGTCTGCGCCTCGCGCCTGACCCTGGCGGTGGTGCCGCGGCCCGGCGCCTGAGCCATGGGCACACCGCTGGAACGCGCCTGCCCAGCGGTGCGACTGCGCGCGGCGGCCAGTGCTGCCACAATAGGGGCGTTCCTTCCCCTCGTATTTCCCGGTACCTTGCCCGAATGAGCGAGTCTTCCCTGCCCGCCACGCGCGAAGCTGGCGGCACGCTGCGTTGGTTCCGCTACCTGTACCGCGTGCCGTTGCTGCTGCTGCACGTGCTGATCGGGCTGCCGCCGACCATGGCGTGCATTGTGGTGCCGGCGCTGGCGCGCATCCGCATTGGTGCCGACGACACCCTGGAGCAGTGGATGATCCGCTGGTGGCAGGGCAACCTGATGCGCGTGTTTGGTTTCCGCCTGCGCCGCATCGGCACGCCGCTGGCCGGGCCGACGCTGTTCGTCGCCAACCACGTGGGCTGGGTCGACATCTCGATCCTGCACAGCCAGCGGGTGATGGGCTTCGTCGCCAAGCGCGAGATCGCTGGCTGGCCGCTGGTCGGCTGGATGGCCGCGCGCGGCCAGACCATCTTCCACCAGCGCGGCAGCACCGAATCACTGGGCGGCGTCTTGCAGCTGATGGTCGAACGGCTGCGCGGCGGCAAGTCGGTAGGGGTGTTTCCCGAGGGCCGCACCCGCGGCGGGCAGGAAGTGGGCCCGTTCCATGCGCGCATCTTCCAGGCCGCGGTCGAAGCCGGCGTACCGGTGCAGCCGGTGGCGCTGCGCTATGGCGAGCGCGGCAACGCGCAAACGGTGGTCGCCTTCGGCCCACGCGAAAGTTTCGCCGCCAACCTGGTGCGCCTGCTGGGCGAACCATCGCGGCTGGCCGAGGTGCACTTCCTGGAGCCCATCGCCGTGCATGACGTCGAAGGGCGCCGCCGCATCGCCGAGACTTCGCGCGCGCGCATCGTCGCGGCCATGGAGTCCTGAGGGTCCGTGGCCGCGCGCAGCCCGCACCAGCCCTGCGCCCGCCGCAGCCGGCGTCGCGGCGGAGGTGGCGCATGCTGAGCGTTGACCAGTACCAGCCGCCGCGCTGGCTGCGCAATCCGCACGTGCAGTCGGTGCTCGGTTCCAGCGCCTTGCGCCGCCGCCGTGGCGTGCAATTGATGAGCGCCAGCGGCGCGCACAGCACCTCGCACATTCTTGATGGCGGCGACGGCGTGCGCCTGCAGGGCTGGCTGGACGTGCCACGCGACCAGTCCCCGCGCGCCACCGTGCTGCTGCTGCATGGCTGGGAAGGCAGCGCCGAGTCCAGCTACATGCGGATGACCTCGGCGCGGCTCATTGCCCTGGGCTATCAGGTGTTCCGGCTGAATTTCCGCGATCACGGCGGCACCCACCACCTCAACCCGGAGCTGTTCCACTCGGACCGCATCGACGAGGTGGTCAATGCCGCGGCCGACCTGTGGCGCCGCTTCCCGTCGCCGCGCCTGCTGGCGGCCGGCTATTCGCTGGGCGGCAACCATGTCCTGCGCGTGGCGCTGCGCGCGCCGGCCGCCGGCCTGCCGCTGCAGCAGGTGGCGGCCGTCTGCCCGTTGCTGGACCCGTCGACGACGATGGAAAGCATCGAGCGCGGGCCGCAGTTCTATGACTGGTACTTCCGCCGCAAGTGGCGCGGTTCGCTGTTGCGCAAGCGCGCGCTGTTTCCCGAGCAGTACCACTACGACGACGCCACCCTGGCCCTGGACATGCGCGGGCTGATGGCCTGGCTGGCCGAGCGCCACACCCCGCACGGCTCGTTGCAGGCCTACTTTGAAAGCTACTCGATTGCCGGCGACCGCCTCGCGCCGCTGCAGGTGCCGTCGGCGATCCTCATGGCCCAGGACGATCCGGTGATTCCGGTATCCGATTTCCGCCAGTGGCACCTGCCGGCGGCCGCGCAGCTAGAAATCGCGCGCTGGGGCGGGCACTGCGGCTTCCTGGAAAACGCACGCGGCGACGGCTTTGCCGAACGCTGGGTGGCCGAGCGCCTGGGCCCTGGCGACTGAAGCGGGCGGGCGCGGCGCGCCCGGTACAATGCCGGTTTGCCCTCGAGCCGGACCCCATGCAAGACCAGATCATCCAAGCCCTGCGCCGCAATGCGGCCGACGAAGCCGTGGCCCTGGCCCGGGACTGGATAGCGCGCGACGGCGCCACCGCGCTGACCCAGCGTTGGCTGGCCCTGGCCTTGCAGCAGCAGGGCCAGTACGACGAAGCGTTGGCGGAACTGCGCCAGGCCATCGCCCAGGCCCCGGAAGACGCCGAGCTGCACCTGCAACAGGCCGGCCTGCTGCTGGCAGTGCGCGAAACCGGCGCAGCCGAGGCGGCCTTGAGCCGTTCCACCGCGCTGGACCCGAACCAGTTCGACGCCTACGTGATGCAGGCGCATCTGGCCATCGGCCGCGGCGACATCGACGAGGCCGAGCGCATTGGCCGTCTGGCCGCGCGCGTGCAGGCCGACCATCCGCAGATCGCCGCCATCGATGGCGTCATCGCCCTGCGTCGCGGCGACGCCGACCGCGCGCTGGCATTGCTGAGCCAGGCCGCCGAAGCCATGCCGGACAACACCCAGGTGCTGTTTGCCCTGGCGCTGGCCTACCTGCAGAAGGGCCACCTGGCCTTTGCCGAGCGCGCGCTGTCGCGGGTCATCGTGTTGCAGCCGCCGGGCACCGCGCTGCGCGCCTTCATGGCCCAGCTCGCGGCGCAGCAGGGGCGCATGGACGATGCCCTGGAAGCGATCAAGGGCGCCCTGGCACAGGTGGATGGCGACACGCCGGCACTGCATCGCCTGGCCGGCGAACTGCAGCTGCAGGCCGGGCAGCCGGCCGAGGCGGTGACCCATCTGCGCCATGCGCTGGATCATGGGCCGGTCGATCGCCGCGTCCTGCAGGCGCTGCTGCTGGCCTGGCAGCAACTGGGCACCGCCGATGAGGCGCGCGACGTGATCGACGCGGCACTGGCGCGGCAGCCGCGCGCGCACGAGCTGTGGCTCACGCGCCTGGCCCTGGCGCCGATCGGCGGCGACGAAGCACTGGAAGTGGCCGAACGCTGGGTCGAGGCGATGCCCGAATTCCTGCCAGCGTTGGAAACGCTGATGCGCATCCATGACATGCAGGGCCATGCCGATGAAGCGGAAATGGTTGCGCGGCAGATCGTGGCAATCGAACCGGGCCGCATCAGCGGCGAACAGCGCATCGTCGAGGCATTGCTGGCGCGCGATCCGCCCGCCGCCATCGCCTGCGTGCAGGCGCTGATGGATGGCCTGCCCGAGCACGAGCGCACCGTGCTGCGGCCGTGGCTGGCGCTGGTGCAGGACCGCGCCGGTGATCATGCCGCGGCGTTGAGCACCTGGCTGGCCTTCCATGCCGAACAGGCCCAGCACCGCCTGCCGCTGCCGCCACATGCCCCGGTGCAGCCGACGCGCTGGCCGGCCCTGGGCAGCGTGGCCGAGGACAATCGCGCGCGGCCGCTGCTGCTGTGGGGCGCGCCCGGTTCGCACGTGGAGCGCGTGGCGATGGCGATGGGCGCGGCCAGCGCCGTGCTGCGCCGCGACCGCTACACGCCGACCGTGCCCGATGATGCCTTGCAGAGCTATCTCACCGTGCCGGGCCTGGCCAGTGGCAAGGTCCGGCCGGCGCAGGTGGTGGAAAGCTGGAAGGCGGCGCTGCCGGGCCGCGGCATCCAGGACGGCAACGTCATCGACTGGTTGCTGTGGTGGGACAACAGCGTGTTGCAGGCGCTGCGCCCGCACTTGCCGGAAGGTCGCCTGGCGATCGTGCTGCGCGATCCGCGCGACATGCTGCTGGACTGGCTGGCCTACGGTGCGCCGGTGCCGCTGGCGGTGCGTTCGGCGGGCGAAGCCGCGCGCTGGCTGGCCGAAAGCCTGTCGCAGGTCGCCACGCTGCACGAACAGGATCTGTACCCGCACAAGCTGCTGCGCCTGGATGGGCGCGAGGACAATGCCGAAGCGGTGTCGCAATTGCTCAGTGATGCCTTCGGCGCACCCTTCCCGGTATTGCCGTCGCTGGGCGCACCGCGCCTGCCGGGCGGGCGCTGGCGCGACTACCGCGGCCTGCTGGCCGAAGAGCTCGCGTTGCTGACGCCGGTGGCCGTGCGGCTGGGCTACGCTGCCGAGTAATCACGCAAGTCATCGCCGCAATCGCACCGCAGAATCACGCTCGACAGGAGGAAACCCATGCGCCTGACCACCGACAGCTTCCAGACCGGCCAGCCGATCCCCAGCGAATTCGCGATGGGCGTGCCCACCGGCTTTGGTGGCAACCGCAATCCGCAACTGGCCTGGGATGAAGTACCCGCCGGCACGCGCTCGTTTGCGCTGCTGTGCATCGACCCGGACGTGCCCACCGTCGCCGAGCTGGTGGGCCGCGAGGATGTCGAAGTGCCGCTGGACCAGCCGCGCGGAGAGTTCGTGCACTGGGCCATGGTCGATATCGGCGCGGACGTGCGGCAGATCGCGGCCGGCAGCTGCAGCGACGGCATCACCGCCAAGGGCAAGGCCTCGCCGCCCGGCCCGGCCGGCGCGCGCCAGGGCTTGAACAGCTACACGCAATGGTTTGCCGGCGATGCGCAGATGGGCGGCGACTATTTCGGCTACGACGGCCCCTACCCGCCGTTCAACGACCAGCGCGTGCACCGCTATTTCTTCCGTCTGTTCGCGCTGGATGTACCAACGCTGCAAGTGCCGGCGCGGTTCTCCGCGGGCGATGTGCTGCGCGCCATGCACGGCCACGTGCTCGCCGAAGCCAGCGTCTGGGGCACCTACACCTTGAACGCGAAACTGCGCGGCTGATTCAGCGCAGCTGTTCGGACTCCACCACCAGGTCCAGCACATACAGGTGGGGCGCGGTGCCGGCCGCGGCGTCGGCGCGGGTGTAGCGCTTGAGCCGCAGCACGTTGCGCACGCCGGGCTGGTGCTGATAGCCCTGGATCGGTTCGGCGAACTCCTGCCACGGACCGGGTTCGCCCTGGCGCAGGCCCTGTTCGTCGAAGCGGATCTCGCGCGCCTGCAGGCATTGCTGGCCACTGCCTGGCGGCTGCGCGCATGGCCGGGTCTGCGCGGCGATTTCCAGGAATACGGTTTCGCCCTGGCCGTAACGGCTTTCGGCGGTCTGCTCGCCAGTGAAGCGCAGCACGGTGCCGTCGCGGCGGCGCAAGGTCATGCCGGGCGTGGTGGCATCAGCGCTCAGGGCCAGCGTGAACGGCCCACTGAACAACTCGCTGGCTGCGCGCTCCTGCGCCATCAAGGCCGGGTCGGCGCAGGCCATCTGCGTCGAGGCCAGGCGACCAAAGCCGAGCGTGTCGCCTTGCAATGTGTACGCGCCGAACATGCGGTTGCACAGGTGGTCGATGTTGACCCGGCCGTTGGCGAAATCCAGCTGGATCGGCTGCTTGCCCGCAAACAGCGCGGAGATGTTCTGGCCGCGGCCATCGCTGGCCTCGGCCAGGCGCCAGTGGAAGTGCGGCAACTGCGCTGCCGGATTGGTGCTGGCGGCAGCCGTATCGCCGGACGCGCCCGGCGACGCGGACGTGGCTGGCGTGGCGGCCGCCGCAGCGGCGCTCCGCGCGGCGGCACTGTCAGCCGCTGCGGCATCGGCCGCATTGGCAGCCGGGTCGGCGGGCTTGTGGCATGCGCCGAGCAGCGCCGTGCTCAGCAGGGCGAGGCTCAGCGCGGAGGGGTTCACCACGGACGCAGTGCGGATCTTCATGTCGTGCTCCTGCCAGGGAGGACGATGGAATACCCGCCGCCAGGTTCAGTGGCGATGATGATGGCTCAGGCGGCTGGCAACCACAGCAGCAAGGCCACGCCCAGCACGATGCGGTACACCGCGAACACGGTGAAGCGGTGGGTCTTGATGTAGCCCAGCAGCCACTTCACCACGGCAAAGCCGGTGACCACCGCCGCGGCAAAGGCCACGCCCACGTCCAGCCAGTTCTCGTTGCCGATCTGGCCGTGCTTGACCAGTTCCAGGAAGGCATAGCCGCTGGCGGCGAACATGGTCGGAATGCCGACCAGGAACACGAACTCGGCCGCGGCCGAGCGCCGGCTCAGGCCCAGCAGCATCGCCAGGAAGATCGCCGAAGCCGAGCGCGAGGTGCCCGGGAACACGCCGGCCACCACCTGCGCCAGGCCCACCGCGATGGCGACCTTCCAGGTGACGTCATCGCGCGGCGGCAGGCGCGAGGCCCAGCCTTCGGCCAGCAGCATCCACACGCCGCCCAGCACCAGCGCCCAGGCCACCGGCACGATGGTCTCGGGCAATTCCCAGCCGGCCATGCGCACCGGCAGGCCGACTATCGCGGTGACCAGGAAGGCCACGGCCAGCTTCATCACGTAGTCGCGGTTGTCGCGCTCGCCCAGGTGCGTGGCCATGAACCACAGGCGCTTGCGCAGTACCAGGGTGGTGGCGAGGATCGCGCCGGCCTGGATGACGATGTTGAAGAAATCCGAGCGCCGGCCGAGCCAGTGCTCGGCAATCAGCAGGTGGCCGGTACTGGAGACTGGCAGGAATTCGGTGAGGCCTTCGAGGATGCCCAGCAGCAGGGCGGAAAACAGGTCGGACATGCGTCGAGTGTGGCAGCGGGGCATTCCAGCATAGAGCATTCGCACGCACACCAAATTGGTGCAACCTTGGCGCGGAGCACCAAGTTGGGGCGCCAGCTGGCGCCGCATGGTGCGCGGGCTTCATGCAAATCAAGAACTTGTGACGATCCGGCACTTGGCACGGCGTTTGCTCTCTACGAGCCATCACCGTCATCCACCTGAGGCCTGCATCCGATGTCCCTGCAAAACGTGGAAAAGCTGATCAAGGACAACAAGGTCGAGTTCGTCGACCTGCGATTCGTCGACATGCGCGGCGTGGAGCACCACGTCACCTTCCCTGTGAGCATCGTCGAAGCCTCGCTGTTCGAGGAAGGCAAGATGTTCGACGGCAGCTCCATCGCCGGCTGGAAGGGCATCAACGAGTCGGACATGGTCCTGCTGCCCGATGCCGACACCGCCTACCTGGATCCGTTCTACGCCGATCCGACCGTCGTGCTGACCTGCGACATCCTCGACCCGGCCACCATGCAGAGCTACTCGCGCGATCCGCGCGGCATCGCCAAGCGTGCCGAGGCCTACCTCAAGTCCAGCGGCATCGCCGAGCAGGCCTTCTTCGGCCCGGAGCCGGAGTTCTTCATCTTCGACTCGGTCCGCTTCGGCAACGACATGGGCCACACCTTCTTCAAGATCGATTCGGAAGAAGCGTCCTGGAACACCGGCGCCAAGATCGAAGGCGGCAACAGCGGCTACCGCCCGACCGTCAAGGGCGGCTACTTCCCGGTGCCGCCGACCGACCAGCTGCACGACCTGCGCGCGGAAATGGTCAAGACGCTGGAACAGGTCGGCATCGAGACCGAGGTGCACCACCACGAAGTCGCCAACGCCGGCCAGTGCGAGATCGGCACCAAGTTCAGCTCGCTGGTCAAGAAGGCCGACGAACTGCTGACCATGAAGTACATCATCAAGAACGTGGCCTTCCGCAACGGCAAGACCGCGACCTTCATGCCCAAGCCGATCGTCGGTGACAACGGCTCGGGCATGCACGTGCACCAGTCGCTGGCCAAGGGCGGCACCAACCTGTTCTCCGGTGACGGCTACGGCGGCCTGTCGCAGCTGGCGCTGTGGTATATCGGCGGCATCTTCAAGCACGCCAAGGCAATCAACGCCTTCGCCAACTCCGGCACCAACAGCTACAAGCGCCTGGTGCCGGGCTTCGAGGCGCCGGTGATGCTGGCCTACTCGGCGCGCAACCGCTCCGCTTCGTGCCGCATTCCGTGGGTGTCCAACCCGAAGGCGCGGCGCATCGAGATGCGCTTCCCCGACCCGATCCAGTCCGGCTACCTGACCTTCACCGCGCTGATGATGGCCGGCCTGGACGGCATCAAGAACCAGATCGACCCGGGTGCGCCGAGCGACAAGGACCTGTACGACCTGCCGCCGGAAGAAGAGAAGCTGATCCCGCAGGTCTGCTCCAGCCTGGACCAGGCGCTGGAAGCGCTGGACAAGGACCGCGAGTTCCTCAAGGCCGGCGGCGTGATGAGCGACGACTTCATCGATGGCTACATCGCGCTGAAGATGCAGGAAGTCACCCGATTCCGCGCGGCCACGCACCCGCTGGAGTACCAGCTGTACTACTCGATCTGATGCACTGAGCAACAGGCGATGGCGAAGGCTCCCCCTCCCACCTTCGCCATCGCCGCCTTCTGCCACGGCTGGGGAGCCGTGGCGGCAGGGCTGGACCGCAGTTGGCAATACCGGGAGAGACCACCGCACCAGGGGCAACAGAGACCGGATCGGTCGCGGGCCTTCGCCCTCTCCCACGATGGTGCAAGCCGGCCGCGATGCTCGCGGCCAGCTTCGCCGGGGGTCCGTCACCGCACCGCGCAAGTGGATGCCATCGGCATCCGGATGAACCTCAACGCCGGTCAATCGTCTGTCGGCCGGCTCCATCCACCATCGGGGTATGCGCATGAAACTGATCACCGCCATCATCCGGCCGTTCAAGCTAGACGAAGTGCGCGAAGCACTCTCGCAGGCTGGCGTGTCGGGCATCACCGTGACCGAAGTCAAGGGCTTCGGCCGGCAGAAGGGCCACACCGAGCTGTATCGCGGCGCCGAATACGTCGTCGACTTCCTGCCCAAGATCAAGATCGAAACCGTGGTGACCAATGAGCGCCTGGATGCCGTGGTCGAGGCGATCCAGTCCGCCGCCGGCACCGGCAAGATCGGCGACGGCAAGATCTTCGTTACCGCGATCGAGCAGGTGGTGCGCATCCGCACCGGCGAAATCGGCGCTGACGCGCTCTAACCCTTCCGGAGGCCCCATGAAGAACATGCTTGCCACCGGGTGGAAGACCCGGTTCTACGCTGTCTGCCTGATGATGCTGTTCAGTGCCCTGGCCACCACCGCGTTCTCGGCGCAGGCCCAGGACCCCGCCGCGCCCGCGCAGACCGCGCCGGCCCTCACCGCGGAAGCCGCCGCCACCGCGCCGGCGCCCGAAGCCACCGCGGCCGCCGAGGCTCCGCCCACCGTGGACAAGGGCGACGTGGCCTGGATGCTCACTTCCACGTTGCTGGTGCTGATGATGGTGGTGCCGGGCCTGGCCCTGTTTTACGGCGGCATGGTGCGCGCCAAGAACGTGCTGTCGGTGCTGATCCAGGTCGCGGTGGTGTTCTCGCTGATCAGCGTGCTGTGGGTGGTGTACGGCTACAGCCTGGCCTTCTCCGGCGAAGGGCCGTGGATCGGCAACCTCGACAAGGCGCTGCTGCGCGGGGTGGACATCAATACCCTGGCGGCGACCTTCACCAAGGGCGTGGCCCTGCCTGAGCTGGTGTTTGTCGCGTTCCAGTGCACCTTTGCCGGCATCACCGGCGCGCTGATCGTCGGTGCCTTCGCCGAGCGTGCGCGCTTTGCCGCGGTGCTGCTGTTCTCGGTGTTGTGGTTCACCTTTGCCTATCTGCCGATGGCGCACATGGTCTGGGCCACCGGCGGTTATCTGTTCGACAAGGGCGCGCTGGATTTTGCCGGCGGCACCGTGGTGCACATCAACGCCGGTATCGCCGGCCTGGTCGGCGCCTACTTCGTCGGCAAGCGCACTGGCTTCGGCCGCGAGGCGATCAAGCCGCACAACGTGACCCTGACCTTCGTCGGCGCGGCGCTGCTGTGGGTGGGCTGGTTCGGCTTCAACGCCGGCTCCAACCTCGAAGCCAATGCCGGCGCGGCCCTGGCCTTCCTCAACACGCTGCTGGCCACCGCCGCGGCGGTGCTGGGCTGGTCGCTGACCGAGAAGATCATCAAGGGCAAGTCGTCCGCGCTGGGCGTGGCTTCGGGCATGGTCGCCGGCCTGGTCGGCATCACGCCGGCCTGCGGCACGGTCGGTCCGTTCGGTGCGATCGCGATCGGCTTCATTGCCGGCGTGCTGTGCGTGTGGGGCGTCACCGGGCTCAAGCGCCTGCTGCGCGCCGACGACAGCCTCGACGTGTTTGGCGTGCATGGCCTGGGCGGCATCATCGGCGCGATCCTCACCGGTGTGTTCAGTGCCGCCTCGCTTGGCGGGCAGAAGGGCGAGGGCTACGACATGGTTCACCAGGTGTGGATCCAGACCGAAGGCGTGCTGATCACCCTGGTGTGGGTAGGCGTGGTGTCGGCGGTGTCGTTCCTGATCGCGCGGATGGTGTTCGGCCTGCGTGTGGCCGAAGAATCCGAGCGCGAAGGCCTGGATATCACCTCGCATGGCGAGTCGGCCTACGAGTCCTGAAGTACCCGACGCCGGTCCGCGCCACGCGCGCGGGCCGGCACGGCCGAGGTCCAGATGCACCCAAGCCCCCGCCAGCGCTTCCCGATACCTCCGCAGTGCGGCTTGCAATGGCCGGCTGCTGCCGTTGCAATGGGCCATGGCCTGCCTTCGTGTGTTCCGGATCCTGCTGCCAGCGCTGCTGGCGCTGGTGCTGGCCGCGTGCGCGCACGCGCCGCGCAACCCGATGGCGCAATGGGTGCCCTCGCCCAATTACAACCCGCGTCAGCCGATTCTCATCGTCATCCACCACACCGAGCAGGATTCGGTGCAGCAGAGCCTGGACACCTTGCGCACGCGCAACAGTGGCGGCCAGGTCAGCGCGCACTACCTGGTCGGCAAGGACGGTTCGCTGTACCAGCTCGTGCCCGACAGCCTGCGCGCCTGGCATGCCGGCAGCGGGCACTGGGGCACGATCAGCGACGTGAATTCCGCCTCGATCGGCATCGAGCTGGACAATGATGGCCGTTCGCCTTTCCCGCCCGGGCAGATCAGCACGCTGTTGCGCCTGCTCGATGACCTGTGCACCCGCCTGCGCATCCCGCGCAGCCAGATCATCGGCCATGCCGACCTGGCCCCGGCGCGCAAGGTTGATCCCAGCCGCTGGTTTCCCTGGCAGCAACTGGCGGACGCTGGCTACGGGCAATGGCCGGACCCGGCCGATACCGCCGCGCCCGCGGGCTTCGATCCCTGGCTGGGCCTGCAGGCCGTCGGCTACCCGCTCGACGATCCGGCCGCCGCGGCCCGCGCTTTCCATCGCCACTTCCGGGGCCGCGATGACCTGGGCGACGAGCTCGACGCCGAGGACGCCCGCATCCTGTATTCCCTGTTGCGCCAGCGCCGCCAGTCGCCCTGAGCAGGCGACGACTGGTTCATTCGCGATCGGCCGGCTTTGCACTACATTGGTGCAATGCTCATGAGCCGCGCCGCGCCCCTGCTCGAATCCCTGGCCACGCCCGTGGCCTGGGCCGGCGCCGATGGCCGCGTGCTCGGGGTCAACGGCGCCTTCGCGCGCTGGCTGGGGATCAGCGCCCGGCGCCTAGTCGATCAGCCCCTGGCGGCGTTGGAGATGGAGGGCGACGCGCTGGCACGCTTCGTCGGCAATGACGAGCGCGACGTGCTGCGTCTGCATCGCGTTGCGATTGGCGTGCCCGGCGAGCCACCGCGCTTTGCCGAAGGCTGGCTGTCGCGGCTGGACGATGGCGGCTGGCTGCTCGAAGCGCATCCGGTCGATGAGTTCCCCGCACCCGACCCCACCCACGCCTTGCCGAGCGCGTTGAGCGCCGCGCTGAAGGGCCTGGCGCACGAGCTGCGCAATCCGCTGGCCGGGCTGAAAGGCGCCGCGCAGCTGCTGGCACGGCGCGCCAGTCATCGCGACGAGGACGAGCGCGAACTGATCGAGCTGATCGGCGCGGAAATCGAACGCCTCAATACCTTGCTCGAACGCCTGCTGTCCCCGGCGCCAGCCAGCCCGCATGACGCGCTCAACATCCACGCCGTGCTCGAACGTGTGCTGCGCCTGGCCGAGAACGAGGCTGGCTGGTCGGTGCGCCTGCAACGCGACTACGACCCCAGCATTCCCGACATTCTCGGCGATGCGGACCGCCTGACCCAGGCAGTGTGGAACCTGGTACGCAACGCGATCCAGGCCGGCGCCAGCGTCGTCACCCTGCGTACCCGCGTGGAGCACGGCCAGCGCATCCGCGATCACGTGCATGCGATGGCCTTGCGGCTGGAAATCGTCGACGACGGCAGCGGCGTGCCCGAAGAGCTGGCCGAGCATTTGTTCCTGCCGCTGGTCAGCGGCCGCGCCGATGGCAGTGGCCTGGGCCTGGCATTGGCCACGCAGGTCGCGCGCGAACACCACGGCACGCTGACCTACCGCTCGCGGCCAGGGCATACCGTTTTCACCTTGTTGTTGCCGCAGCCAGCCCTGGATGCCGGCAAGGAGCATGACCATGGCTGATCCCGCCTCGCAGCGCATCTGGGTTGTCGACGACGACCGCTCGGTGCGTTTCGTGCTGTCCACCGCGCTGCGCGATGCCGGCTATTCGGTCGATGGCTTCGACAGCGCCGGCGCCGCATTGGCCGCGTTGCGCCAGCGTCCGGCGCCCGACCTGCTGTTCACCGACGTGCGCATGCCCGGCGACGATGGGCTGGTATTGCTGGACAAGCTCAAGAGCGCGCACCCGCAGCTGCCGGTGATCGTCATGTCCGCCTATACCGATGTGGCCAGTACCGCCGGTGCCTTCCGCGGTGGCGCGCACGAATTCCTGTCCAAGCCCTTCGACCTGGATGACGCGGTGGCGCTGGCCGCGCGCGCCCTGCCCGACGAGGCGGTGATGGCTCCGGCGCCGGCTCCGGTGCCGGGTTCATCCGAACTGATCGGCGACACCCCGGCCATGCGCGCGCTGTTCCGTGCCATCGGCCGGCTGGCGCAGGCGCCGCTGTCGGTGCTGATCAATGGCGAAACCGGCACCGGCAAGGAGCTGGTCGCACGCGCGCTGCATCACGAATCGCCGCGGGCGCGTGCGCCGTTCGTGGCGCTCAATACCGCGGCCATTCCCGCCGAATTGCTGGAGAGCGAGCTTTTCGGCCATGAGGCCGGCGCGTTCACCGGCGCCAGCAAGCGCCACATCGGCCGTTTCGAGCAGGCCAATGGCGGCACGCTGTTTCTCGACGAGATCGGCGACATGCCGCTGCCGCTGCAGACGCGCCTGCTGCGCGTGCTGGCGGAGAACGAGTTCTTCCGCGTCGGTGGGCGCGAACTGATCCGTGTGGACGTGCGCGTGATCGCCGCCACCCACCAGGACCTGGAAGCACTGGTCACGCAGGGCCGCTTCCGCGCCGACCTGCTGCACCGGCTGGACGTGGTGCGGCTGCACCTGCCGCCGCTGCGCGAACGCAGCGCGGACATCGCGCAGCTGGCCGACAACTTCCTTGCCGCCGCCGCGCGCAAGCTCGACACACCGACCAAGCGGCTCTCGGCGCAGGCGCTCGATGCCCTGCGTGCGCACGACTGGCCGGGCAACGTGCGCGAATTGGAAAACGTGTGCTGGCGGCTGGCTGCACTGGCGGTGACCGACACCATCGGCGCCGACGATGTGCATGCGGCGCTGTCGCGCGGTTCGCGCCGGCCGGCCGCAACGCCGTCGAGTCCTGGCGCGGCCACGGGTGACGGTGGTGACTGGGACGCGCGCCTGTCGGACTGGGCGCGCCAGCGCCTGGATGAAGGCGCCGAGGGACTGCATGCCGAAGCTCGCGAACGCTTCGACAGGGCCCTGCTGGAAGTGGCCTTGCAAGTCACCCAGGGCCGCCGTGCCGAGGCCGCCGCGCGCCTGGGGGTTGGCCGCAATACCGTGACCCGTAAACTGGGCCCAGGCCGGCGCCGGCGCTGATCCACGCGACTGCATTCATGGGTCCTGCACGCCGCGCCCCCTAGCGTGCCCCATGTCTGGAGGAACCCCGTGGCGACAAGAAACAACGCACTCATCAATTGCCGTGCGCTTGGCGCGCTGGCGCTGCTTGCGCTGACCGCGTGCAGCAGCGCGCCGCCGCCGCCGCCACCGCCGCCGCCCACGCCCGTGCTGCCCAGCAGCGTGCGCCAGGCCGAGGCCGCGCTGGCCTCGGCATCGAGCAGCCTGGTCAGTGGCCGCCTGGTGCTGTTGCCGGTGGCGCAAGGCGTGCGCCTGACCGGTACGGTCGGCGGGCTGCGCCCCGGTGGCAACTTCGGTTTCCATGTGCACGAACGCGGCGATTGCAGCGCGGTGGACGCCAGCAGCGCCGGTGCGCACTTCAATCCCACTGCTGCTGCGCACGGCCGCGCGGGCGCGGGCGCGCATCATCTGGGTGACATGGACAACCTCGTGGCCGATGGCGAGGGCGTGGTGCACATCGATCGCGTGCTGGGCGGCGTCAGCCTCGGTACCGGTGCGGCCAACGACATCCTCGGCCGCGCGCTCATCGTCCATGCCGACCCCGACGACTACCGCAGCCAGCCCAGCGGCAACGCCGGCGCGCGCCTGGCCTGCGGCGTCATTCGCGCCAGCCGTTGATTGCGGCGGCATACTGCCGTCACCACGCCCGATGGGCTCGAGGAGGAAACACCATGCGCATGATCCCGACCACGCTGTTCATTGCCACCGCCCTGGCCCTGGTGGCCTGCAAGCGCGAGCAAGCGCCGGCCGACAGCGCCGCCACCGCCGAGCCCGCCGGCCAGGCAGCCACGCCAGCGGCAGCGACCGCGCCGCAGGCACCCGAGGCGGGCGCTGCCAGCGCCACGGCCGAGATCAAGCCGACCCAGGGCAATGAGGTCAAAGGGCAGGTCAGCTTCAAGGTGGTGGACGGCGCGGTGCGCGTGAGCGGCCAGCTCAGCGGGCTCAAGCCCAACAGCGAGCACGGCTTCCACATCCACGAGAAGGGCGATTGCAGCGCGCCGGACGGCAGCAGCGCGGGCGGCCACTTCAATCCGGCGCAAAGCCAGCATGGCAGTGTGACCACGGACATGCACCACGGCGGCGACATGCCCAACATCACCGCCGACGCGCAGGGCAACGCGACCATCGATGGCCCGGTGTCGAACAACGTGAACATCGGCAAGGGCGACAACTTCGACATCGCCGGCCATGCCGTGATCGTCCATGCCGACCCCGACGACTACAAGACCCAGCCCACCGGCAACGCAGGCGGCCGCCTGGCCTGCGGCGTGATCACCACGGCTGGCGCTCAGTAACTCAGCCTCGCAACTGTTCATAAAGGTTGGGCAGGGTCGCTTGAAGGGGTGCACACGCTCCTGAAGCGGTCTATAATCGGCTCTGCAACACGAAGCGACTAACCGGATGAAAGCGAGCGCTTCCCAGCGGCCTCGGCCGTAGGTACCCACGGTACCTCGAAAGTGGTTTTCCGGATCTGAGTACAAAAAGGGCGCTTCGGCGCCCTTTTTGTTTGCTCAGTGTCGGCGCTTCTTCCGCGGCTTCGTCGGCGGTGGAGCGTAGACTTCGGCACACACCACCATGAAGGGGCGCGGGCTTCCGGTCACGCTCGGCGGCTTGCCGGTTTGGTGATAGGCGCTCTCCACGACCAGCTCAAGATCCTGCCAGGTGCGCTTATCCGGGCCTGCGCGGTGGATTTCCACGAACACGTGGTAAGGGCCTGCCGGGCTCTCTACCGTGATCGTGTGAACCCAGTTTCGCTTGAACGCTGTAAGGGTGATGGTCTTGTCGGCCATCGCCCGGATCACGTCGGGCAGTGCCTTCGACAATCCATAGCGGATTGGGCAGTAAGTGCGTGGCTGCTTCGTGTCTTCGTCGATCACCGAATCGCCAGATGGATGCGGAATTTTCCCGTAGGCTTCGCTGAAGCAGTGTGTGCTGAAGGTGACCGCGATCCTGAGTGCCTTGTTCAGCCGTTCGCTATGCAGCGTCATGCTGAAGGGATCCAGGTGCGAAAGGTCGATCCGCTGACCACCCACCCACACCGGGTGGAAATACTCCTTCCTCACCGCCGTTCCAATGGCCTGTTCAATCGGACCATTATCTCCGGCGGTCGCCTGACGTGGCTCCGCCAATCGTGCTCGATTGCAGATCGGTTAGAGGCAAGACCCCTTATTGCGGCGCTCAGTAACTCAGTAGTTGGACCACAAGCCCGGCGTGGCCAGTTCGACCAGGTGCTGGTCGGGGTCGCGGAAGTAGATGCTTTCGCCACCCTGCGGCCACTGCGTGCGTCCTTCGATGGACACGTTGCAGGCTTGCAGCCGGGCTTCCCACGCCGCCAGATCATCGGCGGCGATGGCGAAGGCGAAATGCACGCGCCCGGCGCCGTCATGGCCGGGAATCGTGCCGCCCGGCAGTTCCACGGTGCGCTCGGTCACGCCGTGCTGGAACAGCAGCAGCACCTGCGCCGGCGCGATGGCGTAGGCGGCCAGGCGCGCATCGACGGTCATCGGCGCCAGGCCGAATACGCTTTCGTAGAAGCGGCGGCTGGCGGCCAGGTCGGCGGCGTACAACGCGGTCTCCAGCACGCCATGCAGTTTCGGCGCAGGGTCAGCGGAGGGAATGTTCATCGGTCGACCTCCTGGAGCGCGCGGGTGGATGCGTGCGGCGCTCAGGCCTCGAGCGCGGCGCGGGCGGGCTGCCCGGGTTCGACATGCACGTACAGCACGGGCACGCCATGAGCCTCGAGCACCGCGGCCATCTGCCGCTGCCGCGCCAGGTATTGCTCATAGACGCGCTGCAGCCGCTCGCAGTCCTGGCGATCATGCGCGTAATGCGCGCACCAGCCGGCGGGGTCGAACAGCGCCATGCGCACTTCGCCGCCGGCGTAGCGCAGCAGCGGCTCGGGTGCATCGGCCAGCCATTCGGTGGCCTGCGGGGCGAGCAGCGCGGCTTCGAGCAGCGGCCACAGCGCGGCCAGGCCCTGGTTGTCATACTGCATCGACATCATCGCGGCGAGGTCGTGCACGGTGAGGTAGCGCGCGTGCTCGACCTGCGCGCCGAACGCTTCCTGCGCCAGCAGCGCGGTGTCGGGCTGGGCCATGCCTTGCGCAAGCAGAATCTCTTCGAGCGCGGCGTTGACCTCGGCCATGCGCGTGGCATCGCCATGCAGCAGGAATGGCAGCACGCGCAGGCTGCCACCCACCAGACTCGCATCGGCCTGGAACGGCAAGGGCACCTCGCCCTGGGCATCGGCGCCGAACGCCAGCAGACGCGGTCCCTGTTCGCGGCCCGGCGCGCGGGCGCGCAGCTCGTCCAGGCGGCGGTGCAGCGGCCAGCCCGGGCGCAGCACTTCGGCCGGGTCGAAATGCGCCGCGGCCAGGCTCAGTTCCAGTTCGCGCACCTGCGGTACCCATTGCGCCAGATCGCGGCCGACCCGTTCGGCGAGCGCCCCGGCCTGCTCGGCCGACAGTGCCGCGCGCGCCGGCGTGGTGCCCCCGGCCAGTTCCAGTGCCAGGACGCCGATGGCCGTGGTGCCGTGTTCGGAATTGCTCATGGGATCGCGGTTGGCCCGTCACCGGGCGGCAGCTACACTGCGCACATTATGCCTGCCACTGCTGTGCAGGCCATGTCCCCGAACCCTCATGCCAGGTCAATCCATGTCCGTCGTCCGTCCCGTCGCCATCCTCGGTGGTGTCCGCATTCCGTTCTGCCGCCAGAACACCGCTTATTCGGATGTGGGCAACCTGGGCATGTCGGTGCGCACATTGGGTGCGCTGGTCGAACGCTTCGGCCTGCATGGCCAGCAACTGGGCGAAGTGGCGATGGGCGCGGTGATCAAGCATCCCGGTGACTGGAACCTGGCGCGCGAAGCGGCGCTGTCTTCCGGCTTGTCGCCGCTGACGCCGGGCATCACCTTGCAGCGGGCCTGTGGCACGTCGCTGGATACCATCGTGCACATCGGCAACAAGATCGCGCTGGGGCAGATCGACTCGGGCATCGGCGGCGGTTCGGACACCACCTCCGACGTGCCGATCGTCTATGGCAAGAAGCTGCGCGCGCGCCTGCTGGCCGCCAACCGCGCCAAGAGCACCGGCGACAAGATCAAGGCGTTGGTCCACGGCTTCCGCCTGAGCGAGCTCAAGCCCGAATTCCCCGGCGTGGCCGAGCCGCGCACCGGCAAGAGCATGGGCGACCACTGCGAGGACATGGCCAAGGAGTGGAGCATCTCGCGCGATTCGCAGGACGAATGGGCGGTGTCTTCGCACAAGAAGCTGGCCGCGGCCTATGAGCGCGGCTTTTTCGACGACCTGATCGCGCCGTTCCGCGGTGTCAGCCGCGACAACATCCTGCGTCCGGATACTTCGCTGGAGAAGCTGGCCACGCTGAAGCCGGCGTTCGACAAGGTGTCCGGCCGCGGCACGCTGACCGCCGCCAACTCCACGCCGCTGACCGATGGCGCCGCCGCCGTGCTGCTGGCCAGCGACGAATGGGCGCGCGCGCGCGGCCACGAGCCGCTGGCCTACCTGCGTGATGCGCAGGTCGCCGCGGTGGATTTCGTGCACGGCGAAGGCCTGCTGATGGCGCCGACCATCGCCGTGCCGGAGATGCTCAAGCGCCATGGCCTGACGCTGCAGGATTTCGACATCTACGAAATCCACGAAGCCTTCGCCGCGCAGGTGCTGTGCACGCTGCGCGCCTGGGAAAGCGAAGACTACTGCCGCACCCGCCTGGGCCTGGATGCGCCGATGGGCCGCATCGACCCGGCCAAGATCAACCCGCTCGGTTCCTCGCTGGCGACCGGCCACCCGTTCGCGGCCACCGGCGCGCGCATCGTCGCCACCGTGGCCAAGGAACTGAAGGAACGCGGCGGTGGCCGCGCGCTGGTGTCGATCTGTACCGCCGGCGGCATGGGCGTGGTGGCGATCATCGAGCGCTGAGCGCGCGCGTGCTGAATGCCGCACGGCGATGGGCCGTGCGGCGTATTCGGTGCGTTATCCGCGCAGGCGCGGGGTGCCGTGCTCGTCGCGATCCTCGATCACGGCCTGATCGTGGATGCGTTCGCGCAAGTCGCGGCGTCCAGCCAGTTCCAGTACCGGGGCGCCACGGCTGCTGTGCAGCGCATTGCGATAGCACTGCGTGGCCAGCGCCGGTTCGCCGGTAGCGGCAAACACTTCGCCCAGTTCTTCCCAGGCCGGCGCGCCCGCACCCTGGGCGATGGCGCGATGCAGGAATTCTTCGGCCTGCGCCCATTGCTGCTGGTGCCGCGCCAGACGCGCCAGGGTCAGCAACAGTCCCGGGCTGGACGGATGGCTGGCCAGCCAGCGTTGCGCGCTGGCCCGGCGCGAGTCGTACTTTTCCAGCGGCAGCTCGCCGTACAGCACGACCAGCTCCTCATCCCAACTCGCGTCCAGGGCCTGGTCCAGGCTGCGCAGGGCGGCGTCGTCCCAATGCAACGCGGCGGCGCGGCGCACATAGGCTGCCACCACGGTGGGCTCGGAGCGCAGCGCCTTGGGCAGCGATTCCCAGCGCTCGGCCAGGGCATTGGCATCGCCGGCCTGTTCCAGCGACAGCGTGGCCAGGCGCCGTTCCAGCGCGGCCAGCGCGTCGGGTGCCAGCGCCTGCTGCTGGCGCAAGGCACCGAGCTGGCCATAGGCTTCGCTGGCGCGGCCAATCAGTGCCAGGGCTTCGGTACGCAGTACCAATCCACGCGGCGGCAGCGGTTGCGCGGCCGGTGCGTCGAGTGCGTTTATCGCATCAACCGGGCGCGCGGCGGCAAGCATGCGCTCGGCCTGCAGCAAGGCATGGGCGACCGGATCGCGCGTGGCCAGTTCCTGCGACAGCACGCGCGCGCTGTCGGCATCGGCGCGGGCATCGGCGACGCGGATCGCCAGCGGCAGCGCAACCGGGGCCACATCCTCGTCCTCGCCCGCGGCGACCAGGGCCTTGCCTGCACGATTCCACTGACCCAGTTCGTAGGCGCGCATGCCTTCGATCAGGCGCGCGCGGCCGCGCTGCCGCCGGTAGCGGCCCCAGGCGCGGAACGGCAGGGTGAGCACGATCCACAACAGCCACAGCACCAGCAAGGCGACGATCAGTGCGAGCACCGCCTGTGGCATCGGCGCGATGTAGTCGTTGCCGCCCACCCGCACCACCACTTCGCCCAGGTCGTAGCGTTGCTGGTGCGACAGCCATTGCGCGGCGACCACGCCGAGCACGACGGCCACCAGCAGGATCAGGATGCTTCTCAGTGGTTTCATGGGCTTTGCCTCCCTTCACGCATGGCCTGCAATTGCCGCAGGGTGGTACCAAGTTCGGGCAGGTCCGGACGCAGTGGTGCCTTGCCGAGCGCGACCAACGCCGTGCGCTGCGCGCGCAGGGCGGGCGAATCCGGCCACAGCCGCAGCAGCCCCGCATCCACGCGCCGCAGCGCCTGGGCGAAGGCTTGCGCGTCGCCGCGCTCCAGTGCGGCCCGCGCCAGGGTCAGTTCGATCTGCAAGGCATCCTGCGCCGCACGGCGCTCGGAGCCTGCGATCAACGTCCCGCGTGACGGGCGGATCTGCACCAGCGGCGACAGCGCGCGCTGCCACCAGGGGCGCGCCGCGTCACTTTCCTCCTGCACATGTTGCGGCAAGCGTTGCAGGCGCGAGATGAAGGCGTCCAGTTCCTGGCCCAGTACATGCCGCGGGCCCGGGCCGAGGGCATCGAGCGCGTTGCGTTCCTGCACCAAAGACTGGCGCAGGTTGAGGTAGGTCGGGTCGTCGATGCCCTGCAGGACGCCAGCGGCCAGGGCGTAGGCGCGGCGCGCGCCGTCCAGGTCGCCGGCGATGCTCAGACGCTGCTGGCCTTGTGACAGCAGCAGCTCCACTTCATCCAGACGCAGCGCCTGGGCGCCGTGGCGATCCGGATCGGCCAGGCGCTCGACCGTTTCTTCCAGCAGCGCCCCGCGCTGGCTCAGGCCGAGCATTTCGTCGCGCAGGATGCGGTTGGTGGCGGCCGCGTCCTGCAGGCGCAGGTTCGCCGCGCGCTGGTCGCGGCGCAGTGCTTCCAGGTTCTGCTCGATGGCCGTCCAGCGCTGCAATCGCGTGTCCTCGGCCAGCTGCTGTTCGGCCAGCCGCGATTGCCACGTGCGCCAGCCGAAACCGGCGGCCAATGCGGCGAGAACGACCAATGCGAGGAAGATCAGCCACGGCAGGGGCGATCGGCGTCGCGGGGAGGCGGGGTCGTTCATCGGCGGACTTCCTTGGCAATGCCGCAGGGGCGTGGCGCGGCAGCCGACAGCATGGCGTGGCGCGCGCGCGCGGGGCAAGGGGAAGGTGGACTGGATTCAGCCCTTGCCGGCGGCGCTGGCGGCGGCCAGCAGCTGCCGTGGGCGCGGACCCTCGGCGCGGACGACGCGGACAAAGCCGTGTTCGCGCGCCAGCTCGCCGAGCCGCGCGCTGGCCACGACGGCGGGTTGCTCGCGCCAGCGCGCAAGTACGTCCTCCGGCAACTGCACCAGCACGCGCTCCAGTGCTTCGGCGCTGCTGATGGCGAGCACCGTGGGCCCGTGCAACGCGCGCAGCCGTGCCAGCAGCGCTGCAGAAAGCGGCAAGGGCACGCGTTCGTACACGTCGGCGCGGACCAGTGCGGTGCCGCGGCGGTGCAGTTCGGCGGCGAGCAGGCCGCGCCCGCCCGGCGCGGTGACCAGGCCCACGTGCGCCGCGGCGGCCAGCGCCGGCAGCGCGAGCAGGCCTTCGCTGTCCATGCGCGCGGGGGTCCGCACGGTCTGCACCCCGGCGCGACGCAGCGCGAGCGCCGTGCCTTCGCCCACCGCCAGCCACTGGTTTTCGGCAGCCGCCGCGGGCGCCCGCGCGGGCCACAGCCGCACGGCGGCGCGCACCGCCATCGGGCTGGTGAACACCACCACCGGTGCATCCAGTGCCGCATCCAGCGCCGTGCGCGTCGCTTCGTCTTCCAGCGCCCGCAGCCGCCACGGCGAGACCGCGATCAGGTCCATGCCGAGGCGGCGGGCGCCATGACGCAGCGAATCGTGCTGGGCGGCGGGGCGCAGCGAGATCAGCGTCGCGGGCACGTGTGCAGGATCAGCCATTGCGGGCATTATGCGATCCCTTCGCCCACCGGTGCCGTCTGATGCTGCCATCCACGCCTTCCGCAGACGACCTGCGCCAACTGCAGGCGCAGTTCGCGGCGATGCCGCCGGTGGCGGCGATGGACATCGCGGTGGACCGCTACGCCGATGGCAGCCTGTTCCTGCAGGCGCCGCTGGCAGCCAACGTCAACGACAAGGACAACGCGTTTGGCGGCAGCCTGGCCTCGCTGATGACCCTGGCCTGCTGGGGCTGGGTCAGCCTGCAGCTGCGCCTGGCCGGGTTGCAGGCCGAGGTCTATGTCGCCGACAGCCAGCTGCGCTACCTGCTGCCGGTCTACGAGACCCTGCGCGCTGGCGCCGCGCCGGAACAGCCGGCCGAGCGCGAAACTTTCCTGGCCACGCTGCGGCAACGCGGCAAGGCGCGGCTGGGTATGGTCGCGCAGGTCCAGCTGGCCTCCGGGGCGCTGGCCGCCACCTTCAGCGGGCGCTTCGTGGCGATCGCGAAAGGGTAGGATTGGCGCTTCGTTTCAGAGGGGGCAGACGAATGCGACAGGGGATCCGGATCGCGCTGGGCGTGATGCTCATGCTGCTCGCGGGCACGGCCGTGGGCCTGGGCCAGCGCCGCAACCTGGGCGACATCCAGAACGCCTACGCCGCGGCCGTGCGCTGGAACGACTTTGAAACCGCCCTGGAAATGGTCGACCCGGCCTACCGCCTGGCCCATCCGCAGACCGACCTGGAGCGCGAGCGCTACGAACAGGTGCAGATTTCCGGCTACCGCGAGCTGCGCACCAGCCCGGGCGGCAAGGACGAGGTGCTGCGCGACGTGGAACTGCGGGTGATCAACCGCAATACCCAGGCCGAGCGCATCGTGCGCGCCCGCGAGACCTGGCGCTGGGACCCGGAGGCGAAAACCTGGTGGCTCAGTTCCGGTCTGCCGGACCTGTGGAAGGGCGAATAGGGCCGCCCGCCCCTTCCGTGGCCCCCGCCGGGCTGTGCGACAATCGCCGCCCGCTAACAGAACCGTGAAGCCGTGAATTTCCAAGAACTGCTGGCCTTCGCCGGGCGCAATCCGCTGCTGTCCACGCTGCTGGCCGGCCTGACGATCGCCATCATCTACACCGAAATCGCGCGCCTGTTCCGTGGCTATGCCGCGCTCAAGCCGGCCGAGCTGACGCGGCTGATCAACAACGATGGCGCGGTGGTGGTCGACCTGTCGGCCAGCGCGGACTTCGAGAAGGGCCATATCGCCGGCAGCCGCAACGTGCAGCCCGGCCAGTTCGGCCCGCAGCACAAGCTGGTCGCGGCCGCGCGGCAGTCGCCGGTGGTGCTGGTCTGCCGCAACGGCACGGCCTCGGCCGCCGCGGCCAAGCAACTGAAGAAGGCCGGCTTTGAAAAGGTGGCCTGGCTCGAAGGCGGCATCCCCGCCTGGCAACAGGCCGAACTGCCGCTGGTCAAGGGCCGCGCCTGATCCTCCTCGCTGCCTGCGCGTCGCGCGCGACGCCCCCCGCGGCAGGCATGTGATAATCCCGCTTCATCACTGATATCCGCTATTTCTGGAGCAAGAAATGTCCGACGAAACCCAAAACGGCGCAGCTGTGCCGGCCGAGAACGCCGCCGGTCCGGCCTTCACCATCGAGAAGATCTACGTCAAGGACGTTTCTTTCGAATCCCCGAATGCCCCGGCCGTGTTCAACGAAGCCGTGCAGCCGGAGCTCCAGCTCAATCTGAACCAGCGCGTGCAGCGCCTGAACGAGAACGCCTTTGAAGTCGTCCTCGCCATCACCCTGACCTGCTCGGCCGGTGGCAAGACCGCCTATGTGGCCGAAGTGCAGCAGGCCGGCGTGTTCGGCCTGGTCGGCCTGGAGCCGCAGGCGGTGGACGTGCTGCTCGGCACCCAGTGCCCGAACATCCTGTTCCCGTACGTGCGCACCCTGGTCAGCGACCTGATCCAGGCCGGCGGCTTCCCGCCGTTCTACCTGCAGCCGATCAACTTTGAAGCGCTGTACGCCGAAACCCTGCGCCAGCGCGCGCAGCAGGGCGAGACCTCGCTGGCCGACTCGGAGCCCGCCGGCAACGCCTGAGCGTTGCCCGGCTGATCGCCGATGAGCGGCGAAAAGAAGAAGATCGCCGTGCTCGGCGCCGGCTCATGGGGCACGGCGCTGGCCGCTCTGGTCTCGCGGCATGGCTATCCGACCGTGCTGTGGGGTCGCGACGCGGCGGTGATCGAGGCGATCGACCGCCAGCACGAAAACCCGCGCTACCTTCCGGGCATTGCCTTGCCGGAAGGACTGCGTGCGACCACCGACCTGGCCGCGGCGGTGCGCGATGCCGACTGGATCCTGGTCGTCGTGCCCTCGCATGCGTTCACCGAAACGGTGCGCCTGCTGGCGCCGCTGCGCCCGGCCGACGCCGGCGTGGCGTGGGCCACCAAGGGCTTCGAGCCGGGTTCCGGACGCTTCCTGCATGAGGTGGCGCGGGAAATCCTCGGTGAGTCGGTCCCGCTGGCGGTGGTGACCGGGCCTTCCTTCGCCAAGGAAGTGACCCTGGGCCTGCCGACCGCGATCACCGTGCATGGCGACGATGCCGAGTTCGCCCAGCAGGTGGCCGGCGCCATGCACGGCCCGACGTTCCGCGCCTACACCGGTGATGACATGGTCGGCGCCGAGCTTGGCGGGGCGATGAAGAACGTATTGGCTGTGGCCACCGGCGTGGCCGACGGCATGCAGCTGGGCCTCAATGCGCGTGCCGGCCTGATCACCCGTGGCCTCAACGAAATGCTGCGGCTGGCCGCGGTTATCGGTGCGCGGCCGGAAACGCTGATGGGTCTGGCCGGACTGGGTGACCTGGTGCTGACCTGTACTGGCGATCTGTCACGCAACCGGCGCCTGGGCCTGGCCCTGGGCCGCGGGCAGAGCCTGCAGGACGCGGTGCGCGAGATCGGCCAAGTGGTCGAATCCGTGCAGACCGCCGACGAAGTGATGCGACAGGCCGAGCACCACGGCATCGAGCTGCCGATCTCCAATGCGGTGCGCGCCGTGTTGCACGGCGAACTCACGCCCGAGGCGGGCCTGCGCGGCTTGCTCGCGCGCGAGCAGAAGCCCGAGTATCCAGCCACGCTGTTCCAGTAGGCGGGCGCATAGAGAAGCCCGGCATCAAGCCGGGCTTCCGGTACGGCACGGGAGAGAGGGCGTGCCGCGCCTTTCGATGGCCGTGCTTACCAGCTGACGCGCGGGCCGATCATCCACTGCACGCCGCCGTTCTTGGTGTACAGCTTGGCCTCGCCGCTCAGCGCAAAGTTCGGGGTGAAGTTGAACTGGCCGCCCAGACGGCCGTAGAACTCGCCCTTGGGGTTGATGTTGTCGCGCTTGGCGTAGTCTTCGTACCCGGCCAGCACATAGGCCGAGAAGCGCGGGCCGAACGAGTTGTTGATGCCGCCTTCCAGCGCCCAGCCGTTGAAGTCCTTCCTGTTGCCCTGCGGATCGGTGTTCTGGTACGCCACGCGCGCCAGCAGGTCGGTGGTATCGGTGACCGCGTAGTTGTAGCCCAGGCCGATGTTCCATTGGTTGGCCTTGACCTTGGCCGGGCCATCGAACTTCTGCTTGTTGTAACCGGCGAACACGTGGAAGTTCGGGTGGAAGGCGAACGAGCCCTTCAGGCCCCAGCCGTCGGACTTGCCCGCGGAACCGCTCGGGTTGGTCCTGACGTAGTCGCCTTCCACATAGTTGTAGGAGATGTTTTCCGCGGCCGCGGCTGCAAACGGGAGGGCAGCTAGCAGGCCCAGAGCGAGCAAAGAAGTCTTCATCGGAGTACCTATTTATTGTTGGTGATCGGTGCCGGGCACGAATGCCATTGCGCAACCGACATGCGATTCTCGGTTCTCCGACGAAATCGCCACTGAATCCGCTCGTGAGCGCAGGATTAATCCTGCGCCTGATTGAGCGTAAAAATCTTGCATGTTCGCGCGGCAAGCGACACGCGTGCGCGATACGAATTTCCCATCACAAGAGCAATTGGGAAATTCATATGCATCTAGCGATTTCCAGGCACAAAACGGCACAAAGCTCTCGCCGTGAACTGCCCTATGCGCGACAGGTCTTCGGCAGCCGTGGCGGCTGTGGCTTGTGCAGTGCTACGCGTTGCCGGCGAAGCGCGCAAAACCTTGCAGGAATTCACCCAGGCGCTTGCGCGTGGCCGCATCGGTCAGCTGGCCGTGCTCGTCGAACATCTGGCTGGCATGCGACACCAGCAGCCGCCCGCCAGACCAGTGACGCGTGCCAAGCGTGCGCAGAATCGGCAGCCAGGCCGTCTGCGACAGCAGTGTGCCGAAACTGCCGGGCGAAGCACCGATCACCGCGAACGCGCGATTGCCGAAGACCTGCGCGATGTCGCTGGAGGGGCGCGACAGCCAGTCGATCGCGTTCTTGAACACACCGGGCACGCCGTTGTTGTATTCCGGGGTCACCAGCAGCACGCCGTCGCTGGCCAGAACCTGTTCCTTGAGGGCGCTCACCGCCGCGGGCAAGCCATCGCGCTGCTCCACGTCGCCGTCATAGAGCGGAATGCCATGCAGCGTGGCCGGGGTCAGGGTGATGCCATCACCCGCGGCGGCTACCGCTGCATGCAGCAGGGCGGTATTGAACGAGCCCGCGCGCAGGCTGCCGGAAATGCCGAGGAGTCGGACCATGAGGTGCTCACGCGTCGAGGGGAAACCCATTATGCGCGGGACGCGTGGTGCTATTGCCCGCCAGGAAAGCCGAGCTGGCGCCACGCCTCGAACACCACCACCGCCACGCTGTTGGAAAGATTGAGGCTGCGGTTGCCCGGCTGCATCGGCAGGCGCAGGCGCTGTTCGACGGCGATGGCGTCCAGCACTTCCTGCGGCAGGCCACGGGTTTCGGCGCCGAAGAGGAAGGCATCGCCCGGGGCGAAGCGCGGTGAGTCATAGCGCACCTGGCCACGGGTGCTGAGCGCGAACAGGCGCTTGGGAGCGATGGCGGCCAGGGCGGCGTCGAGGTCGGCGTGGACCTGCAGGGGCGCGTATTCGTGGTAGTCCAGGCCGGCGCGCTTGAGCTGGCGATCGCTCAGGTCGAAACCGAGCGGTTCGATCAGGTGCAGCCGCGCGCCGGTGTTGGCACAGAGGCGGATGACGTTGCCCGTGTTGGGCGGAATTTCCGGCTGGTACAGCAGTACATCGAAAAAGTGGGATTCGCTCATCGGCGAATTCTAGCCGCCACCGGCCGGCCCCCTGGCCGACCGGTGAGGATCAGAACTGCGCCCGTGCGTTGACCAGGCCGCCGACCAGCGCTTCCAGCTGCACCGGCGAAGGCTGCAGATGCGGCACCGGCAGGTTGACGATGACCTGCCCCAGCAGTGCGACGACGGTTTCGGCGGCGTTGCCGGCGTTGGCACTGGCGACCGGGGTGGCGGCGCGGTCCAGTTCGGCGAGCTGCTCGGCGGAGGGGCGGACCTGGACCGAAGCCAGGGTCACCACGCGCTGGGCGGCAGCCTGCTCGGCCTGCAGTTCCAGGATCTGGCCAACCGTCGGCCGCACCTGCACCGAGGACAGGGTGGGGATGTCGCTGTTGAGCTCATGCTCGCGCTGGGCCAGCTGCTCGTTGGACGGACGCACCTGCACGGTGTCCAGCGTGGTCAGGGTGGAAGCCTGGGCGCTCATGGAGCCGAAGACGGAACCGGCGGCGAGGGCGATGGCGACGCTCAGAGACTTGGTGTTCATGGCGATACCTGTTTTGGTGTGGGTGAGCGGTGGTGTGGTAGTAAGGTAGTACACCTAATCAGACGGGTCAAGCGGTATTTGGCTTTTCTCGATTCTGTTCAGTGAGTAGTCAGTTTTGATTCGGACCACTATCGCTGCATCGGGAATAGAGCAGGTCGCGTGCCAACTCCAACTCACTGATTTTCATGGCTTTGTGTGGCGTGGTGCGTGTCCGCTGGCCGGACACTGCGGGGTCGCGGACACAGTCCGCCGGACTCTGCGCGCCGCCTGACTCAGCCGAGCCGCCCTCCGGACGGCGCCGTCGCCTTGCCAAACCGCCGGGCTGCGGCACAATCCGGGCTCTCCTTCGATGTGATGAGCCCCATGCGCCTTCCGATTGCTGCCACCCCGGTTGCCCTTGCGGCCCTTGTCGCCGTTACCGCCACCGCCTGCACCTGGGTGCCGATCGAAGCGGACGGCAAGGCGGTGCGCGTGCTCAGCCCGGGCGCGGTGCCGGCCGGATGCGAACAGAAGGGCGAGGTGGTGGTGTCGGTGAAGAACAAGGTCGGCTTCTACAACCGCAACCCGCTGCGGGTGCAGGAAGAGCTGGAAACCCTGGCCCGCAACGAGGCGCCGAGCGCCGGCGCCAACGCCGTCCAGGCGCAGGGCCAGCCTGCCGACGGCAGCCAGCGCTTCACCGCTTTCCGCTGCAGTGGTCGCTGAACGGTTGTGCCGGGGGCCGACCCCGGACCTTGTAAAGATGCGGTGAAGGCTGGCAGGGGCTAGAATGACGACCCCTCGCCTGACGCCATGGCGCTACTTCGATGCTCTTCAAGAACGTCTCCATCGCGGGACTGGCGCACATTGATGCGCCGCACACGCTGACGTCCCAGGAAATCAATGCGCGCCTGCAGCCGACGTACGACCGGCTGGGGATCAAGACCGATGTGCTCGGCGACATCGCCGGCATCCACGCGCGCCGTTTGTGGGATGCCGATGTCCAGGCTTCCGACGCCGCCACCGCGGCGGCGCGCAAGGCCATGGAAGATGCCGGCATCACCGCCGACAAGATCGGCCTGCTGGTCAACACCTCGGTCAGCCGCGACTACCTGGAGCCGTCGACCGCCAGCATCGTCTCCGGCAACCTCGGCGTCGGCGACCACTGCATGACCTTCGACGTCGCCAACGCCTGCCTGGCTTTCATCAACGGCATGGATATCGCCGCGCGCATGCTCGAGCATGGCGAGATCGACTACGCGCTGGTCGTCGATGGTGAAACCGCCAACATGGTCTATGAGAAGACCATGGAGCGCATGACTTCGCCGGACGTGACCGAGCAGGAGTTCCGCGACGAACTCGCCGCGCTCACCCTCGGCTGCGGTGCCGCGGCCATGGTGATGGCGCGCGCCGAACTGACCCCGGACGCACCGCGCTACCGCGGCGGCGTGACCCGCTCGGCGACCGAGTGGAACAAGCTGTGCCGCGGCAACCTGGACCGCATGGTCACCGACACCCGCATGCTGCTGATCGAAGGCATCAAGCTGGCGCAGAAGACCTTCATCGCGGCCAAGCAGGCGCTGGGCTGGGCGGTGGACGAGCTGGACCAGTTCGTCATCCACCAGGTCAGCCGCCCGCATACCGCTGCCTTCGTGAAGTCCTTCGGCATCGATCCGGCCAAGGTGATGACCATCTTCGGCGAGCACGGCAACATTGGTCCGGCCTCGGTGCCGATCGTGTTGAGCAAGCTCAAGGAACTGGGCCGGCTGAAGAAGGGCGACCGCATCGCACTGCTCGGCATCGGCTCGGGCCTGAACTGCTCGATGGCCGAAGTGGTGTGGTAAGCCGCCGCGCGCCGGCCCACGGCGTGCGACCCGCTGGCTGATCCAACAACGAACGCCCGCGCCGCAAGCCGCGGGCGTTCGACTGTCTGCAAGGAATTCCGATGACTGCCAACTCCACCCTGCCCGGCTACCCCGCCCATCCGCAGCGTTTCCAGTTTCGCCCCGGCCTGAGCCTTTCCTACCTGGACGAAGGCCCGCGCGACGGCGAAGTGGTGGTGATGCTGCATGGCAATCCGTCGTGGAGCTATTACTGGCGCAACCTGGTGGCAGGCCTGGCCGCGCCGGCGCAGGGCAAGCGGTATCGCTGCATCGTGCCGGACCACATCGGCATGGGCCTGTCCGACAAGCCCGACGACAGCCGCTACGCCTACACCCTGCAATCGCGTGTCGATGACCTCGCCGCGTTGCTCGCACACCTGGACATCACCGGCCCGATCACCCTGGCCGTGCACGACTGGGGCGGCATGATCGGCTTTGGCTGGGCGCTGTCGCACGCCGCCCAGGTCAAGCGCCTGGTGATCACCAACACCGCGGCCTTCCCGATGCCGGCGGCGAAGAAGATGCCGTGGCAGATCGCGCTGGGCCGCGACTGGAAGATCGGCGAGTGGCTGGTGCGCGGCTTCAACGCGTTTTCCGCCGGTGCCTCCTGGCTCGGCGTGGAGCGGCGCATGCCAGCCGACGTGCGCCGCGCCTATGTGGCCCCTTACGACAGCTGGGCCAACCGCATCGCCACCATCCGCTTCATGCAGGACATCCCGCTGTCGCCGGCCGACCGTGCCTGGCCGCTGCTGGAAGCGGCGGGCAAGGCGCTGCCGGGCTTTGCCGACCGCCCGGCGTTCATCGGCTGGGGCCTGCGCGACTTCGTGTTCGACCGCCACTTCCTGGAGGGCTTCCGCAGCGCATTGCCGCAAGCCGAGGTAATGGCCTTCGACGATGCCGGCCACTACGTGCTGGAAGACAAGGCCGACGTACTGGTGCCGGCGATCCGCGACTTCCTGGAGCGCAATCCGCTGTAGGCGCTTGTTGCGCGTGGCGCGTACTCAGAGCACCGGCAGCGGGTTGCGCGCTTCGTCTTCCACGCCGATCCAGTCGGCCTCGGTGAGCAAGGCCAGCCCGTGCGCCAGTCGCGACTTGTCGCACTGCGCACTGCGCTGGCCAAACTCCAGCGAGGCCGGCACCTGCGCGCACGCCGATGGGCGCCGCTCGTGGATGCTGCAACGGCTGTAGCGGCCGATGTCCGCATCCAGCGCGATGCAGCGGGGCTGGGGCTGCGAAGTGCCGCGCATGACCCGCTCGTGCAGGCGCAGCGATTCGGTCAGTTCCACCGGCACGCGGCCGCCCAGTTCCGGATCGGCCTCGCTCCAGTGCAGGCTCACCCGGAAGTAGGCGCAACAGGCACCGCAAGTGAGGCAGGGATGCGCCATGACGAGTGAGACGAAGGCAATGAGGGCGGGAGGCGCGGCATTCTGCCATGCGCGGCGGGCCATGCGGGTATGCCCGAAGCGGCCCGGCCGATCAGCGATAATCGCCCGATGACCTCCCCTTGCAATATCGCCGCCGCGCTGCCGGAGCTGGCCCGCCGCCAGCCGCAGCAGGTCGCCATCCGCTGCCCTGGGCGCCGTGGCGCCGGCGGCATGGCGCGCTACGACGTCACCTTGACCTATGCCGAGCTGGACCGCCGCAGCGATGCGATTGCCGCTGGCCTGGCCGGCCACGGCATCGGCCGCGGCACGCGCACGGTGGTGATGGTGCGACCCTCACCAGAGTTCTTCCTGCTGATGTTCGCGCTGTTCAAGGCCGGTGCCGTGCCGGTGCTGGTGGATCCGGGCATCGACCGGCGCGCGCTGAAGCAATGCCTGGACGAAGCGCAGCCGCAGGCCTTCATCGGCATCGCGCTGGCGCACCTGGCGCGGCGCGTGCTGGGATGGGCGCGTTCGGCGCGGCACCTGGTGAGTGTCGGCACGCGCTGGGCCTGGGGCGGCACCACCCTGGCCCGGGTCGAGCGCGAGGGCGCCGGCGCTGGCAGCCAGCGCGCCGACACCGCGCCGGACGACATTGCCGCGATCCTGTTCACCAGCGGCTCGACCGGTGTGCCCAAGGGCGTGGTGTACCGCCACCGCCATTTCGTCGGGCAGATCGAACTGCTGCGCAGTGCCTTCGGCATGGAAGCAGGCGGCGTGGACCTGCCGACCTTCCCGCCCTTTGCCCTGTTCGACCCGGCGCTGGGGCTGACCTCGGTGATTCCGGACATGGACCCGACCCGGCCCGCGCAGGCCGACCCGCGGCGTCTGCACGATGCCATCGCCCGCTTCGGCATCACCCAGCTGTTCGGTTCGCCGGCGCTGATGCGGGTGCTCGCCGACCACGGCCAGCCACTGCCCACGCTGCGTCGCGTCACCTCGGCCGGTGCGCCGGTGCCGCCGGACGTGGTCGCGCGGATACGCCGCCTGCTTTCGGAGGACGCGCAGTTCTGGACGCCGTACGGCGCCACCGAATGCCTGCCGGTGGCGGTGATTGAAGGGCGCGAGCTGGAACAGACCCGCGCCGCCACCGAAGCCGGCGCCGGCACCTGTGTGGGCCGCGTGGTGGCACCGAACGTAGTGCGCATCATCGCCATCGACGATGCAGCCATTGCCGATTGGCATGGCGTGCGCGAGCTGCCGGCCGGCGATGTCGGCGAGATCACCGTGGCCGGGCCGACCGCCACTGACACCTATTTCAATCGCGACGCGGCCACCGCGGCGGCGAAGATCCGCGAAACCCTGCCCGATGGCAGCGAGCGCATCGTCCACCGCATGGGTGATGTCGGCTATTTCGATGCGCAGGGCCGCCTGTGGTTCTGTGGCCGCAAGACCCAGCGCGTGGAAACCGCCCAAGGGCCGCTCTACACCGAGCAGGCCGAACCGGTCTTCAATACGCTCCCTGGCATTGCCCGCACCGCGCTGGTCGGCGTGGGCGCGGCCGGCACGCAGGTACCGGTGCTGTGCTACGAACTGCAGCCCGGCGCCGATGCGGCGGGCATGCCGCAACGGCTGCGCGAAATGGCCGAAGGCCATGCGCATACGCTGCCGATCGCGCACTTCCTGCGCCATCCCGCCTTCCCGGTGGATATCCGCCACAACGCCAAGATCGGCCGCGAGAAACTCGCGCGCTGGGCCGCCGCACAACTGGAGCGCAATGCATGAAGATTCTCGTCACCGGCGGCGGTGGTTTCCTCGGCCAGGCGCTGTGCCGCGGGCTGGTCGCGCGCGGTCACCAGGTGCTGAGCTTCAACCGTGGGCACTATCCGGCGCTGCAGGCAATGGGCGTGGGCCAGATCCGCGGCGACCTGGCCGACGCGCAGGCGGTGCGCCATGCGGTCGATGGCGTGGACGCGGTCTTCCACAACGCGGCCAAGGCCGGCGCCTGGGGCAGCTATGAGAGCTATCATCGCGCCAATGTGGTCGGTACCGAGAACGTGCTGGCCGCCTGTCGCGCCGCGGGCGTCGGCAAGCTCGTCCATACCTCCACGCCGAGCGTGACCCATCGCGCCACGCATCCGGTCGAAGGTCTGGATGCGAGCCAGGTGCCCTATGGCGAGGACTTCCAGGCGCCGTACGCGGCGACCAAGGCCATCGCCGAGCGCGCCGTGCTGGCTGCCAACAGCCCGGCGCTGGCCACCATCGCGTTGCGGCCGCGACTGATCTGGGGGCCGGGCGATCAGCAGATCCTGCCGCGCCTGGTCGAGCGCGCGCGTGCCGGGCGTTTGCGCCTGGTCGGCACCGGCGAGAACCGCGTGGACGCGACCTATATCGACAATGCCGCACAGGCGCATTTCGATGCCTTTGAACATCTGACCTACGGCGCGGCGTGCGCGGGCAAGGCGTACTTCATTTCCAACGGCGAGCCGCTGCCGATGCGCGAGCTGATCAACCGCCTGCTCGCCGCGGCCGGCGCGCCGCCGGTGACCGCATCGATTTCGTTCAAGACCGCCTACCGCATCGGCCGCGCCTGCGAACTGCTGTGGCCGCTGCTGTGGCTCAAGGGCGAACCGCCGATGACGCGCTTTCTGGCCGAGCAGCTGTGCACCGCGCACTGGTACGACATGGGACCGGCGCGGCGCGACTTTGGCTACGTCCCACGGGTGAGCATTGACGAAGGGCTCACAAGGCTGAAGTCCTCATATTTTGCCGACACAGCCGTCACCGGTTGAAGACCGCGCGCCGCCGATTATGGCCACGCGCCGATCCGGCACGACAACCACTTCGGAAACGCCATGCTGCATTACGCCATTGTCTTTTTCGTCATCGCCATCATCGCCGCGGTCCTGGGCTTCAGCGGTATCGCTGGTGCCGCGACCAACATCGCCTGGATTCTGTTTGTTGTCTTCCTGATCCTGGCGGTGATCTCGCTGTTCCGTCGCGGCCGCGTCTAGTCGCACGGTTGAATGGCCGGCTGGCGCGCCCCAGGCGCGCCAGCCATCGCTGCCGGCCAAGCCGAGCGGCGAAGCGGCAAGCGCAGCCGCTAGAATGGCGGCATGCCCGCCCTCCCCCTGCCCAATCTCAAACCGCTGGCCGGCCGTGCGCTGGAAGCGGCGCTCAACCGTGCACTTGCGCTCGATCCGGACACCCGTGCCGCCGTGCAGGCCCTCGACGGGCAGCGCATTTCCCTGACCCTCGAAGTACCGGCATTGGCGTTGCAGATTCGCGTCGATGGCGAACGTTTGCGGGTGGGGCCTGTCGATTCCGCTGATGAAGCCGACCTGGCGGTGCGCAGCACCCTCGGCGGCCTGTTGGCGCAACTGCCATTGCTGGCGAAGGCGCAACGCGCGCCCGTCCCCGGTGGACGCCTGCGCGTCTCCGGCGATGCCGAACTGGCGCGGCGTCTGCAACACCTCGCGACCCGTTACGACCCGGACTGGCAGCTGCCGTTCGTCAGCGTGTTTGGCGAAGTGCTCGGCGTGCAGGTCGCCCAGGCCGCGCGCGGCGCGCTGCGCCAGGCCCGCGACCTGATGACCGGGCTTGCGCGTGACGCGGCCGAATACGTCACCGAGGAATCGCGCGACGTGGTGCCGCGCGCCGAGCTTGATGCCTTCCATGATGACGTGGACCAGTTGCGCGACGATGCCGAGCGCCTGGCCGCGCGCGTGGCGCGGCTGCGCACGGAAGGTGCTGCATGAAGGCGATCTTCCGCGCCAGCCGCATCGGCCGGGTGGTGCTGCGCTACCGCCTCGACGACCTGCTCGAAGGCACGCCGGCCGAGCGCTGGCTGCGCCTGGCCAAGCCTTTCGTGCCGCGCGCGTCGGCAGCCATCGCCGCGCAGTCACGCGGTGCGCGGCTGCGTCTGGCGCTGCAGGAACTGGGGCCGATCTTCGTCAAGTTCGGACAGATTCTTTCCACCCGCCGCGACCTGGTACCGCCGGACGTGGCCGAGGAACTGACCCTGCTGCAGGACCGCGTGCAGCCTTTCGACGGGCAGAGCGCGCGGCGTATCGTCGAGCAGGCGCTGGGCCGGCCGATCGAATCGGCCTTCGCCAGTTTCGACACCACGCCATTGGCGTCGGCCTCGATCGCCCAGGTCCACGCGGCCACGCTGGCCGACGGGCGCCAGGTGGTGGTCAAGGTGCTGCGCCCGACCATCGAGCAGCAGATCGACGCCGACATCGCCCTGCTTGGCTCGCTGGCCGCGCTGGTGGACCGCACCCATCCGCGCGCCGACAAGATTCGCCCGCGCGAAGTGGTGGCCGAAATCCAGAGCACCCTGGCGGCCGAGCTGGACCTGCAACGCGAAGGCGCCAACGCCAGCGTGCTGCGCCGCTTCTGGCAGGATTCCGATGACCTGTACGTGCCCGAGGTGATCTGGAGCCACACCGCCGAACGCGCGCTCACCCTGGAACGCGTGCACGGCATTCCCTCCGACGACATCCTCGCCCTCGACGCCGCCGGCATCGACCGCAAGGCGCTAGCGGCCAAGGGCGTGCGGGTGTTCTACACCCAGGTGTTCCGCGACAACTTCTTCCATGCCGACGCCCACGCCGGCAACATCTGGGTCGACAACGATCCCGCGCGCCGGCTCAACCCGCGCTTCATCGCGCTGGATTTCGGCATCATGGGCCAGCTCTCGCAGGAAGATCAGTACTACCTGGCCGAGAACTTCATGGCCATCTTCAACCGCGACTACCGGCGCATCGCCGAGCTGCACGTGGAGGCTGGCTGGATGCCGTCGAACGTGCGCATCGACGAGCTGGAAGCGGCGGCGCGATCGGTTTGCGAGCCGTACTTCACCCGCCCGCTGTCGCAGATATCGCTGGCCGAGGTACTGCTGAAGCTGTTCCGGGTCGCGCAGCGCTACCAGCTGACGCTGCAGCCGCAGCTGATCCTGCTGCAGAAGACCTTGCTCAACATCGAAGGCGTGGGCCGCCAGCTCGACCCGCAGCTGGACATCTGGGAGGTGGCGCGGCCGGTGCTCGAACGCATCCTGATCGAACGCTACAGCCCGCGCCGCGCGCTGAAGGAATTGCGCAAGCGCCTGCCAGAACTGATGACCCACGCCCCGGACATGCCGCGCCTGGTGCACGCCTGGCTGCGCCAGCAGGTGGAAGGCCAGCATCGCGTGGACGTGCGCTCGGCCGAGCTGCGCTCGCTCGATCGCAGTGTGCGTCGTCTGCAACGGCGCGCGGTCACCGCGGTGACCGGTGTCGGCCTGTTGCTGGTGGCAGCGGTGCTGCACGGCTTGCCGGGCAATGCGGCGCAGGGCATCAGCGTGTGGGTGTGGGCGAGCGGACTGGCCGGTGCGGCGTCACTGGTCACGGCGTGGATCCGGCGCTAGGGGCCGACGACGAGTACCGTGGTGAACGAACCCGCAGACCCCATCCCCATCCTGTTCCAGGACGACTGCCTGGCCGTGGTCGACAAGCCGGCCGGGCTGATGGTCCATGACAGCAAGCTGGCCCGTGGCGAAGACGACTTCCTGGCCGACCGGCTGCGCTTGCAGTTTGGTCGCCAGGTGTTCCTGGTGCACCGGCTGGACCGCGCGACCAGCGGCTGCCTGCTGCTGGCCTTCGACCGCGACAGCGCCAGCGCGCTGGGCAAGGCGTTGATGGCTGGAGAGGTGGCCAAGGACTACCTGGCGGTGTGCCGCGGCTGGCCGGCCGAGGTGGAATTCCGCGTGGACCATGCGCTCGATGGCGGGCCGGGCAAGCCGCTCAAGAAGGACGCGGTGACCGAGTTCCAGCGCCTGGCGACCGGCGAGCTGGCGGTGCCTTCGACCGGCTTTCCGACCTCGCGCTATGCACTGCTGCGCTGTCGCCCGCTGACCGGGCGCTTCCGCCAGATTCGCCGCCACCTCAAGCACCTGTCGCATCACCTGATCGGCGACACCAGCCATGGCGATGGGCGCCACAACCGCACCTTCCGCATGCTTGGCGTGCACCGCATGCTGCTGCATGCCGAGCGGCTGGCGTTTCCGCATCCGGTTGATGGCCGGCGCATCGTGGTGAGTTCGGTGCCGGATGGGGAGTTCGCCAAGGCGATGGGGTTGTTGGGGTGGACGCTGCCGGTGGATGCATCGGCGCCGGTCGGTCGCGGCTGAAGCCACTCCTACTGTAGGAGCGGCTTCAGCCGCGACCGAACACCTCAATGAATCACGGCTTGCCCGGCGCCGCCCCAGGCTCAGCCAGAATCTGATCAAGATCCTTCTGCAGGTCGGCCATCATCGGCGTCATCTTCTGCTGGATCGCGCCCATCACGTTGCGCATCAGCAGCGGCGTCTTGTCCAGCAGGCTCTGCCCGGCAGGGCTCTCGTAGAACTCGGCCATCGCGATCACGTCTTCGCGCGAGAACGTGCGCTTGTACAGGTCCACGTACAGCGGCCGCATCTGCGACCACGACAGCGCCTGCGTCAAGGTCTGGCGCGTGCGCTCCTGCAGCTTCTGCAGCTGCGCCTGTTGCGCGGCGGTGAGCGTCCGCCCGGCCGCCACCTGCGCGAACTGCTGGCGCTGCATCTGTTCCAGCTGCGGCAGCATGCTGTCGAGCATCGTCTGCGCGCGCGAGGCGGCGAGCAGGCGATTGACGTCGCCGTCGCTGGGCGGTTCGGCGTGAGCGGCCAGGGCCAGGCCGAGGAGCAGCGCGGCGAGCAGGCCGCGCATCGGCAGCACCCGCTGGCGAACGGTCATTGCGATCATCGTCATGCATCCTGCTGGGGATCGGCGGCCAGCATACCCGCAGCGTGTAAAAGGGGCGAAAGAGGCGGCGCAGGGTCGTGTACGCCGATTACAATTCCGGCCATGGCCGCCGAACCGCTACAGATCACCCCGCAACTGGCGATCCCGCCGGTGGAGCTCGTCGAGCGCTTCGTACGCGCCAGCGGCGCCGGCGGGCAGAACGTCAACAAGGTGTCCACCGCGGTGGAGCTGCGCTTTGACGTGGCCGGTTCGCCGTCGCTGCCCGAACCGGTACGCACCCGCCTGCTGGCCCGGCGCGACCGCCGCCTCACGGCCGAGGGGGTGCTGGTCATCGACGCACAGCGCTTCCGCACCCAGGACCGCAACCGCGAAGACGCGCGCGCGCGCCTGGCCGAATTCATTGCCGCCGGACTGTCGGCGCCGAAGCGAAGGATCGCCACCAAGCCCACCCGCGGTTCGCAGCTGCGCCGGCTCGATGCCAAGCACGAGCGCGCCCAGGTCAAGCGTGGCCGCGGGCGTGCGTCTTCCCACTGGGAGTAACTCTTGAGTCAAACGGACGATCTGCTGTCCCAGCCCACGCCGCCGCGCATGCCGCTGGCCGGGCATTCGGCCTTCACCCGCTGGCTGGGCCGCAGCACCTTGCGCGCCTGCGGCTGGAAACTGGTTGGCGTGCTGCCGGACGAACCGCGCGCGGTGATGATCGTCGCCCCGCATTCGTCCAACTGGGATGGCTTCTGGGGCTTTGCTGCCAAGATCGCCCTCGGCTTCGAGGTGCGTGTACTCGGCAAGGCGCAACTGTTCTGGTGGCCGCTGGGTCCGTTGCTGCGCAAGCTCGGCGCCATTCCGCTGGACCGCAGCTCGCCGCAGGGCACCATCGGCCAGGCGATCAAGCTGCTGCGCAAGTCCGAACGCATGTGGTACGCGATCACTCCCGAAGGCACGCGCAAGCGCGTCGAGCACTGGAAGACCGGCTTCTGGAAGATCGCCACCGGTGCCGGCGTGCCGATCATCCCCGCGTACTTCGATTACCCCAGCCGCACGATCGGGGTTGGCCCGCTGTTCTGGCCCACTGACGACATGCAGGCGGACATGGCCGCGCTGCGCGCCTGGTACCGCCCCTGGCGGGGCAAGAACCGCGACACCTTGTGAGATAGGTCATGTTGAAGCCTGCGCGCGCGCGTCTGTTTGCCCTTGGCCTGCTGGCCTGCACCGCCCCGGCCCTGGCCGCGACCCCGGTACTGGTGATCCACGGCGGCGCCGGCGTCGAAAAAGCCGGCCTGGCCCCGGCCGAACAAGCCGCTGCCCGCGCGGCGATGGCGCAGGCCCTGCGCGCCGGCCACGCCGTGCTGGAGCAAGGCGGCAGCGCGGTGGATGCGGTCGCCGCGACCATCACCGTGCTCGAGGACGCCCCGCAATTCAACGCCGGCCGCGGCGCGGTGTTCACCCACGACGGCCGCAACGAACTGGACGCGGCGATCATGGACGGCGCCAGCGGCCAGGCTGGCGCCATCGCTGGCGTGCACCGCGTACGCAACCCGATCCAGCTGGCGCGCGCGGTGATGCAGCATTCCGACCACGTGATGCTGATTGGCGACGGCGCCGAAGCCTTCGCCCAGACCCAGGGCATCACCCTGGTCGATCCTGCCTACTTCCGCACCGACAAGCGCTGGCAGCAATTGCAGAAGGCCCTGAAGGAAGAAGCCGCCAAGCAGGCCCACACCGACCTGGAGACCGCCAAGCACTTCGGCACCGTCGGCGCCCTCGCCCTCGACAGCCAGGGCCACCTGGCCGCGGGTACCTCCACCGGCGGCATGACCAACAAGCGCTACGGCCGCGTCGGCGACGCCCCGATCATCGGTGCCGGCACCTACGCCAACACCCAGTGCGCCGTCTCCGGCACCGGCTGGGGCGAGTACTACATCCGCGCCGTCGCCGCCCACGACATCTGCGCCCGCATGAAATACGCCGGCCAGAGCCTGCAGCAAGCCGCCGAAGCGGTCATCGACCAGCAAATCCCCGCCGCTGGCGGCAATGGCGGCGCCATCGCCCTCGACGCCCAGGGCAACATGGCCTTCCCCTTCAACACCGAGGGCATGTACCGCGGCTGGATCGGCGCCGACGGCATCCCCCACGTAGCCATCTTCAACGACGAAAAGCTCTGACCCCACCGCGCAGCGCACTTCCAACAGCCCGCGCGGACCTGCTCTTCCAACCGCCCGCACCAACCGGCTTTTCCAGCCGCCTGCGCTGACCTGCTCTTCCAACCGCCCGCGCAGACCTGTCAGGCGGGCGGGGGCAGGCCCTTTCGCGACCCTAGGCAACATGGATGTTGCCTAGGAGTCCCCAGGGATGGGTTTACGACGTGTCGCGAAAGGGCCTGCCCCCGGCCGCCCGGCAGCAACCCATAAGCAGCCGCCCATAAGCAGCCGCCCATCAGCAGCCGCCCCGATCAGCCAACCCTTGGCACATACCCACCGAAACCAAAACGCGCTACGGTGCGCCCACTTTGTCCGTCCCGCCCGTACTTCCAGGAGTCTGCCTTCATGACGCGCACCGCCGTCCTTGCCGCCGCCATCAGCCTGGCGCTGGCTGCCTGTTCCGGTAAAGAGTCCAACCAAGTGACCCCCGAACCCACCACCGCCAGCGCCCCCGCTCCGGCACCGGCCACCGCCAACGTCCTGCTCAGCGCCAGCCCCCTGCCGTTCCAGGCACCCCAGTTCGACAAGATCAAGGACAGCGACTTCCTGCCCGCCTTTGAAGAAGGCATGAAGCAGCAGCTGGCCGAAGTGCGTCAGATCGCAGGCAGCACCGAAGCCCCGACCTTCGACAATACCTTCCTGCCCCTGGAAAAGAGCGGCGAAACCCTCAAGCGTACCGCCCTGACCTTCTTCGGCGTCGTCCAGGCCGACACCAACGATGCCCGCCAGAAGATCCAGGAAGAAGTCGCCCCCAAGCTGGCCGCCCACCAGGACGAGATCAACCTCGACCCCAAGCTGTTCGCGCGCATCAAGACCATCTACGACGCCCGCGACACCCTGAACCTGGAACCGGAGCAGAAGCGTCTCGTTGAGCGTACCTACGAACAGTTCGTCCGCGCCGGCGCCCAGCTGTCCGACGCCGACAAGGCCAGCCTGCGCAAGCTCAACGTCGAAGAGACCACCCTCTCCACCCAGTTCCACAACAAGCTCGTCGCGGCCACCGCCGCTGCAGCCGTGGTCGTGGACGACAAGGCGCGCCTGGATGGCCTGTCCGATGCCGACATCGCCGCCGCCGCCGAAGCCGCCAAGGGCCGCAAGCTCGACGGCAAGTTCGTCCTTGCCCTGCAGAACACCACCCAGCAGCCCGTCCTGGCCTCGCTGAAGGACCGCGACCTGCGCGCCCAGGTGCTCAAGGCTTCCGAAACCCGCACCGAACAGGGTGATGCCAACGACACTCGCCAGACCGTGCAGCGCCTTGCCCAGCTGCGCGCGCAGAAGGCCAAGCTGCTCGGCTTCGACAGCTACGCTGCCTACAGCCTCGGCGACCAGATGGCGCGCACCCCCGCCGCCGCGCTCAAGCTGCTGACCGACACCGTGCCCGCCGCCACCGCCAAGGCGCGCAGCGAAGTGGCCGAGATGCAGAAGGTCATCGATGCGCAGAACGGCGGCTTCAAGCTCGCTGCCTCCGACTGGGACTTCTACGCCGAGCAGGTGCGCAAGGCCAAGTACGACCTGGACGAGTCGCAGATCAAGCCCTACTTTGAACTGGACAACGTGCTGCAGAACGGCGTGTTCTTCGCCGCCAACCAGCTCTACGGCCTGACCTTCAAGGAGCGCAAGGACATCCCGGTCTACCACCCGGACGTCAAGGTGTATGAAGTGTTCGACAAGGACGGCAGCTCGCTGGCCCTGTTCTACACCGACTACTACAAGCGCGACAGCAAGTCCGGCGGCGCGTGGATGAGCAACTTCGTTGACCAGGACGGCCTGCGCGGCACCAAGCCGGTGGTCTACAACGTCGCCAACTTCACCAAGCCGGCCGCGGGCCAGCCGGCGCTGCTGAGCTTCGACGACGTCACCACCATGTTCCATGAGTTCGGCCACGCGCTGCATGGCATGTTCTCCAACAGCAAGTACCCGTCGATTGGCGGCACTGCCACCTCGCGCGACTTCGTCGAGTTCCCGTCGCAGTTCAACGAGCACTGGGCTACCGACCCGAAGGTCTTCGCCAACTACGCCAAGCACTACCAGACCGGCGAGACCATGCCGCAGGCGCTGGTCGACAAGATCCAGAAGGCCAAGACCTTCAACCAGGGCTATGCGACCACTGAGTACCTGTCCGCCGCGCTGCTCGACCTGGGCTGGCACACCCTGCCGGCCGACGCGCCGCTGCAGGACGTGGGCAAGTTCGAGGCCGACACGCTGAAGAAGTTCAAGGTGGACCTGGCTGAAGTGCCGCCGCGCTACCGCACCACCTACTTCGACCACATCTGGGGCGGTGGCTACTCGGCCGGCTATTACGCCTACTTCTGGTCCGAAGTGCTGGACCACGACGCGTTCGAGTGGTTCAAGGAGAACGGCGGCCTGACCCGCGCCAACGGCGACACTTTCCGCGACAAGATCCTCTCGCGCGGCAACACCGTTGACCTCGCCACCCTGTACCGCGATTTCCGCGGCAAGGACCCGAGCGTCGAGCCGCTGCTGCACAACCGCGGCCTGAAGTAAGAACTCGCAGTGCAGGAAACCGGCGGCGGGATGGCTCAGCCATCCCGCCGTTTTCATGCGCGATCAGCCGGCGGTCCACGCCGCCCATTCGTAGCCATCCGGGTCGAGGAAGTGGAAGCGCTTGCCGCCGGGGAAATCGAACACCGGCTTGACCACGCGGCCCCCTTCGCGCTCAACCGCTGCCTGCGTCGCGGCGAGGTCGTCGGAATACAGCACGACCAGCGCGCCGCCGGCCTTCGGCGTGCCGTGGAAGAAGCCACCGGTCAGGCGGCCATCGCGGAACTCGCAGTAATCCGGACCGTAGTCCTGGAAGGTCCAGCCGAAAGCGCCGCCGAAGAACTGCCGCGAGACGGCGATGGAGGCGACGGCGAATTCGAGGTAATCGATGCGGTGGTGGCGTTCGGCTGCGGGCGTGGTCATGGCGGTTCTCCGTGGAAGGGCGCCAGTATCGCTGTGCAGGCGATCACGCGGCTTGTAGGAATCGGCCAGTCAGCGACCGTGGGCGTGGAGCAACGCGCCAGGCGTCAGGCCGGTCAGGTCGCGGCTGTCGTGAACCAGGTGTGCGGCATCGGCATAACCGGCGGCCAGGGCCGCCTCGGTCAGCGTGCCCGGGCGTGGCGCGGACAACAGACGTTGCAGGCGCAGGATGCGGTCCAGCGTCTTGGGGCCGTAGCCGAAGTGGGCCAGGCAATGCCGGCGCAGCGTGCGTTCGCTCATCGCCAGTTGCCGCGCCAACACCGGCAGGCGCGGTGCATCAGCGGAAGACAGGCGGGCGAACAGCCACGCCATGCGCGTATCGGCCGTGGCCGGCGCGCGCGCCACGGCATCCAGCAGCAGCTGCGCCGGTGTCTGCTGTCCGGCGGCCAGCCCCGCTTCGAGTGACTGCGCGCGGCGGCCCCATAGCGCTGACAGTGCCACGCGCGTTCCGGTCAATTCCTGCATCGGCACGCCCAGCACGTCGCGCGCGGCGCCCGGCGCCAGCCGCAGGCCGGTGAGGACGCTGCCGGGTACAAGCGCCGCCATCGCCGCGATGCGGTCAGGGCCGGCCACGAACAAGGCGCGCCCGTCCCAGATCAGGTCGATGCAGCCATCGGGCAGGATGCGCGCGGGCTCTGCCGGCGCGTCGGCGGCGCGGTAGCGCCATAGCCGGCGTACCCGCGTTTGCGCGGCAGGTGGCGGTGCGGCTTCGCGGTAGCGGGAATCGCCTGGCATGCCGCCATCTTCGCCCATTGTCGCGCTCAGCGTTCGGACGGCCCGCTGTCCTCATAGGCGCGTGGAGCGAACAGGTCGGGCTGGATCAGTTCGATGAAGGCACGCGCCTGCGGCGACAGATACTTGCCCTTGCGTACCACCACGCCATAGCTGCGCGCCGGGAACCACTCCTTCAACGAGCGCGTGGCGAGCTTGTCGCGGTCGGCATCGGTCAGGCAGATCGAGGTGACGATGGAAATGCCCATGCCCATCGCCACGTATTGCTTGATCACCTCCCAGCCGCCGACTTCCAGCGCCACCGTGTAAGGCACGCGCGCCTGCTGGAAGACCATGTCCACGAGGCGATAGGTCACCTGGCGCCGCGGCGGCAGGATCAACGGGTAGGGCGAGAGATCTTCCAGCGTCAGCCGCGGCTTGCTGGCCAGCGGGTGGTCGCGCGGAGTGATCAGCAACTGCTCGAAGCGATATACCGGCGCGTAGCTGAGATCGGCCGGCACGTCGAGCATCGAGCCGATCGCGAAGTCCACCGCATCCTCGCGCAGCAGGTCGGTGCCGTCGGCGCTGATGGCGTTGTGCAGGATCAGCCGTACCGCCGGATGCCGGGCGCGGAAGGCCTCCACGATGCGCGGCAGCAGGTACAGGATGGTGGAACTGTTCGCCGCCACGTGCAGCTCGCCAGCGTCCAGGCCACGGACCTTGTCGCGGAAGCTGGCCTCCAGGCCGTCGAGGCTTTCCACCAGCGGCTGGGCCATTTCGTACAGCAGCTGGCCCTCGCGGCTGGGCGTGAGACGACGTCCGCTGCGCTCGAACAGGCCGACGCCGAGTTCCCGCTCCAGCGCCTGCAATTGCTGGGTCACGGCCGGCTGACTGATGAACAAGGCTTCGGCGGCACGCGAAACCGAGCCCAGCCGCACTGTCTGGCAGAACGCGCGCAGCGGCTTGAGCCGATCAGATTTGTAGGAAAAACGCGGGGTTACGGGCGGTGACGTGTCCATGGCGTGATCACTATAAGCCCGACTTATTTAATGCATTGCAAAAACTGCTTTGTCAAATACTCGGCTGGCGAGCACTTTGGGTTCCACCCCGCAGCCGAGGAAGACCCATGTCCGCCACTGCTTTTGCGACCCGCCCGGACCCGGTCGAACGCCCCACTCCCGGAATCTCCCTGACCACCCAGCTGGCCGGCCAGTCTGAACTGCTGCCGCCGCCGCTGCTGGCGCTGCTGGTCTCGCTGCACCGTGCGATTGAGCCGGGCCGCCAGCAGCGGCTGGCCGCGCGGCGCGAGCGCCAGGCCGGGTTCGACCGCGGCCAGTTGCCGGATTTCCGCGCCGACACCGCCTCCATCCGCGCCGGCGACTGGAAGGTCGCGCCGATCCCCGCCGCGCTGCAGGACCGCCGCGTCGAGATCACCGGCCCGACCGACCCGAAGATGGTCATCAACGCGCTCAATTCCGGCGCCAAGGTGTTCATGGCCGACTTCGAGGATTCCACCTCGCCGACTTGGCGCAACCTGTTGAACGGCCAGCGTGCCCTGGCCAGCGCGGTGCGCGGCGACCTGGCCTTCGATACGCCTGCCAGGCACTACGCGCTCAAGCCGCTGGCCGAGCAGGCCGTGCTGATCGTGCGTCCGCGCGGCTGGCACCTGGACGAGAAGCACGTGCTGATCGATGGCCAGCCGATCGCCGGCGGCCTGTTCGATGCGGCGGCGTTTGTCTTCCACAACGCCCGCACGCTGATCCAGCGCCAGCGCGGTCCCTACCTGTATCTACCCAAGTTGCAGTCGATGGAAGAAGCCGCGCTGTGGGAAACCGCGCTGGCGCACATCGAGGCGATGCTGGGCCTGGAGCAGGGCCAGATCAAGGTCACCGTGCTGATCGAGACGCTGCCGGCGGTGTTCGAGATGGACGAGATCCTGCACGCGCTGCGCGAGCGTATCGTCGGCCTGAACTGCGGGCGCTGGGACTACATCTTTTCCTACCTCAAGACCTTCCGCGCGCATGCCGACCGCATCCTGCCCGAGCGCGGCCAGGTGACCATGGTCCAGCCGTTCCTGAAGGCGTATTCGGAGCTGCTGATCAAGACCTGCCACCGCCGCGGCGCGCATGCGATGGGCGGCATGGCGGCGCAGATTCCGATCAAGGGTGACGAAGCGGCCAACGAGCAGGCGATGGCGCGGGTGCGCGCCGACAAGCTGCGCGAAGTGAGTGCCGGCCATGACGGTACCTGGGTCGCGCATCCGGCGCTGGTGCCGGTGGCGCGCGCGATCTTCGACGAACACATGCCCGGCCCGAACCAGCACGCAGTGCTGCGCAACGATGTGCAGGTGGATCGCGATGCGCTGATCGCGCCGCCGCCCGGTTCGATCAGCCGCGCCGGCTTTGAAGGCAATGTCGAGGTCTGCGTGCGCTACCTGGCGGCCTGGCTCGACGGCAATGGCTGCGTGCCGATCCATCACCTGATGGAAGACGCCGCCACCGCCGAGATCAGCCGCGCGCAGATCTGGCAGTGGCTGCACCACGGCGGGCAGCACCTGGACGATGGCACCGCGATCGACCTGCCGTTGCTGGAAGCCACGCTGCGCGCCCTGCCGGCCCGCCTGGGCAGTACCGGGCAGTTGCCCGGCGGCACGCGCATCGAAGAGGCGATCGCCTTGCTCGACGCGCTGAGCCGCGCCGACACGCTGGCCGACTTCCTCACCTTGCCGGCCTACCAGCGCCTGGATTGAGCGCCACCCCAACCGTTCCACCCCACCACCGGAGTACCGCGATGAGCAAGTTGCCGACCGCCGAACAGATCCAGCGTGACTGGGACACCAACCCGCGCTGGCAGGGCATCACCCGCCATTACAGCGCGCAGGACGTCGTGCGCCTGCGCGGCACCGTGCACGTGGAGCACTCGCTGGCACGGCTGGGCGCGGAAAAACTGTGGAAATCGCTGCATGAGCAGGAGTTCGTCAATGCGCTGGGCGCGCTCACCGGCAACCAGGCGATGCAGCAGGTCAAGGCCGGGTTGAAGGCGATCTACCTGTCTGGCTGGCAGGTGGCCGCTGACGCCAACCTCGCCGGGCAGATGTATCCGGACCAGTCGCTGTACCCGGCCGACTCGGTGCCGGCGGTGGTCCGCCGCATCAACAACACCCTGCTGCGTGCCGACCAGCTGCACCACGCCGAGGGCAAGGACGATGTGGATTTCCTGCAGCCCATCGTGGCCGACGCCGAAGCCGGCTTCGGCGGCGTGCTCAATGCCTTCGAGCTGATGAAGGCGATGATCGAGGCCGGCGCGGCCGGCGTGCACTTCGAGGACCAGCTGGCTTCGGTCAAGAAATGCGGGCACATGGGCGGCAAGGTGCTGGTGCCCACGCGCGAGGCGATCGAGAAGCTCAACGCCGCGCGCCTGGCCGCCGACGTGCTCGGCGTGCCGACCCTGCTGGTGGCGCGTACCGACGCCGAGGCCGCCGACCTGCTGACCAGTGATGTCGATCCCAACGATGCGCCGTTCACCACCGGCGAGCGCACCGTCGAAGGCTTCTTCAAGACCCGCAAGGGCCTGGAGCAGGCGATCAGCCGCGGTCTGGCCTATGCACCGTATGCCGACCTGATCTGGTGCGAGACCGGCAAGCCGGACCTGGAATTCGCACGCCGGTTTGCCGAGGCCATCCACGCGAAGTTCCCCGGCAAGCTGCTGGCGTACAACTGCTCGCCGAGCTTCAACTGGAAGAAGAACCTGGACGACGCGACGATTGCGCGCTTCCAGAAGGAGATCGCCAGTTACGGCTACAAGTTCCAGTTCATCACCCTGGCCGGCTTCCACTCGTTGAACTACTCGATGTTCAACCTGGCCCATGGCTACGCCCGCCACCAGATGAGCGCGTTCGTCGAACTGCAGGAAGCCGAGTTCGCCGCAGCGGAGAAGGGCTTCACCGCGGTCAAGCACCAGCGTGAAGTCGGCACCGGCTATTTCGACGCGGTGACCCAGGCGATCCAGCAGGGCCAATCCTCGACCACCGCCTTGAGCGGATCGACCGAGGAGGAGCAGTTTCACGGTGACAAGGCGGCCTGACCTGCAGCCAGTCCGCCATTGAAGGCTCTCGGGAGGGAGCCGGGGCCCGGTACACACCGGGCCCTTCTTTTTATCCGCGGCCGGCCGATATAACCGATTCGGCGAGCCCCGGATGCAAGGCGCACAGGGAATCTCGTCACCCATGAGATCGCCTGTGATGTCACGATGAACGCTTTCTTAAGGTGTTATGCTTTCGCTTCGACCGGTGGAGCGTGCCGGCCAAGGATGCGGGGATGAACTGCGCGAGCGCGGGGCCCGGAGTGGCCGACCTCAAAGTGCCTGCGGGCCAGCCGGATGCGGCGCATGCGGTGCTGGGTGCTGCCGAGGCGGTGCTGTTCGCCAGATTCGGGCGTACCCACAGGATGGCGGCCGGTGAGCATCTGTTCCGCCGTGGCGATATTGGCACGCAGATGTATGTGGTCATCAGCGGCACGGTGGACCTGGACTTTGGCGAGGATCTGGTCATCAAGCACATGGGCCCGGGCGAATTCTTTGGCGAACTTGGCTTGCTGATCGGCGACCATCCGCGCAGCGCGGACGCGATCGCCGCCAGCGACTGCGAACTGATCGAGCTCGACCATGGCGACTTCCAGAAACTGGTCGATACCGACCCGGCGCTGACCGCGCACTTCCTGCGCCGTTCCATCGTGCGCGTGGTCAACAACGAGCAGCTGCTGATCCGCCAGCTGCGTCGCCGCAACCACGACCTGGAAGAGGCGCTGGACAACCTCTACGCCACCTCGCACCAGCTCAACCAGACCGAAGAGCTGATCCGCACCGACGAGCTCACCGGCCTGTACAACCGCCGCGGCCTGACGTTGCACCTGCAGGAATGCCGCCGCGCCAATCGCAGCCCGGGCATCGGCCTGCTGCTGATCGACTGCGACCGCTTCAAGCGCGTAAACGACGACCACGGCCACCTCACCGGCGACCGCGTGTTGCAGAACGTGGCGCACATCCTGCGCACCGTGCTGGTCGGCGATGACCTGGCCTGCCGCCTGGGCGGCGACGAGTTCTGCGTATTTGTCGCCAGCACCGACGTGGACGGGCTGCGGCCGCTGGCCGAGCGCATCCTGCGCAACGTGCAGGCGCAGCTGAGCCCGGAAGGTACGCCGCAGATCTGCCCGGTCAGCATTGGCGTGGCGGTACTGGAGAGCAACGGCAGCTGGAACGACTGGTATGCACGCGCCGACAGCGCGCTGTACGAAGCCAAGCGCCTGGGCGGCAACCGCCTGCACGGGCTGGAAGCCACGCCCAGTCCGGTCTGACGACAGGCGCAACGGAGATCGCGCGATGAACGATGTCCCGCAGGTACACCTGGATCCGCCGCAGCTGCGCACGCTGCTGCTGACCGACCTGTGCGACTCGACCGAGCTCGTCGAACGCGTCGGCGACGCCGCCGCCGCCGAGCTGTTCCGCGAACACGATGCCCTGGTCCTGCAGCTGCAGCAGCGCTGGCGCGGCCGTTTGATCGACCGCTCGGACGGCCTGCTGCTGCTGTTCGAGCGCCCCATCGATGGGCTCGGCTTTGCCCTGGACTATCAGCAGGGCCTGCACGACCTGGGTCATGCCCGTGGCCTGCGCCTGCTGGCACGCGCCGGCCTGCACGTGGGCGAGGTTCTGACCTGGCGCAACAGCGAGGAGGCCGTGCAGATCGGTGCCAAGCCGCTGGAAGTGGAGGGCCTGGCCAAGCCGATCGCAGCCAGGCTGATGGCATTGGCCCGGCCCGGACAGATCCTGCTGTCGGCCGTGGCCGAGTCGCTGACCCAGCGCGCCGCGCGCGAGTTGGGTGCGCGGGGCGAGCGCCTGCTGTGGAAGTCGTACGGGCGCTGGCGCTTCAAGGGCATGCCGACGCGGATGGAGATTTACGAGGTCGGCGAGATCGGCCTGACGCCGTTGCGCATGCCGAAGAATTCGGCAAAGGCCTGGCGCGACATTCCGCTGTGGCGGAGGCCAGCGGCGCTGGCGGCCGAGGCGGCGGTGCTGGCCACCATTGCGGTGTGCGGCTGGTTGTTCACGCGGCCGGAGCCGGCGATTGCCTTTGCCGAGCGCGACTGGGTGGTGGTCGGGGACATGCGCAACCTGACCGGCGATACGCTGCTGGATGATTCGCTGCAGCAGGCGTTCCGGATCAGTCTCGAACAGTCCCGCTACGTCAATGTGGTGAGTGATCTGAAGGTCCGCGATACGCTCCGGCGCATGCGGGCAGGCGATCGGGACACCTCCGACCGCGCAACCGCATCTGAAGTGGCCATTCGCGATGGCGCGGCACTGCTCGTCATGCCGACCGTGTCCGAGGTCGGGGGGCGCATGCGGGTGACCGCGGAGGTGGTGAGCCCGCAGACCGGGGAGCTTCTGTTTGTCGCCAGTGCCGATGGCAAGGGCCGTGCCAGCCTGCTGCGCAACATCGACAGCGTCGTGGCCGATGTCCGCGCAGGGCTGGGCGAGAGCAACGAATCGCTCAATCGCAGCCTGCAGCCACTGCCCGAAGTCACCACATCCAGCCTTGACGCGCTGCGTGCCTACGCTCTGGGGCAAAAGGCCTATGCGGCGGGCAACTTTGACGAGGCGCTGCGCTTCTACGGGGCAGCGACGCGGACCGACCCGGACTTCGCGCTCGCCTGGATGGGCTCGATGCGCTCGCTCTACTCCATGGAACGGTTACCCGAAGCCAAGCAGATGCTGCTGCAGGCGCTCAAGGTTGCCGATCACCTCGCGCCGCGCGAAGAACTCTACCTGCGGGCCTGGAAGGCGGAGTTCGATGATCCTGGCGAGGCCCTGGAAAGCTGGCGGACCCTGGCCAAGCTGTATCCTGATTTCATCCAGGCGCAAGGCAACACGGCCATGGCGCTGCAGGCAAACAACATGTTTGCCGAATCGATCCCCTACGCCGCGCGCACCGCGACTCCGCAGGGCGATTTCGCCACGCGCGGCCTGGATACGATGGGGCGCTCGCTGCTGGCACTGGGGCGCTACCAGGAGTCCGCGCAGGCTTTCGATCGCGCGATTGCCCTTGGATACAACAGCAGCCTGCGTCGCCGCATGTCGGTGGATCTGGCGCGCAAGGATTTCGATGCCGCGCGGAAGTTGGAGGCACGCCTGGATGGCAGTGATCCGTTCAACTATATCGAGCGGATCACCATGGCCGTCGACCAGCAGCAATGGCGGCGCGCGGCCGAACTGGCCGAGGCAGGCCAGGCCCGGGTCGCACCGGGACTGGACTTCGTGCGTGACGGCCTGAGGCTGCAGCAGGCCACGGCGCTGTGGCTCGACGGTGACAAGCCGCGGGCCGCGGACATCGCCGAGCATGTTGGCGCGCAAGCCGTACGCCGTATCGCCGCGGGCGACATCCGCAACGCGAACGAGGCAGGACTGGCGTTGTCGGCGGCGTTGCTGCTGCAAAGGTTGGGCCATGGCGACGCGGCCCGCGCGATCGTGGCTGAGGTCCGCAGCAATCCTGATCTTCAGGGCTATCCCGGTGTGGCCGATATGGTCACGGTGATCCGCGCACGCGAGGAGCTGGCGGCCAACCGCCCCGCCGCCGCGCGCACGCTCCTGCTGCCCATGTTGCAGGCAGGCAATGAGCGTTATCAGGCCAGGGTCGCGCTATGGGAAGCCGAAGCGGCCCTGGACAATGCGAAGGCGGCGGTCGTGCAGGCGCGCTGGCTGGCCGAACACCGGGGGCACGCCTACAGCGAACTGGGCTTTGGGCAGGCGCTGCAGACGATCAATGTGGCCGACGCGAACATGGCCGCAATGCGCGCGGCCGGATCTGCCGCCAGCAACGGAGGCCGGCGGCAGGATCGAGTCTGGGCCGAGCCCTTGCTGCCCGGTTACTTGAGGGTGCGCGTGGCCACGCTGCCGGCTTCCAGCAGAGGGCTGTTGTAGGAGGTACCCACCATCAGCGCCTTCTTGAGCTGTTCCCTGGCCGCAAGAATCGCCTCCTTTGAAGCCAGATCCTGGACCACGCATGCGGAAAACGGATCCAGCGTGGCGGCCGCTTCCTCCGTAGGCCGGCTGTAGCCGAGGGTGCCGAGTGCAGCGGCAGGATCGGCACGGAATGCCGCGCGGAACGCGTCGTCCGTTGCAAGCTTGTCCAGCAGCCGATCCGCAATTTCGGCAGAAAGGTTTGAATAGTTCGCCACGTGGATTCCCCCTGTATGGAATATGCCCTGAAGCAGGCCGCAGTACTCTATAGTTTTTGCGGCCACGTTGCTCCGCACTGCCGCGCCAGCTCATGAGCCATCGCCAACAGGATTTGCTGATTCGCCGTTGCGAAGTACTGGTGATGGAGCCGCACGAGACTGTCGAATTCCATCTGGAAAGCCTGCTGGCCGGAGGAGACGGCCTGCAGCGGACACTCCGATGGCGGGCACTCGCACCGCACCTCGGGGAGCCGGTGGAGATCGATGCCAGGCAATGCGCCTTGCTGGGTTCAATAAGCCCGTCCTGCTGGACGCCGATCGATGCGGTGGAAGCGGCGAGCAGCGAGCTGCACGACCTGCTCTCGGCCGGCTTGTTGCTGGCCAGGGATGGGGAGATGCATGCGCAGCACCGCGCACGCGACGAACGTCTGCGCGCGACTTACTGGCATCCGCTGGGCGCGGTGCTGCATGCCTTCACCCGTTGGGATGAAGTCGATGCGGTAAGGAACATGAAGGAATCCGGCACCGAAACCGCACTGGAAATGCGCGAAGTGCTGGGGCCTCCGCCGGTGGAATCCACCAAGCGCGTGACCGACGACGCTGCGCTCATCGCCTTGCCGGAGGTGCCGCACAACGCCTTCGACGAACTCATGCATCGCCGCGTGACCTGCCGCAATTTCGACGCAACCCGCCCGGTGCCCCTGGCCATCTTTTCAAAGATCATCGAGCGTGCCCTTGCGGCGCAGGCCAGGGTGGACGTCACCAGCGACATGGCCTTCCTGAAAAAGAACGTGCCTTCCGGCGGTGGCCTGCATCCGATGGAGGCCTACCTCATCGTGCAGAACGTGGAAGGCCTGGCACCGGGGCTCTACCACTACCGCGCCGATGCGCATGCGCTGGAGGCGCTGCCTGCCCCCGACGGCGAACTGGCCGACTTCGTGATGACGGCCGTCGCGCAACAGCATTGGTTCCGCGACGCGCACGTATTGATCGTGCTGGCGCCGCGCTTTGACCGCACCTTCTGGAAATACCGCCGGCACGCCAAGAGCTATCGCGTGGTGGTGCTGGAGGCCGGGCACATCTCGCAGACGCTGTATCTGTCGGCCACGGACCTGGGCCTTGGGGCATTCATCACCGGCGCCATCAACGAGCAGCACCTGGAGCGGGCCTTCAACCTGGACCCGACTTCCCAGGGGGCTTTGGCGATCTGCGGATTCGGTTGGCGGGACAAGGTGATGACCACCGCGGAGCTGGACCCAGGCAGCAAGATCTGGGCCTGATCGAACGCGCGGCGCCGCGGCGGTGCAGGCGCCTCAGTCCGCCTCGAAATCCACCAGCACACTGCCCTCCGCCACCAACTCCCCCTGCGCCACCCGGTAGCCCTTCAGCACGCCATCGGCTGGCGCATTGAGGCTGTGCTCCATCTTCATCGCCTCCAGCACCACCAGCGCCTGGCCGCGTGTCACCCGGCTGCCGGGCGCATGGGGCAGGGCCACGATACGGCCGGGCATCGGCGCGGTGAGGCCACCGGCTTCCAGCGGCGGGTGGTCGGCTTCGGCAATCGCGTCATGGATGAGGAATGGCTGGCCGCCATCGTGCCCGAACACATGCAGGCGCGCGCCGTCGCGATACACGCGCAGTGTCCATTGGCGACCGTCGATTTCCACGCGCAACAGTTCGCCGTCGCGGCCAACCGCGACGACGCACTGGCGCCCGTCGAGCGAGACGCGCCAGCCATTGCGCTCACGCTGCAAGGTCACCTGCCGGCGTTGCCCACGATGTTCAAGCTCCACGCGTGAAGCGGCCGGCGCGCCCAGGCGCCAACCATCGTCCACCGCCCACGGCGAATGCGGATCAGCCGGGTCCACGGCCGCGGCCGCCCGCGTGGCCTGCACGGCGAGTGCCGCGGCGATCCATGCCGCATCGGCGGCTGCCGCTGGCTGCAATGCAGCCTGCTCGCGTTCGATCAAGGCCGTATCCAGGCGCGCCTGACTGAACGAGCCGGTCGCCACCAGTCGCGACAGGAAGGCCGCGTTTGTGGTGACGCCCACCACCTCGCATTCGGCCAGCGCCGAGCGCATGCGCCGCAGTGCCGCAGCGCGGTCCACGTCCCAGACGATGAGTTTGGCAATCATCGGGTCGTAGTAGGGGGTGATCGCATCGCTTTCGGCCACGCCGGCATCGACACGTACGTGCGCGTCGGCCGCCGGCAGGCGCAGATGCTTCAGCACGCCGGTCGATGGCAGGAAGCCGCGATCGGCATCCTCCGCATACAGGCGTGCCTCGATGGCATGGCCACCGATGGCAAGCTGCGCCTGTTGCAGCGGCAGCGGCTGGCCGCTGGCCACGCGCAGCTGCCATTCGACCAGGTCGGTACCGGTAATGCACTCGGTGACCGGGTGCTCCACCTGCAGGCGGGTGTTCATTTCCATGAAATAGAAATCGCCCTGCGGCCCGGCGATGAACTCCACCGTGCCAGCCCCGACGTAGCCGACCGCGCGCGCTGCTTCCACTGCGGCCTGGCCCATCGCCGCGCGCCGCTCGGCGGTCATGCCCGGCGCTGGCGCTTCTTCCAGCACCTTCTGGTGGCGGCGCTGCACCGAACAGTCACGCTCGAAAAGATGCACGACATTGCCATGCGTGTCGCCGAAGACCTGGATCTCGATATGCCGCGGACGCTCGACATATTTCTCCACCAGCACGTGGTCGTTGCCAAACGCGGAGCGCGCCTCGCGCTGGCAGCTGGCAAGCGCCTCCTCGAAGGCAGCGGTCTCGTCCACGCGGCGCATGCCCTTGCCGCCGCCGCCGGCGCTGGCCTTGATCAGTACCGGGTAGCCAATGGCGTCGGCCTGCGCGCGCAGGAAGTCCGGCGCCTGCGTGTCGCCGTGGTACCCCGGCGTCAACGGTACCCCGGCCGCCTGCATCAGCGCCTTGGCCGCGCTCTTGTCGCCCATCGCACGGATCGCCGCGGGGGGCGGCCCGATGAAGACGACGCCGGCGGCAGCGCAGGCTTCGGCAAAGTCCGCGTTCTCGGAAAGAAAGCCGTAGCCCGGATGGATGGCCTGCGCGCCGGTGGCCTGCGCGGCAGCGAGGATCGCTTCGCCACTCAGGTAGCTTTCGCGCGCGGGTGCGGCGCCGATATGCACCGCCTCGTCAGCCAGGCGCACATGGCGCGCGTGGCGATCGGCATCCGAATACACCGCCACCGTGGCGATGCCCAGACGCCGGCAGGTGGCGATGACGCGGCAGGCGATCTCGCCGCGATTGGCAATCAGGATCTTGTCGAACATGCGTGGGCTCGTCTGGTCGCTCATGGCGCTCACATGCGGAAGACGCCGAAGCGCGTGGCTTCGGCCGGTGCATTGAGCGAGGCAGACAGCGCCAGCCCCAATACGCGGCGGGTGTCGGCCGGGTCGATGATGCCGTCGTCCCACAGCCGCGCGCTGGCGTAATAGGGATGGCCCTGGTGCTCGAACTGCGCACGGATCGGCGCCTTGAATCCGGCCTCCTCGTCCTCCGTCCACTGTCCGCCCCTGGCCTCGATACCGTCGCGGCGCACGGTCGCCAGCACGCTGGCCGCCTGTTCGCCGCCCATCACGCCGATGCGCGCGTTGGGCCACATCCACAGGAAGTTCGGCGAATACGCGCGCCCGCACATGCCGTAGTTGCCCGCGCCGAACGAGCCGCCGATCACCACGGTGAACTTGGGCACCTTCGCGCAGGCCACCGCCATCACCAGCTTGGCGCCGTCCTTGGCGATGCCGCCATGCTCGTACTTGCGGCCGACCATGAAGCCGGTGATGTTCTGCAGGAACACCAGCGGGATGCCGCGCTGGCAGCACAGTTCGATGAAGTGCGCGCCCTTGAGCGCGGACTCGGAAAACAGGATGCCATTGTTGGCGATGATGCCGACCGGGTAGCCGTGCAGATGCGCAAAGCCGGTGACCAGCGTGCTGCCGTAGCGCGGCTTGAACTCGTCCAGGCGCGAGCCATCGACCACGCGCGCGATGACCTCGCGCACGTCGTAAGCCTTGCGGGTGTCGGCGGGAATCACGCCGTACAGCTCCTCGGACGGGTATAGCGGCGCCTCGGCCTCGCGCAGCAGCAGTGGCGAGGGCGGCTTGCGCCAGTTCAACTGCGCGATGATCGCGCGCACCCGCGCCAGCGCCTGCAGGTCGTTGTCGGCAAAGTGGTCGGCCACGCCGGAAATGCGCGTATGCACGTCCGCGCCGCCCAGCTCCTCGGCGCTGACCACTTCGCCGGTGGCCGCCTTCACCAGCGGCGGGCCGCCGAGGAAGATGGTGCCCTGCTCGCGCACGATCACCGTTTCATCGCTCATTGCCGGCACGTAGGCGCCGCCGGCGGTGCACGAGCCCATCACGCAGGCGATCTGCGGGATGCCCTGCGCGGAGAGGTTGGCCTGGTTGTAGAAGATCCGGCCGAAATGGTCGCGGTCCGGGAAGACTTCGTCCTGCAACGGCAGGAAGGCGCCGCCCGAATCGACCAGGTAGATGCAGGGCAGGCGGTTCTGCTGCGCGATTTCCTGCGCGCGCAGGTGCTTTTTCACCGTGATCGGGTAATAGGTGCCGCCCTTGACCGTGGCGTCATTGGCCACGATCACGCATTCCACGCCGCTGACCCGGCCGATGCCCGCGACCACGCCAGCGCAGGGCACTTCGTCGTCGTACATGCCATGCGCGGCCAGCGCGGCGATTTCCAGGAACGGGCTGCCCGGGTCGAGCAGCGCGTCGATGCGCTGGCGTACCAGCAGCTTGCCGCGGGCCACATGCTTGGCCCGCGCTGCTTCGCTGCCGCCAAGCGCGGCGCGTGCGAGCGTGGCGCGCAAGTCCTCGACCTGCGCGCGCAAGGCGGCGGCGTTGGCCTGGAAGGTGTCGCTGCCGGTTTGCAGCTGGGTGGTGATGACGGTCATCTGGCTGGGTCGCCTGTCTTGTGCATTCCGTTGTCGCAACCTTGCAGGAGCGGATTCATCCGCGACCATGGCGCGCTCGGGTCGCGGCTGAAGCCGCTCCTACAGGGTGCGCTCGAACAACTCGCGGCCGATCAGCATGCGGCGGATTTCCGAGGTGCCCGCGCCAATCTCGTACAACTTCGCATCGCGCCACAAGCGCCCGGTCGGGTACTCGTTGACGTAACCGTTGCCGCCCAGAACCTGGATGGCCTGGCCGGTGAGCCAGGTCGCCTTTTCCGCCGCGTAGAGAATGGCACCAGCTGCGTCCTGGCGCGTGGTGCGGCCCTGGTCGCAGGCGCGGGCCACCGCATACACATAGGCGCGGCACGCATTGAGGCCGACATACATGTCGGCGATCTTGGCCTGGATCAGCTGGAAAGTGCCGATCGGCTCGCCAAACTGGCGGCGCTCGTGCACATAGGGCAGCACCACATCCAGGGCCGCCGCCATCAGGCCCAGCGGCCCACCGGAGAGCACCACGCGTTCGTAGTCCAGACCGGACATCAGCACGCGCACGCCGCGGCCGACTTCACCCAGGACGTTTTCCGCCGGCACCCTGCAGTTGTCGAACACCAGTTCGCAGGTGTTGGAGCCGCGCATGCCGAGCTTGTCCAGTTTCTGCGCGGTGCTGAAGCCGGGCATGCCCTTCTCGATGAGGAAGGCGGTGATGCCGCGCGCGCCGGCTTCCGGGTCGGTCTTGGCGTAGACCACCAGCACGTCCGCGTCGGGTCCGTTGGTGATCCACATCTTGTTGCCGTTGAGCACGTAGTGGTCGCCGTGGTGCTCGGCGCGCAGCTTCATCGAAACCACATCCGAGCCCGCGCCCGGTTCGCTCATCGCCAGCGCGCCGACGTATTGCCCGCTGCACAGCCTGGGCAGGTAGCGCGCCTTCTGCGCCTCGCTGCCGTTCTTGCGCAGCTGGTTCACGCACAGGTTCGAGTGCGCGCCGTAGGAAAGGCCAATGGCACCGGAAGCGCGGGAGATCTCCTCCATCGCCACCACATGGGCGAGATATCCCATGCCGCTGCCGCCATACTCTTCCTCCACCGTCAGGCCGAGCAGGCCCTGCTCGCCGAGCTGGCGCCAGAGCGGGGCAGGGAAGGCGTTGTCGTGATCGACGGCCGCGGCGATTGGCGCGATCTGGCGGGCGGCAAAGGCCGCCACGCTTTCGCGCAGCATGTCGATGTCCTCGCCCAGGTCGAAATTCAGCGACGGCACGTGCATGGTGGTGCTCCGGTGGAGAACGCGCCGGGGCGGACGGCAGGAAGCCGTCGACGAGCGGGCGTCGCACCAGCCTAGCCCGTTCCGCGCAAGAATTGAATGGCAATTCACAAATTGAGTCGCTAAACCCGCATGGCCTACAAACGCTCCCCCCTGATGGAAGAACGCCTGGCCGGCAACCGGCAGCGCATCCTGCATGCCGCGCGCGGCCTGGTTGCCGAGGGCGGCTACCGCAATGCCCCGATCACCGCGGTCGCCTCTGCGGCCGGTGTTTCGACCGGGCAGATATACCGGCACTTCCCCTCCAAAGCCGACCTGTTCGTGGAAGTTCTGCATCACGCGGTCGAGCATGAGATCGCCATCCTGCGTGCCATCGCCGCCGAACCGCTCCCGGTTTCGCGGCGCCTGCGGCGTGCGGTGGAAGCCTTTGTCAGGCGCGCGCTGGCCGGCCCGGGTCTGGCCTGGGCCTTCATTGCCGAGCCCGTGGAAGCCGAGGTGGACGACGAACGCATTCGCGCCCGCCGGCTATTGGGCGAAGTGTTCCGCGACCTGCTGGCCGAAGGCATGGTCAAGGGCGAACTGCCGCCGCAGGATCTGGATGCCTCCGCTGCCTGCCTGGTCGGCGCCTATACCGAAGCCCTGGTCGGACCGCTGGCGCCGAGCCGGGAAAGCCCGCGCGATGGCGAGCAACTGGTCGAAGCGATCTGCGGTTTTTGCCTGCGCGCGGTAGGTGCGCGCCTGGACGAATGAGCGCCTAACCCAGCCACCAGTGCAGAACGCCGGCCACCACCGGCGCACTCCAGGCCAGCGGCGCGATGGCCGCAGGGCGATAGGGCAGCAGGCCCAGTACCAGCACCACGGCCGAGGCGGTGAGCGTGCCGATCCACAGGACCGTGCCGGCCGCGCCGCCACGTGCCGCCACGCACAGCGCGAACGAGGCCACCAGCAGCAGCCAGCCCACGACACGCAACAGGCGCCGCCGCGAAGTCGGCAACGCTGGTTGCCCGGGCTGCACATGGGCTGGATGCTTCATCGCCCGCCACAATGCGGTGAAGCCGGAAAACCCGAACGCCAGCGCCAGCCCGACAGTCATGCGTGTTCGCCGGCAGCTGCGGGTTGTGCGACGGTCTGCGCAGCGCGCTGCACCACCATCGGTGCCTGCGCGGGTTTGGCCTTGCGCTGCGAAGCGGGCAACGGCGGCTGCCAGCGCTGCATGCGGCGCGCGGCCACCGCCAGGCACAGGCCCAGGCCCAGGCAGACCAGGTCCACACCGGCCAGCGACCACAGCCCGGCGGGAATCGTCACGCCCAGGTGGATGCCGGTGGTCAGCGCATTGAGCAGCGGAATGCCGGCGAACAGCGCGGCCGCGACATAGAGCTGCCAGGCCCACATGGCCCGCTTCGGCCAGACGAAGGCAGCCAGCAGCGCGGCGCTCCAGGCCCAGAAGAACACGTTGGCTTCCAGGTTGGCGCGGCCTTCCAGGCCCACCGGCAACAGCCGGTTGCCCCAGAAGTAGGCGGCAAACGCAATCGGCAGGCCGGCGATGGCGCCGATGTTGAGCGAATCGACCAGGCGCAGGCCAAACCCGATGCGCCCGGACTTCAGATGCTTCGGCCGTTCCTTGGCCGCCCACAGGACCGCGCCGCTGGCCACCATCAGGCAGCCGAGCAGGCCACAGGTGAAGAACAGCAGGCGCAGGGCCGGGTCGGCGAAGTGCGCGATATGCAAGCCAAACAGCGTGCCGTAAGTGCGGGTCGCCGCGCCCGGCGGTTGGCTGCGCTCCAGCAACTGGCCGCTGATGCCATCGAAACGCAGCGAGGGCACGTTGCTGGAAACCGAGCTCTCGCGCGCGATGAAGACCACGCCGGCATTGGCATCGTCCACATTGGACACCGCCACGCGGTTGACCTCCACGCCCGGCCATTGCGCCTGGGCCTTTGTCAGCAGCGTGGCAAGCGGCAGCATCGTGGCCGGTGTGCCCGCGGCGGTGCGCGTGTCGGCGATGCGGTTGGCGGCTTCTTCGTAATAGCGCTCCGGGTGCTGCGGGTAGCGCGCGTTGATGCCCCACGGCAGGTACATGAAGACCAGGGTGACCAGGCCGGTGTAGGTGATCATCGCGTGGAAGGGCAGGGCGAGTACCGCACTGGCGTTGTGGAAATCCAGCCACGAGCGCTGGCCCTTGCCCGGCCGGAAGGTGAAGAAATCCTTGAAGATCTTCTTGTGCGTGATGATCCCGGTAATGATCGCCACCAGCATGAACATCGCGCAGAAGCCAACGATGTAGCGTGCCCAGATCGCCGGCAGGTAATGCAGGTCGAAATGCAGGCGATACAGGAATTCGCCGCCCTTGGTTTCACGCGCGGCCACTGCCTTGCCGCTGCGCGGACCCACCGTGGCTTCGCCATACGGAGGCAGCGCTGGCGCGCCTTCCGCGGCGGGCGCGTTGATCCAGTACATGCTGATGACCTGCGAGCGGACATCGGGCAGGGTGATGTTCCAGCCGGTTGCGTGTGGCGCGTTGTGGCGCAGATAGCGTTCGGCGCTGTCCAGCGCGGTGGCGGCATCGACCTGGGTGATCGGCAGCTCGGGGCGCATCCAGCGGCTGATCTCTTCCTTGTAATAGGCGCTGGTGCCGCCCATGAAGATCAGCAGCAGCACCCAGCCGACCAGCAGGCCGGTCCAGGTGTGCAGCCATGCCATCGATTGGCGGAAGCCCTGCTTCATGCCGCCGCCTGCCGCAGCAAGGCGGCGAGCGCGAACATCAGCAAGGTGGGCACGACAATGCCAAGCCAGGCGCGCCACGCGGTAGCCGCCGCGAATGCCCACAGCGCAGCGCAGGCACAGACCAGGATGCCGACCATCATGCCCGTCAACACCGCCTGGCTTGGCGTGCGCAACGCCATTGCCAGCAACACGCTGGCCGCGCTGGCCAAGGCATAGCCACCGAAGATCGCCGCGCAGCTGCGCGAAAGCACGCCCAGCCAGGGGCGCTTGGACCAGGACGCGGCGGTGGCCATGCGCGACACGGCAGGCTTACTCGGCGGCGAAGGTCAGCGTGCTGATGTGGTGCATCACCGCGACCGGCTTGCCGGCGATGGTCTGCTGCACTGGCTCCTTGTGGCTGACCATCACGATGTGGCGGCCGGGGCCGAGCTTGGGCAGCACGACCTGGCCCTTCGCATCGGATTTGAGCGTCTTCTGCCAGCGCCGCGGGTCAATGACCGCCACTTCGGCATCGGCCAGCGGCTTGTCGCGGAACAGGACGGTGAAGGTGTCGCCGTTCTGGCGGGTCGGCACCAGTTCCAGGGCCAGGCGCCCGTCGGTGCTGCTGCGGCCGGCACGCGCGTAATAGCTGACCGACTCGAAACGCTTGTCCTCGCCCTGCCAGGGCTCGAATACCTTGTCGTCGAACAGCCAGGCGTCGCCGGCGCCTTGCAGCGGCGCCACCAGGTGGTCGCCCTGGCGGGTGGTTGCTCCCGCCTTGCCTTGCGCGCTGAAAAGCTCGAAGTGCTTCACCCGCCCCAGTTCGTCCTCGGCCGGATTGGCCACGTCCTCGGCCGGCTCACCGAAATACACCCGCACCGGGCCAGTGCCAGCGTCTCGTTCGATCCAGATTTCGTGGGCCTGGGCGCTCAGGCTCAGGGTCGACCAGGCCAGACAGGCGAGCAGCAGTCCTTTCATTGCGGGTTCCTAGAGTGGGGCGATGTTGGGAATGATACTCATTTTGCGGGAATGCGGCGACGCGGAATCATGCCGCGTCGCCGCATTTCCAGCGCCGCTAACCGCTGCGGGGAGCAGATTTGACGGGCACTTCCCGACTTGGCGCAGGCCAGAGCGCCCAGGCCGATGCCGGGGGCTTCAGTGAATACGGACTGGCTCTATACTCCGACGCGTACAAGGTCCCCGAGCCATAGCCAGGAGTGAGTGCGTGCGGAATTACGATCTCGAGTTCCTGAAAAAATTCTCCATGGTGATCGGCCTGCTGGTGCTCATCACCCTGGGTTTGATCGTCTTTGCGGCCTATCTGCAAAAGGCCATTCCGGACGAGGTCTCACCGACCGCGGCCAAGCGCACCGAGCAGCGCATCGCGCCGGCCGGCGCGGTCTATGCCGGCAGCACTGGCGCCGCCGCACAGGCCGCCGCGCATGCCGCGGCGATGGCCAAGGCTGCCTCGCAGGTTGCCTATGGCGGCACCACCGACGGCAAGGTGATCTTCGACAACCTGTGCACCGCCTGCCACACCAACGGCGTGGGCAACGCGCCGACGCTGGACCACGCGCATTGGGACAAGCGCCTGGCGCAGGGCAAGGACACCCTCTACAAGCATGCGATCGAGGGCTACACCGGGCCGGACGGCGGGATCATGCCGCCGAAGGGTGGCAACCCTTCGCTGACCGAAGAGCAGGTCAAGGCGACCGTCGACTGGATGGTCGGCAACCTGAAATAGACCGGGTGTGTCTTGCACGCCCCGCGCCGCCTCACCGGGCGGCGTTTTGCTTTCAGTTCCCATGGAGTTGCCGATGTCGCGTTTCCCGTCTCCCTGCTCGCCGATCCTGCGCGTGGCCGTGCTGACCATGGCCCTGTGTGCCGTGCTGCCGGCATCGGCCGCCACGAACGCCATAGCGATCGGCGCGGTGCAGGGCGATGCGGGACGCAGTGCGTTTGCAGGCAGCCAAGTCACGATTGAGGGCGTCGTCACCGCCGACTGGCGCGACAGCCTCGGCGGCTTCTTCATCCAGGATGCGGGCGATGGCGATGACAGCACCTCCGACGCGCTCTTCGTCCAGGCCGCGGACGCTGCGCAAGTCGCGGTGGGCGATCGCCTGCGAGTGAGTGGCCAGGTACTGGAGGCGGCGGCCGGCGCGCAGGCATCGTTGACCACGCTCAAGGCCGACCGCATCGACACCCTGGCGCGCGCGCAGCCATTGCCGCTGCGCGAAATCGCCGCCGCACCCGCCGACTGGCGCGCGCTGGAAGGCGAGCGCGTGCGCATCACCGCACCGCTGACCCTGTCGGGCAGCGATGGCCTGGAGCGCAACGGCGAGCTGGTGGCGTCCTTTGAAGGGCGCCTGTGGCAACCCAGCGAAGTCGCCGTTCCTGGCAGCGCGGCCTATGCGCAGGTCGAGCGCGACAACGCGCGACGCCGGCTGCTGCTCGATGACGGCAGCAGCAAGCGCAACCCCGACAGCGTTGCCTATCTGCCTGCCGCCGCGCTGCTGCGCACCGGCACGCAACTCGGCGCGGTCGAAGGCATCGTCGATCGCCGCTACGACGGCAGCTGGCGCCTGCAGTTGACCGCGCCGCTGCAACTGTCTGCCGCACAGCGCCCGGCACCACCGCAGGTGCCCGGCGCACTGCGCGTGGCAGCGTTCAACCTGGAGAACTTCTTCAACGGCGACGGCCAGGGCGGCGGCTTTCCGACCCTGCGCGGCGCGCGTACGCAAGCAGAGTTCCAGGCCCAGCTGGCCAAGTTGGTCGCCACCATCCGCCCGCTGCAGGCCGATGTGGCTGCGCTGATGGAGCTGGAGAACGATGGCTATGGCAAGGCGTCTGCCATCGCCACGCTGGTCGCGGCATTGAACGGCGAGCAGGGCGCTGCGGGAGACTGGCGTTACGTCGATGCTGGCCAGGGCCCGGGCAGCAACCCGATTCGCGTCGGCCTGATCTATCGCGCTTCCCGGGTCGAAGCCGTGGGCAAACCGGCCGTGCTTGAGGGCGGCCCGTTCGTTGACCACAGCCGCGTGCCGCTGGCCCAGGCCTTCCGCAGCAGGGCAGGTGGCAAGCCATTCGTCGTGGTTGCCAACCACTTCAAATCCAAGGGTTGCAGCGAAGCCAGCGGTGCCGATGCCGATCAGCACGATGGCCAGGCTTGCTGGAATGCCACCCGCGTGGAAACCGCGCGCAAGCTCGACGACTGGTTGCGTACCGATCCCACCGGCATCGGCAACCAGCGTGCGCTGCTGCTGGGCGACTTCAATGCCTATGCGCAGGAAGCGCCACTGCGCGAACTGCGTGCGCGCGGCTGGCAGGATGCCTTCGTGGTGGCCGGCGTCGAGCAGCCCTATAGCTACGTCTACAACGGCCAGACCGGGCGCCTGGACCACGCCTTGCTGAGTCCGTCGCTGGCGCCGGCCTTGCGCGGCGCCGCCGAGTGGCACATCAACGCCGACGAACAGGATGCGCTGGGTTACCGCGAGCGCAATGTCGAAGGCCCGTGGCGAAGCTCCGACCACGACCCGCTGCTGCTGGGCCTGGATCCCTGAGTGGCTGGCGCGGTCGCACTGGCCGTGCCGTGGATGCCTCAGCCCTTGGCGGCCATCGCGATCAGCCCGATGGCCAGCACCGCCAGCGCCAGACCGGCGCGATTCCAGCCGCTGGTGCGTTCGCCAAAGGCGAAGATGCCGACCAGCGCGCCCAGCGCCACCACGCCGATGTTCATCGTCGCAAACACCACCGCCGGACTGTGCGGCAGCGCCTGGTGCGCGCGCACGTAGAACAGGATGTTGGCGAAGTTCAGCGCGCCCAGCAGCAGCCCGCCGAACAGGCTGCGGCGGTCAAAGCGCATGTGCCCGCGCAGGCGCCGCACCAGTTGCGCCAGCAGCATCAGGGCGAAGGCCAAGGCGAAGCACAGCGTCAACGAGCTCAATGAAGACACGCCAGCCAGGGCAATGCGCTTGAGCAGCACGTCGATCAAGGCAAAGCCCACCCACACGGCCAGCAGCCACGGCCAGCCGGCCGAGCGGCCCGTGCCCGATCGCTCGGTCCGGTCAGGACGATGCAGGATGCCGACGATCGCCAACAACCCCAGGGCCAGCCCAGCAAGTTTGAGTGTGCCGACCTGCTCGCCGAACCACAGGAACGCGGCGGCGAGCGACAACAGCAGCGACAGGCGCTGGGCCACGTCGCTGCGCACGATGCCGGCAATGCGCACCGCACGAGCCAGGGCGAGGAAGATCGAGGGCAGGGCAATGGCCAGCAGCAGCAACGCCAGCCACGGGGTCTGCGGCGCGCGCAGCGCCGCCAGCGACGGATCGAGCAGCCACAACGCCAGCGCCCCGGCGACGGCGTAGTTCCAGGTAATCGCCTGGCCGACATCGATGCGCTGGCGCGGGGCCAGTTTCAGCAGCACCGAAACCAGGACGCTGCAGAGCACGCTGAGCAGAAGAAAGGGCATGGGCAGGACGATGCGATGTGCCAGCGCGCGTCGAGCCGCCGGGCGGGGCGGTTATTATGACGGCATGACCGAAGTCTCCCCCTCCGAGTCCGGCACCGTGTTGCTGGACGGCCCCGCCGGCCCACTGGAAGTGGCCGTGGACCTGCCCGAGAGCGAGGTCGCGGCGTTGCCGGTAGTGGCCATCGTCTGTCACCCGCTGTCCACCGAGGGCGGCACCATGCACAACAAGGTGGTGACGATGACCGCGCGCGCGCTGCGCGAACTGGGCGTGGTCGTGGTGCGCTTCAACTTCCGCGGTGTCGGCGCTTCCGCCGGCAGGTTCGATCATGGCAATGGCGAACAGGATGATCTGCGCGCCGTCGCCGCCTGGGTACGCGCGCATCGGCCAGACGCGGCGCTGTGGCTGGCCGGTTTCAGTTTCGGCGCGCATGTCGCCCTGCGCATGGCCGCTGAACTGCAGCCGCAGGGGCTGGTGTCGATCGCGCCGCCGGTGGACCGTGGTTGGGACTTCAGCGGTGTGCAACCGCCGACGCAGTGGCTGGTGATCCAGGGCGATGCCGACGAGATCGTCGATGCGCAGGCCGTGTATCGCTGGCTCGATACCCTCGATGCGCCGCACGAACTGGTGCGCATGCCCGATACCAGCCATTTCTTCCACCGCAAGCTGATCGACCTGCGCGGCGCGATCCAGCACGGCGTGCGGCGCTGGCTGCCCGGCGCGGATTCCTGAGGCGGGCGGCCCGGACATGACGGCAACGACCCCGTCGCAGCGCTACGCCGAAGGCGTGGCGCGCGGCGACTGGAACGACGACCCGGCCCAGCATGCGGCCCTGGCCGAACTGGACCGCATCCACGAAGCCCTGGTGGACAGCGCGCAGGATGGCTGGCTCGACCGCCTGTCCGCGTTCTGGAAAAAACCCGAACCGGTGCGCGGCCTGTATTTCTGGGGCGGGGTAGGGCGCGGCAAGACCTTCCTGGTCGACTTGTTCTACGACAACCTGCCGATCAAGCAGAAGTACCGCACCCACTTTCACCGTTTCATGCGCGGTGTGCACGAGCGCCTGCGCGAGCATGCCGGGCAGAGCGACCCGCTGGCGAAGATCGCGCAGGAATGGCGCGAGAACCTGCGCGTACTGGTACTGGACGAATTCTTCGTCACCGACATCGGCGATGCCATGTTGCTGGCGCGCCTGCTCGAACGTCTGTTTGCCGAGGGCGTGACCCTGGTCACCACCTCCAACACCGCGCCGGAAAACCTCTACGCCAATGGCCTGCAGCGCGAGAGCTTCCTGCCCGCGATCGCGCTGTTGCAGAAGTTCTGCGTCGAGCTGCATGCCGAAGGCACCGAGGACTACCGCATGCGCGCGCTGACCCGTTCGCCGGTGTACCGCGCGCCGCTGGATGCCGGCTCCGATGCCTGGCTGGCGCAGCGCTGGAGCGAACTCAGTGGCGGCAGCGCCGCGCAGCCCGGCAACATCCAGATCGACGGCCGCAAGATTCCGGTGCGCGGACGCGGCAAGAGCATTGCCTGGTTCGACTTTGCCGCGCTCTGCGAAGGGCCGCGCGGCACCGCCGACTACATCGAGATCGCGCGCGAGTTCAACACGCTGCTGCTGGGCGGGATCCCGCACTTCGACCGCATCAACGAAGACGCCGCGCGCCGCTTCGTCAACCTGATCGACGAGCTCTACGATCGCCACGTCAACCTGGTCTGCACAGCGCATGACGGTCCGGCTGCCCTCTATAGCGGCCAACGCCTGGCCGGCGCCTTCGAGCGCACCGCCTCGCGCCTGATCGAAATGCAAAGCGCCGAGTACCTGGCGACCGCCCACCGCGCCTGATCCGAAAGTGAACGAAAGCTGTCCAGGGCCGGATGCATGCTTGCTATTAAATAGCGCGCTATGTAAATTGCCGCCCATGGACCGCATCGCCGCCGCCCCCACCGCCGAACGCCTCAAGCTGGATAACCAGCTCTGCTTCGCGCTGTATTCCACGCAGCTGGCGATGAACAAGATCTACCGCGGCGTGCTCAAGGACCTGCAGCTCACCTACCCGCAATACCTGGTGATGCTGGTGTTGTGGGAACAGGATCAGCGCACCGTATCGGACATCGGCGAGCGCCTGTTCCTCGACTCGGCCACGCTGACCCCGTTGCTCAAGCGGCTGGAATCGGCGGGGCTGGTATCCCGTCGACGGGGCCAGAGCGACGAGCGCCAGGTCGTCATCAGCCTCACCGACGCCGGCCGCGCCCTGCGCGAACGCGCCGCCGCCATACCCGAGCAGATCGGCTGCGCGGCCGCCTGCAGTTTTGAAGAAGCGCAGGCATTGCACGCCCGCCTGCACACCTTGCGGGAGAACCTCGCCAAAGCGGCGGACTGATCTCGCGATGCAATAAGTAGCGCACTATTTAATAGCTAACTAACCACCAAGGAGAAGCACCATGGCATCACCCACCACCGTCCTCTACACCGCCCACGCCACTGCCACCGGTGGCCGCGAAGGCCGCGCCATCTCTTCCGACAGCGCCCTGGACGTCAAACTCTCCACCCCGCGCGAACTCGGCGGCGCCGGTGGCGACGGCACCAACCCCGAGCAGATGTTCGCTGCCGGCTACTCCGCCTGCTTCATTGGCGCGATGAAAGCCGTCTCGGCCCGCGAAAAGATCAAGCTGCCCGCCGAACCCACCATTGAAGGCAGCGTCGGCATCGGCCAGATTCCAGGCGGTTTCGGCCTCACCGTCGAACTGAAGATCGCCGTCCCCGGCATGGACCGCGACCAGCTCCAGACCCTGGTCAACCAGGCCCACCAAGTCTGCCCCTACTCCAACGCCACCCGCGGCAACATCGACGTCACCCTGACCCTGGCCTGACAGGAACGGCCCAGCCGCACCGTCAGCTGCTTTCCCATCCGCCTGCAACAATCTATCGGGCATCCGGGGGCAGGGCCTGCCCCCGGATGCCGCGCGCAGACCCATGCAAGCCAGTCCACCTCGCAGCCAGTAACGCCGCAACCTCACGCAAGCCAAAACCAAAAACCCGCATGACCGACACCGCCACCGACCTCCTGCTACTCCCCGGCCTGCTCAACGACCAGGCCCTGTGGGCCGAGCAAATCCAGGCGCTGTCCAACCAGGTCCATTGCCATGTCGGCGACCTGACCACCGGCGACAGCCTCGAAACCGTCGCCGCCGCCGTCCTTGCCGCCGCCCCGCCCCGCTTCGCCCTTGCTGGCTTCTCCCTCGGCGGCTATATCGCCCAGCAGATCCTGCGCATGGCTCCCGACCGCGTGCAGCGGCTCGCCCTGCTCGACACTTCGATCCGCGCCGACAGCCCCGAACGTCTCGCTCAACGCCAGTTGCTTGCCCGGACCGCCCGTGTCCCCGGCACCTTCCACGGCTTTGGCGAAAAACTGATGCGCAGCTACGTCGCCCCCTCGCGCCTGCAGGACCACGACCTGCTCGAACGCGTCCGCGCCATGACCACGCGCCTGGGCGCCGAAGTCTTCGCGCGCCAGAGCCAGATCGCCCGCGTGGATGGTCATGATGTGCTGCGAGCCTGGCGCGGGCCAATGCTAGTGCTGTGCGGCGCCGACGATGCCATCACCCCACCGGCCCTGCACCACGAAATGGCGGCACTCGTACCCGGCGCGCGCCTGGTCGAGATTCCCGACTGCGGCCATCTTTCGCCACTGGAACAACCGCAGGCGGTCACCACGGCCTTGCGCCAGTGGCTGGCCGAACCGGCCCTCTGACGCGCATCGCGCGGACCCGCCAACGAATCGATCAGCGGCTGCTAGCCGCAATCCCGCCACGGTCGTCATCGCCGTCGTCAGGCGAGGGCACCAGCAACTGCAATCGCTGGCCCTGGTAGCGCAGCTCAAGTTCCTGCTGCATGTCATGCAAGGCCGCCACCTGGCTGCACAGCGATTGCGCGCGAGTCTCCAGCGCGCGGCTGCGTGCCTCCATGCGCGCGTCCAGGTCCTTCTCCATCTGCTCGGAGCGGCGCTCCATCTCCTCCGAGCGGCCGCTGAACACTGCCCACAACACATGACGGCTCAGGCTGGCAGCCATGTCCTCGGCAGCGCGCTCCACGCTCGCCTCGAACCTGGCATCGAAGGCCTTCTGGTCCCAGCGGCCCTGGCCCAGCGAATCGTCGATCTGCGCCTGCGCCTGGCGGCGGAAGCGTTCCACATCGCGCGCCTTGGCCGGGCTGCCGCTCAACACCTGCACCACACCGGCCAGCGCATCGAAGGCGATGTCCACCGCGTCGCGGGCGACGCCAGCCACGGCGGGCACCAGCTCGCGCGTCATCGCCTCCATGTGGCGCAGGCGCAGGCCATCGGCGGCGCTGACATCCTGCGCGCGCTGATCGATGCTGATGCCGCCATCGTGGATGTGCACTTCGCGTGGCTGGCCCTGCGCGCGCGCCAGCCAGACGCCATCGTTGCCCACGCGCAGGTCATACGGCGTGCTGTAGCTGCATAGCCGCGAGGACAGCTGCGGCCTGGCCGGCTCCGCGCCGGCGGTGGTGGACAGGGCCAGCAGGGCCAGGGCAATCCAGTGATGCCACTTCATGGCCGCGTACCTCGCAAGGGCGACGCGGCCAGCATCCGCCGCCCCGGGTGGCGGCGCATGTGTGGAAAGTCAGCATGACCCTGTTCATGCCTCCACATCGGCGAATCACTCGATGCTCACGGCCGCCCGGTGCAATATGTTGCAAAGCAACACGGCAGGAACCGACATGTTCGACCCACGCGTGCAAGAAGTGGATGTGGCCCTGCAGGCCCTGCCTGCCGACGACACCGCGGACAAGGCGGCGCTGTGGGACTGGGCATGCCGCGAGATGCTGCACGAAACCCAGACCGGCATGCACCAGCTGTCCTGCGTGGCCGGTATTGCCGAGGTCGTCGCTGCCGAATGGCGCGCGCCGGTCGACGTGATCGAACCGCCGCGGCCGTACATGCATCGCGGCGCCTTCGCGGACCGCCGCCTGCCGCAGGTGGTCGATGGCCTGGACGGCGCCAATGATCCGCATGCGCGTGCGGAACTTTGGCGCATGCGTTATGCCGCGCTCATTGGCTCGACCTTGCAGGGCATGCGCGCGATTGCCGGCAAGCACCGCCTCGCGGTGCGCGCGCCGGGCAACTGAGCTGCAAGGCGGCGCCCACCGCAGCGGTGGAGCGCCGCGGTCCTGCTCAGTCCCAGGCCGGCGCAATTCCTTCCGGATTGGCCAGACGCTGGCCCCGATCCAGCGCGGCGATCTGCGCCATGTCGGCGTCATCGAGCTTGAGCTCGCGCGCGGCCAGGTTGCTTTCCAGGTTCGCGCGCCGCGTGGATGACGGAATCACCGAATAACCCAGTTGCAGTGCCCAGGCCAGCGCGACCTGCGCCGGCGTGGCGCCGTGCCGCGCGGCAATCGCGGCGATCACCGGGTCCTTGATCACCTCGCCATAGGCCAGCGTCATGTACGAGGTGGCGTGGATGCCCTGGCTGCGCAGGAAATCGGTGAGCTTGCGGTTCTGCAGATAGGGGCTGATCTCGATCTGGTTGGTCGCGATGGCCGGCGCCCCGACCACATCGATGGCCTGCCGGGTGAGTTCGATGGTGAAGTTGGAAATGCCGATCTCGCGCGTCAGGCCCTGCGCCTTGGCTTCGGCTAGCGCGCCCAGGTACTCGTGCATCGGCACCTGGTTGTTGGGCGAGGGCCAGTGGATCAGGGTGAGGTCGACCTGCTCGGTGCGCAGCTTGCGCAGGCTTTCGCGCAGGCTGGCGAGCAGGTCGTCGCGCTTGAACTGCGCAATCCAGATCTTGGTGGTCAGGTAGATCTCTGCGCGCGGCACACCGGACTCGGCGATGGCCTGGCCGATCTCGCCCTCGTTGCCGTAGATCTGCGCGGTGTCGATGGCGCGGTAGCCGAGCGCGAGTGCATCGCGCACCGAATCAATGACGGTCTGGCCCTTGAGGCGGAAAGTGCCGAGGCCGAAAGCAGGAACGCTCATGGGGAACTCCTTGGGGGAAGCGGGCGCGGCGCGCAGCAGGACAGCGCCTGCGTGCGCGCCGCAGTGTGCATGGAACTCAATGCGCGGTGATGGCGATGCCTTCGGCGCGGGCGGCGACGCCATCGCGTCGGTCGAGGCGGCCGCTGAGCGCGGTCAGGCCGAGTGCGCCCAGCACCACCAGCGCGCCGATCCACGGCGTGTGGCGCAGGCCGATGTGCTCCACCACTAGGCCGCCGACCGACGAGCCCATCGCAATACCGAGGTTGAAGGCGGCGATGTTCAGGCCGGAGGCCACGTCGGCGGCGCGCGGCGCGAACCGCTGCGCCTGCTTGACCACGTACACCTGCAACCCCGGCACGTTGCCAAACGCGACCGCGCCCCACGCCATCACCGTCAACAGCACCAGCCAGTGGTGGGTGATGGTGAAGCTCAGCACCAGCAGTACCAGGGCCAGCAGCGCAAACACGCGCTTGAGCGCCGGCACCGGGCCGAGGCGGTCGGCCAGGCGGCCGCCCCACAGATTGCCGATGGCCACCGACACGCCGTACAGTAGCAGCACGCCGCTCACCGCATTGGCCGACCAGCCGCTGATCTGTTGCAGGATCGGCGCGAGGAAAGTAAAGGCAAGAAAGGTGCCGCCATAGCCCAGCGCGGTCATCGCATAGACCAGCAACAGGCGCGGCTGCGCGAGCACGCCCAGCTGCTGGCGGAAGCTGGCCGGCTCGCTGTGGTGCACATCCCGGGGCACGAAGAGCAAACTGCCGAGCAGCGCCACCACGCCCAGACCGGCCACCGCCAGGAACGTCGCGCGCCAGCCCAGGTGCTGGCCGATGAAGGTGCCCAGCGGCACGCCGGTGACCAGCGCGACGGTGAGACCGGTGAACATGATCGCGATCGCGCTGGCCGCCTTGTCCTTGGGCACCACGGACGTGGCGATGATCGAACCGATGGAGAAGAACACGCCATGCGCCAGGCCGGTCAGCACGCGCGCGACGATCAGGCTGCCGTAGCCCGGCGCCAGCCAGGCCACCAGGTTGCCCAGCGTGAACAGCACCATCAGCGCCACCAGCAGCGCCTTGCGCGGGATGCGCCCGGTGAGCGCGGTCAGTACCGGCGCACCGATAGCCACGCCGAGCGCGTACAGGCTGACCAGCAAGCCGGCGGACGGCAGGCTGACGCCGAGATCGGCGGCAATGGTCGGAATCAGGCCGACGATCACGAACTCGGTCGTGCCGATGGCAAAGGCGCCGAGTGTCAGCGCCAGCAGGGCGAGGGGAATACCACGGGACATGAGCCGAACCCAGGGGGAGGGAGCGCGCAGTCTGCCCGGCATACTTTTGCGCAAAAAGATGGATATCGTCGAAATACTCTTTCCGAATCCGCAATAATCCCCGTGATGAAGACCACCCTCGACGAGCTGCAGGCGTTCCTGGCGGTGATCGACACCGGTTCGATCACCGGCGCCGCCGAAGCGTTGCGGCAGACCGTGTCCGGCGTCAGCCGCGCGCTGGGCCGGCTGGAGGAAAAGCTCGGCGTCACCCTGCTGACCCGCACCACCCGCCGCCTGCGCCTGACCGAGGAAGGCCAGGCGTTCCTGACCCAGGCTCGCGCCATCGTGGCGGCGGTGGAGGCGGCCGAAGAACAGATGGCCGCCCGCCGCGAACGGCCGGCCGGGCGCCTGCGCATCGACGCCGCCACCTCCTTCCTGCTCCACGTGATCGTGCCGCGTGTGCCGGGCTATCGCGCGCGCTTCCCTGACGTGCAGCTCGAACTCAACGGCAACGAGCGCAACATCGACCTGGTCGAGCGGCGCACCGACCTGGCCTTCCGCATCGGCCCGCTCGGCGATTCGTCTCTGCATGCGCGGCCGGTGGGCCGCAGCCGTCTGCGCGTGCTGGCCAGCCCGGACTACCTCGCCCGCCACGGCACCCCGCAGGACGTGACCAGCCTGTTGCGTGACCACACCCTGATCGGCTTCCAGCAACCCGAGCCGCTCAAACGCTGGCCACTGCCAGGCGTTGACGGCGAGCCGATCCAGGTCGAACCGCATGTTGCCGCGGCCAGCGGCGAGACGCTATTGCATCTGGCGCGTGCCGGCGCCGGCATCACCTGTTTGTCGGATTTCATGACTGCCAGTGACCGTGCCGCCGGTCGTCTGGTGCAGGTGCTGCCCGAGCTGACCGTGGACATGCGCCAGCCGATCAATGCGGTGTATTACCGCAACACCGCGGTGTCCGCGCGGATCACCTCGTTTCTGGATTACCTGGCCGAGGCGTTGGGGCCAGCGCCGTTTGAGGGGTGAGGGCAGGAATGTCCGATGGATGCACTGTGGGAGCGGCTTCAGCCGCGACCGCCATCTGCCAGATCACGACTCCGCTTGTCGGGGCTGAAGCCCCTCCCACAATGGCCCCAGCAGCATTCCCGATGCCTGATGGGTGTCAAACCACGTCTTCGGCACTGGCCGCACTCAACTGCGCCAATTCCGCATCCGACAACCGCAACCGTGCCGCCGCCAGCACATCGCCCAACTGCGTCACTGTCGTCGCACTCACGATCGGCGCGGTGATCCCGGGCTGGGCGATCAACCACGCCAGCGCCACCTGTGCCGGCGTCGCCGAATGCGCCGCGGCTACGTCATCCAGTGCCGCCAGAATGCGCAGCCCGCGCCCGTTGAGATATTGCCGCACCACTGCCTGCCCACGCGCGCTGCTCTTGCCCGCGTCCTCCACTGTGCGGTACTTGCCGGTCAGAAAACCACTGGCCAACGAGTAATAGCTGATCACCCCCAGTCCATGCTCGGCCACCACCGGCGCCAGCTCCTGCTCATAGCCCGCGCGGTCGTAGAGGTTGTATTCCGGCTGCAGCGTTTCATAGCGTGGCAAGCCGTACTGGCGGGAAGTCTCCAGCGCATCGCGCAAGCGCGTCGCACTGTAGTTGGATGCGCCAATCGCGCGCACCTTGCCCTGTTCGATCAGCCGCCCGAACGCCGCCAGCGTGGCTTCCAGCGGCGTCGCGTCGTCGTCCTCATGCGCCTGGTACAGGTCGATCACGTCCGTCTGCAGGCGCCGCAGCGAATCTTCCGCCGCCGCGGCAGTGTTGTCGGCGGTCAGGCCGGGGCGCTCCTTCCATTTGCCCACCTTCGTCGCGATCAATACCTGGTCGCGCTTGCCGCTGCGCTTGAGCCAGCGGCCGATCAGCGTTTCCGACTCGCCGCCCCCGTTGCCCGGCACCCAGGCCGAGTACGCGTCGGCCGTGTCGATCAGGTTGAAGCCGGCCTCGACAAAGGCATCCAGCAGCGCGAAGGAGGCGCGTTCGTCGGCACTCCATCCGAACACGTTGCCGCCAAAGGCGATTGGCTGAGCCAGCAAGCCGGAGCGGCCGAGGGGGCGCGGGGAGGTCATGGCAATGCTCCGCAGGATCGGGCCCACAGGATAGTCGGCGCCGTCGGCCGAAGCTGTGACATCGCGTACATGCCGCCGGCGCGGCCCGCGGTGGAACAGCGGCCGCGCGGCGCCGTGCTAGGCTCGCCGCACTTCCAAGGAGGTCTTCGAATGTCTGCTCATAAGCTCATGACCGTTTGTGCGCTCGCACTGTCCGCAGCACTGGCCGCCCCCGCCGCGCTGGCGATCAAGCCGGCCGACAGCGCCACCCTGCCGGCACCCGATGCCGCACTGCAAACCGCGATCAACGGCAGCTGGCGCGACGCCAACAACGTCAAGCGTGACGTGTACCGCCACCCCGGCCAGACCCTGGCCTTCTTCGGCATCCGTCCGGACCAGACCGTCATCGAGATCACCCCCGGCGGTGGCTGGTACTCCGAAATCCTGGCGCCCTACCTGAAGGCGAAGGGCCACTACATCGCCGCGGTGGTGGATCCGGCCAAGGTCGCCGAAGGCCGCGGCCGTGACTATCAGCAGCGCCAGCGCGACCAACTGCAACAGAAGTTCACCGCCGGCCCCGACCAGTACGGCCGCGCGACCATCGTCGGCTATGACCCGGCCGCGCCGGTGTTCGGCCCGGCCAACTCCGCCGACCTGGTGCTGACCTTCCGCAACGTGCACAACTGGCGCTCGGCCGGTCAGGCCGAAGGCATGTTCAAGGCCTTCCATGCGGTGCTCAAGCCCGGCGGCGTGCTTGGCGTGGTCGAACATCGGGCCAAGGGCGACGTACCTACCAATGACAAGAGTGGCTATGTCGGCGAGCAGCAGGTGATCGCGATGGCCGAGGCCGCCGGCTTCACCCTGGCCGGCAAGAGCCAGGTCAATGCCAACCCGCGCGATACCAAGGACTACCCCGGTGGTGTGTGGACGCTGCCGCCGAGCAACGACCACGATCCGGCTGACGATGCGAAGTACAAGGCCATCGGCGAAAGCGACCGGATGACCCTGAAGTTCATCAAGAAGTAATTCCTCGCGGCGTGCGGGTACGCGTTTGGCGTGCCCGCATTGCCTGCTAACGCTGGCGGCGAGTGGGTTGACCTTGCTGCTGCACGCTTCGACATCGGCTCCGTCGCCGCGATCCCTGAGAAGAATCCGTCGATCCGTAAGATCGATCGCATGGACGTCTCTGCGCTTGGCACGCAGGCTTCATCCATCGGATGAGCATGCATAAGCCCAACACAAATGCGGTCTTGCGGGGCTTGGCCATGGGTGTCGTGGGCGCAGGCGTGGGGACCGTACTCGTCATGCTTGGGGTTCCGCGCGAGATTTCCATGACAGTGGGCGTGGGCATGGTTGTGGGTTCGATGGCGTCACTCAAGCGAGGAGATGGTTCCAGTCCTTGAGTGACGAGCGAAGGCCGCGCCTTGTTCCTCTTGTCAACAGCACCCAAAGTTCTGCCCTGCCCCCGGAGTACTCGATGACACGCATATCCTCCAACTCACTAATCCTGGTGGGTGCCGCGCTGACGATGGTGGCCGGAACGGTCAAAGAAGGCGTGTGGCGTTTGGTCGCGCTTGCAATGGTTCTTGTCATCGGCATCGTGCTCGGAATTCGCGCCCGCAAGGACTTCTGAGCCTTGCAGCGC
>DASPIU010000071.1:0-16736 GCA_035629025.1 Stenotrophomonas sp.
CAGAAGCTGCTGCAGAAGTGCGACTACGACGTCGAGAAGGCGCAGCAGGGCATCGTGTATATCGACGAGATCGACAAGATCTCGCGCAAGAGCGACAACCCGTCGATCACCCGCGACGTGTCGGGCGAGGGCGTGCAGCAGGCTCTGCTGAAGCTGATCGAGGGCACCGTCGCCTCGGTGCCGCCGCAGGGCGGCCGCAAGCATCCGCAGCAGGAGTTCCTGCAGGTCGACACGCGCAACATCCTGTTCGTCGTGGGCGGTGCGTTCGCCGGCCTGGACAAGATCATCCAGCAGCGCAGCACCGAGGCCGGCGGCATCGGCTTCGGCGCCAAGGTGAAGAGCAGCGAGCGCAAGAACGACGTCGGCAAGCTGCTGGCGGACGTTGAGCCGGAAGACCTGATCAAGTTCGGCCTGATCCCCGAGTTCGTCGGCCGCCTGCCGGTCGTCGCCACTCTCGAGGAGCTGGACGAGCCGGCGCTGATCCGCATCCTGACCGAGCCGAAGAACGCCATAACCAAGCAGTTCAAGAAGCTGTTCGAGATGGAGAGCGTGGAGCTGGAATTCCGCCCCGACGCCCTCTCGGCGATCGCCAAGAAGGCGCTCAAGCGCAAGACCGGCGCCCGCGGCCTGCGTACCATCGTCGAATCAGTGCTGCTGGACACCATGTACGAGCTGCCCTCGCAGGAGAATGTCAGCAAGGTCGTGGTAGATGAGTCCGTGATCGAGCACAAGTCCGAGCCGTACCTGATCTACCAGAACCCGCCGGCACCGGCCAAGGCCGCCTCCGGCGACTGAACCGCTCCGGCCTGCCAACTGCTTGATAGCAAAGGCATTCCGCGATTCCACTTGCAAGCCTATGCCAATGGCCCCATAACGGGGCCATTGGCTTTTTTGCCGCCCGAATCCGCTTTCCGTGGAGCCCCCAATGGCCCAGTCTGCCTCCGAAGTTCTCGATCTGCCCGTCCTGCCCCTGCGGGACGTCGTGGTGTTTCCCCACATGGTCATCCCCCTGTTCGTAGGCCGCGACAAATCCATGCGCGCGCTGGAACAGGCGATGGAAGCCGACAAGCGCATCCTGCTGGTCGCGCAGAAGTCCGCCGAGACCGATGACCCCGGCGCGGCCGACCTGTATCCGGTCGGCACGCTCGCCCAGGTGCTGCAACTGCTGAAGCTGCCCGATGGCACGATCAAGGTGCTGGTCGAGGGTCTGTCGCGCGTCACGGTCGACCAGGTCGGCGAGCGTGACGGCGCGCTGCAGGGCCATGGTGTGGAAGTGGACTCGACCGATGGCCGCGAGGCGCGCGAGATCGAGGCGGTGGCGCGCTCGCTGATGTCGCTGTTCGAGCAATACGTCAAGACCAACCGCAAGCTGCCGCCGGAACTGCTGCAGACCCTGGCCGGCATCGAGGAGCCCGGTCGCCTGGCCGACACCATCGCCGCGCACATCGGCGTTCGCCTGGCTGACAAGCAGCGCCTGCTGGAAACCAGCGAGATCGGCGAACGCCTGGAGATGCTGGTGGGCCTGGTCGATGGCGAGATCGACGTGCAGCAGCTGGAAAAGCGCATCCGCGGCCGGGTCAAGTCGCAGATGGAGAAGAGCCAGCGCGAGTACTACCTCAATGAGCAGATGAAGGCGATCCAGAAGGAACTGGGCGACCTGGATGACGCGCCTGGCGAGCTGGAGGAACTGGCGCGCAAGGTCGCCGAAGCCGGCATGCCCAAGGCCGTGGAAACCAAGGCCAAGGCCGAGCTCAACAAGCTCAAGCAGATGTCGCCGATGTCGGCCGAAGCCGCGGTCGTGCGCAATTACCTGGACTGGCTGCTCGGCGTGCCGTGGAAGAAGCGCAGCAAGGTGCGCAAGGACCTCAAGGTCGCGCAGGACACGCTCGACGCTGATCACTACGGCCTGGACAAGGTCAAGGACCGCATCCTCGAATACCTCGCGGTGCAGTCGCGGGTGAAGCAGATGAAGGGGCCGATTCTGTGCCTGGTCGGTCCGCCCGGCGTGGGCAAGACTTCGCTCGGCCAGTCCATTGCCAAGGCGACCAACCGCAAGTTCGTGCGCATGAGCCTGGGTGGCGTGCGCGACGAGGCCGAGATCCGTGGCCATCGCCGCACCTACGTCGGTTCGATGCCGGGCCGCATCGTGCAGAACCTCAACAAAGTCGGCAGCAAGAATCCGCTGTTCGTGCTCGACGAGATCGACAAGATGTCGATGGACTTCCGTGGCGATCCTTCGTCGGCGCTGCTGGAAGTGCTCGATCCCGAGCAGAACAACGCCTTCAACGACCACTACCTTGAAGTGGACCTGGACCTGTCCGAAGTGATGTTCGTGGCGACCTCCAATTCGCTCAACATCCCCGGCCCGCTGCTGGACCGCATGGAGGTCATCCGCATCCCCGGCTACACCGAGGATGAGAAGCTCAACATCGCCATGCGCTATCTGCTACCCAAGCAGCTCAAGGCCAACGGCCTGGCGCCGGAGGAACTGGCCATCGAGGAGGACGCGATCCGCGACATCGTGCGTTTCTATACGCGCGAATCCGGCGTGCGCAACCTCGAACGCGAGATCGCCAAGATCTGCCGCAAGGTGGTGAAGGAAATCGCGCTGGCCGGCCCGCAGCCGGCGGCGAAGAAGGCGGCCAAGAAGACCGCGCGCAAGCCGAAGGCGCTGGTTACCGTGTCGTCGAAGAATCTGGACAAGTACCTGGGCGTGCGCCGCTTCGACTTCGGCCGCGCCGAGGAGGAAAACGAGATCGGCCTGGTCACCGGTCTGGCCTGGACGGAAGTGGGCGGCGACCTGCTGCAGATCGAATCGACCCTGGTGCCGGGCAAGGGCCAGCTGATCCTCACCGGCCAGCTCGGCAACGTCATGAAGGAGTCGGCCTCGGCTGCGCTGTCGGTGGTGCGTGCCCGCGCCGAACGCCTCGGCATTGACGTGGACTTCCTGCAGAAGCAGGACGTGCACGTGCACGTGCCCGATGGCGCCACGCCGAAGGATGGCCCCAGTGCCGGTATCGCGATGGTGACGTCGCTGGTGTCGGTGTTGACCAAGGTGCCGGTGCGCGCGGACGTGGCGATGACCGGCGAGATCACCTTGCGCGGGCGCGTGTCGGCGATCGGCGGGCTGAAGGAGAAGCTGCTGGCGGCGCTGCGTGGCGGCGTGCGTACCGTGCTGATCCCCGAAGAGAACCGCAAGGACCTGGCCGATATCCCGGCCAACGTCACCCGCGACCTGGAGATCATTCCGGTCAAGTGGATCGACGAAGTCCTCGACCTGGCACTGGAAACCCCGCTGCGCCCCAGCGCCCGGAGCAAGGGCAAAACCCGCGACGGTGGCCGGGTCGGCAGCGTGCGCGGCAAGTCCAAGCCGGCCGGAACGACCCGGGTCAAGCACTGAGCCAAGCCGCGAAATCCTGCCGCAAATGCCTGAAAACCCGCGCCGTTATTGGGTTTTAGGTTGCGTGGGTGGGGTCGCGCTGGTATAAAAGCACGACTCGCGGGGCCGCCAACCGGTGCGTTCTGCGATACGAAATGTGGTCGCGCCCGCCCCTGGGGTGGACGCGATTTTTCGATTCCGCGGCGAGGCCGCAAAAGGAGTTCCAAGTAATGAATAAAACCGAATTGATCGATGGTGTTGCCGCCGCTGCTGACATCTCCAAGGCCGAGGCCGGTCGCGCTGTCGACGCGGTGGTTGGCGAAATCACCAAGGCCCTGAAGAAGGGCGACTCCGTGACGCTGGTGGGCTTCGGTACCTTCCAGGTCCGCGCGCGCGCCGAGCGTACCGGCCGCAACCCGAAGACCGGCGACACCATCAAGATCGCTGCTTCGAAGAATCCTTCGTTCAAGGCTGGCAAAGCCCTGAAGGATGCCGTAAACTAATCGACTCGCTGGGGTGCTTAGCTCAGCGGTAGAGCGTCTCCCTTACAAGGAGAGGGTCGGGGGTTCGAAACCCTCAGCACCCACCAGGCACCACGGCAACAGGTTTGATGTGCGGAGCGGTAGTTCAGCTGGTTAGAATGCTGGCCTGTCACGCCGGAGGTCGCGGGTTCGAGTCCCGTCCGCTCCGCCAGTTGCATCCAAGCCCCTGAGAGATCGGGGGCTTCGCTTTCTCCAGGTCCAAGGCCTAAGGAAAGCAGAGAAGTTTGAAAAACGCGGAGCGGTAGTTCAGCTGGTTAGAATGCTGGCCTGTCACGCCGGAGGTCGCGGGTTCGAGTCCCGTCCGCTCCGCCATTGATCCAAGCCCTTGGCGCAAGCCGGGGGTTTTTTTTGGGTGCCGATTTTTGGGTGCCAAGCCGCGAAGCAGGTACACTGACGGGCTTCGTCCTGGCCCTGATTCGTCCCGATGCTGCAGAAACTCCGCGACAAGACCTCCGGCTGGATCGTCACCCTGATCATGGGGCTGCTGATGATCCCGTTCCTGTTCGTCATCGACAGCAGCTATCTCGGCGGCATGGGCGCCAACGACGTGGCCCGCGTGCAGGCCCCGCCGAAGTGGTGGACCTCGGCCCCGTCGTGGTGGCCGGTCTCGCTGGCCTGGCAGCATCGCGACATCAGCACCGCGCAGTTCCGCGAGCGTTTTGAACAACTGCGCATGCAGGCGCGCCAGCAGCAGGGCGACAACTTCGACGCCCAGCGCTTTGAATCCACCGAGAACAAGCTGCAGGCGCTGGACCAGCTGATCGACGAGGAAGTCGCGCGCCTGGCCGCCGAGCGTGCCGGCGTCGTGGTCACCGACGAGTCAGTGCGCAACACCATCGCCAGCATTCCGGGCTTCCAGAACAACGGCAAGTTCGATCCCTCGCTGTATCGCGAACAGTTGGCCCGCGGCCTGCCACCGCGCACGCCGGCGCAGTTCGAGCAGCTGGTGCGCGACAGCCTGCAGCAGTCGCTGATCCCTTCGGCCATTGCCACATCCGCGTTTTCCAGCAAGGGCGATTTCGAGCGCGCCATCCGCCTGATGGGCGAGACCCGCGATGTCACGCTCGGCGTGCTGCCGCAGCAGGAGCTTGATACCGCGCCGGTCAGCGATGCGCAGATCAAGCAGTGGTACGACGCCCATCCGGCCGATTTCCGCCAGCCGGAAATGGTGTCCATCGAATACGTCGAGCTCAACGGCGCCAACCTGCCGGCCGCGCAGCCGGCCGACGAAGCCACGCTGCGCAAGCGCTATGACGAAGAGAAGTCGCGCTTCGTCGATGCCGAGCAGCGCCTGGCCTCGCACATCCTGATCGCCGTGCCGGCGGGTGCCGATGCCGCCGCGCAGAAGGCCGCCGAAGCCAAGGCCGCCAAGCTCGCCGCCGATGCGCGGCAGCCGGGCGCCGACTTCGCCGCGCTGGCCAAGGCCAACTCGGACGACCCGGGTTCCAAGGACGCCGGTGGCGACCTGGGCTGGGTCGAGAAGAACGTGATGGTCAAGCCGTTCGAGGACGCGCTGTTTGCCGGCAAGCCCGGCGAGATCATCGGACCGGTCAAGTCCGAGTTCGGCTACCACGTGATCCAGGTGCGCGAGATCAAGGGCGGGCAGGGCAAGTCCTTCGAGGAAGTGCGCGACCAGCTCGCCGCCGAGCAGCTGAAGGCCGACGCCGACAAGGCCTACGCCGACCAGAGCGGCAAGCTCGTCGACCTGGTGATGAAGAACCCGACCGAACTGGGCGGCGCGGCCAGGGAGATGGGCCTGCCGGTGCAGACGCTGGGTCCGTTCTCGCGCGCCGATGCCAGTGGCATTGCCGCCAACCCGGCGGTGCAGCGCGTGGTCTTCTCCGATGCCGCCATCCAGGACGGCACCGTCAGTGATCCGATCGAAATCGCACCGAATCACAGCGTGCTGGTGCGCGTCACCCAGCACAGCGCCGAGCAGACCCTGCCGCTGGAAAAGGTGCGCGACAAGGTGATTGCCGCCGTGCACGCCGACCGCACCACTCAGGCCGCGGCCAAGCAGGCCGAAGTGTTGGTCGAGCGCCTGCGCAAGGGCGAAACGCTGGAGGCGATTGCCGCGGGCGCGCAGTTGCAGGTCAGCCCGCTGCCGACCCTGCAACGCGGCATGCCGATGCCGAGCGCCGAAGCCAACCGCGTGTTCTTCGCCGCACCGGCGCCGGCCGAAGGCAAGCCGTCGGTGGGCAAGGTCGAGCTCGGCCCCGGCCGCTATGCCGTGTTCGTCGTGAGCAAGGTGACGCCGGGCGACGTGAGCAAGCTGCCGCCCGGCCAGGCCGACAATCTGCGCCAGCAGTTTGCCGGCATGCAGGGCGAGGCCGCGCAGCGCGCCTTCATCGAAGCCCTGCGCAAGCAGTTCAAGGTGACCATTCACGAGGCGCAGCTGTAAGGCGTCTGTGCGGACAGGAAAACAAAAAGCCCGGCTCGCGCCGGGCTTTTTCTTTGCCGAACATTCGCTAGGGGACGAAACCTCAGCCCACCTCATCCAGGCCGGTCATGCCGAGGATGTTGTAGCCGGCATCGACGTAGGTCACCTCACCGGTCACGCCTGCGGCCAGATCCGAGCACAGGAAGGCGCCGACATTGCCCACGTCCTCGATGGTGACGGTGCGACGCAGCGGCGCGTACTGCTCGACGTGACCGAGAATCTTGCGGAAGCTGCTGATGCCCGAGGCCGCCAGGGTCTTGATCGGACCGGCGGAGATCGCGTTGACGCGGATGCCTTCGGCGCCCAGGTTCAGGGCCAGGTAGCGCACGGTGGCTTCCAGGCTGGCCTTGGCCACGCCCATGACGTTGTAGTTGGGCAGGGCGCGCTCGGCACCGAGATAGCTCAGGGTCAGCACCGAGCTGGGGTGGCCGGTCAGCAGCGGCCGCGCGGCCTTGGTCAGGCCGGCCAGCGAATAGGCTGAGATGTCGTGCGCCATGCGGAAGGCTTCGCGGTCCAGGCCATCGAGGAAGCCGCCGGCCAGGGCCTCGCGCGGGGCGAAGGCGATGGCGTGGACCAGGATGTCGAGGCGGTCCCAGCGCGTGGCGAGCTCGTCCATGCAGGCTTGGATCTGCGCGTCGTCGGACACGTCCAGTGGCAGCACGATGTCGCTGCCGAATTGCTCGGCCGCTTTCTGCACGCGCGTTTTCAGCTTCTCGTTCTGGTAGGTGAAAGCCAGTTCGGCACCTTCGCGATGCATGGCCTCGGCGATGCCGCTGGCGATAGAGCGTTCGCTGGCGATGCCGGTGATGAGGGCGCGCTTGCCTTGCAGGAAACCCATTTCGTTCTCACAGTGTTGAGTGATCGCCGTAGTGTGCCATGAAAGCCTGGGTACCGTACGGTCGAGACGTGTTTCGGATGGGCTATGCGGGTGGCTCAGGGCTTGCCGTCGAAGGCCAGTACCATGCCCGGCTTGAGCACGCTGCCGTTCTTGAGGCCGTTGCGGCTGAGCAGTGCCTTCACCGGAATGCCGTAGCGTTTGGCGATAGTCCACGCCGATTCGCCGCTGCGCACCGTATGCGTGCGCGCCGCGGCGCCTTTGCGATTGCGTGGCGTGGATGCAATGGCGCTCCTGGTTGAAGCCGCAGCGGTGTCAGCGTCGGCGACGGTGGCGCTGATCAAGGTCGGCAGCGGCTGGGCGTCGGCACTGGCGGCCACGCTGGCGTCGACCGCCGGCGCAAGTACCGGCCGCTGCACGCCGGTTCCCTTGGCCAGGGCGGGATTCAAGCGGCCGACCATGCCCGGTTCCAGCGCACGTTGCCGCGCCCACTGCGCCAGCGAGGCGCCAGCCGGCAGGGTATGCCGGGCGAGGATCGGGACGGGGCGGTCAAGTGCGGTCATCAGATCGTCCTGCGCTTGCGCCTTGTCCAGCACGCAGGCCAGTGCGTGCAGCTTTTCCACGTAGGCATAGGTCACCGGCGACAGGCCAGGCAGCTTGGCCGGCACCGCGTTCTGCGCGTTCATGCCGCCGCGGCGCAGCGATTGCAGCAGCCGGTATTCGCCGGCGTTGTAGGCCATGATGGTCAGGCGCCAGTCGCCACCAAACATGCCATACAGAGTCTTGAGATAGCGCACGGCAGCGGCGGTCGAATCAACCGCCGACAGGCGCCCGTCGTAACCCTTGCCCACCGCTACCTGATGATTGCGCGCGGTGGTGGCGACGAATTGCCACAACCCCGCCGGTCCGCTGCCGTTGCGCGCGCTGGGGCGGTAGCCGCTCTCGACGAAGGGGATGAGCGCGAATTCGGTCGGCAGGCCGGCCGCGCGCAGCTCATCGACGACATAGCCAAACAGCGGCAGCACGTCGTCGTCCTGATTGGCCATGCGCGCGGGCGCATGCGAGAAGTGTTTTTCCCAGCGCGTGTTGCTCTGTGTGGTGTCGCAGCCGCTATCGGCGCGGCCAGCCAGGAAGGTCTGGAAGATGTCGCGGCCGTTGCGGGCGGTCGCTGGCGCGGCCGGCATCGCGTCCTGGACCGCTACGGCGGGCTCGGGTGTCGCGGCAGCCACGTCAGGCGATGCGGGCAGGACCGGCGGCGGTGTGGCCTGGGCGGTGTCCTCGCTGGCGCGGCCGGCAAGCGGACACAGGGCCAGGGCGAGGGCGGCGGTCAGCAGCAGCCGCCTCATGCGCGGAAATCGTCTTTCCAGCGCCGCAAGCCGGCGAATACTTCGATCTCGTCCCGCGGCTCGCGGCCGTCATGCCCGGCCACGGCCTGGCGGATTTCCGGCTGCGCCGTGCGCAGGAAGGGGTTGGTCGCCAGCTCGGCGGACAGCGATGTGGGCAGGGTGGGGCGAGCGGCTTGCCGCATGGCCAGGACCTCCTGTTTGCGGCGCTGCAGGGCCGCGTTGTCGGGATCGACACGCAGCGCAAAGGCCGCATTGCCGAGCGTGTACTCGTGGCCGCAGCAGACTTCTGTATCGCCGGGCAAGGCGGCGAGGCGGCGAAGGGAGCCCAGCATCTGGGCCGGCGTACCTTCAAACATCCGCCCACAGCCTAAGCTGAACAACGTATCACCGCAGAACACCCGGCCAGTGCCGAAAAAGGCTATGTGGCTGCGCGTGTGCCCGGGCACCGCGAGCACCTCGAACGACTCGCCCAGCAGGCTCAGGCGTTCGCCATCGCCTACTCGCCGGGTCGCCAATCCGATGCGCGGCTCGTCCGGCGCCAGCACCTGCATCTCGGGCCAACGCTCGCGCAGCGCAGGCACGCCGCCGATGTGGTCGTCATGATGATGGGTCAGCAGGATGGCCTGCGGCGTCCAGCCTTCGCGCGCGGCGGCGGCGAGTACCGGCTCGGCCTGTCCGGGATCAACGACGATCGCGCCGCCATCCTCGCCGACCAGCGCCCAGATGTAGTTGTCCTCGAATGCGGGCAGGGCGCTCAGTCGCATAGAATTGGGACCATGCCTTTCGCGTCGCGCCCTCGTCAAGCCGGTGTCTCAAACTGGTTTGATACCGGTGCGGGGCAAGCCTTGCTCGAAGCCGAGTATCCGGGGATCGTCAGCGGACTGCGCAGCCGCCCGGTGCAGCCGTGGCTGTGGGTCGGGCCGGACCAGCCCGCCGCCGGCAGGCCGGAGCTGGCGGCGCGTGGCATCCGCCTGCGGCCGGGTGCGGCCGGCAGGTTCGAGGGCGACCTGCGTTGCGGACTGCCGCTGCCGCTGGCCGCCGAGAGCGTGCAGTCGATCGTCTTGCAGCATGTGCCGTTGCCGGACGCCGAGCAACTGCTGGCCGAGTGCGAACGCATCCTCATGCCTGGTGGCCGCCTGTGGCTCTACGCCTTGAATCCTTTCAGCCCGTACCGGGTGCGTTGGCATCGGCAAGGGCTGCGCGTGCTGCAACCGCTGCGTTGGCGCATGCTGGTGCAGGCCAGCGGACTGCGTTGCCTGGGGCAGGCTGGTTATGTTGGCGCTGCCTGGCGCGTGGAGCCTGGGCCGGGCGACGACAACGCCGGTTCGGCGCCGTGGCGCGCGGTGTGTGTGCTGGAGGCGGAAAAACGCGTGGTCGCGCCGATCGGCCCGATTCCCGCCGCGGTGACCTGGCGCAGGCCGGTCGCCACCATCTGATTGTCTTGGGGTTGCATGAAGTCGATTGAAATCCATACCGATGGCTCCTGCCTCGGCAACCCCGGCCCCGGTGGCTGGGCCGCACTCCTGCGCTACAACGGCCGCGAGAAGACGCTGTCCGGCGGCGAAGCGGTGACCACCAACAACCGCATGGAACTGATGGCGGCGATCCAGGCGCTGGAGGCACTGACCGAGCCTTGCCAGATCGTGCTGCATACCGACTCGCAATACGTGCGCCAGGGCATCACCGAGTGGATGGCCGGCTGGCTGCGCCGGCACTGGAAGACCGCCGGCGGCGATCCAGTGAAGAACCGCGAACTGTGGGAGCGCCTGCATCAGGCCACGTTGCGCCACAGCATCGATTGGCGCTGGGTGAAGGGCCACAATGGCGACCCGGACAACGAGCGCGTCGACCAGCTCGCCCGTGCCCAGGCCGTGGCCCAGCGCCACGCCACTCCCATTTCATGAGAGCTGCATGCGTCAGATCATCCTCGACACCGAAACCACCGGCCTGGAATGGCGCAAGGGCAACCGCATCGTCGAAATCGGCGCGGTCGAACTGCTGGAGCGCCGCCCCAGCGGCAACAATTTCCATCGCTACCTCAAGCCGGACTGCGATTTCGAGCCCGGCGCGCAGGAAGTCACCGGCCTGACCCTGGATTTCCTCGCGGACAAGCCAGGCTTCGAGGAGGTGGTGGAGGAATTCCTCGCCTATATCGATGGCGCCGAGCTGATCATCCACAACGCGCAATTCGACCTGGGCTTCCTCGACTACGAACTGTCGCGCGTGGGGCCGCACCTGGGGCGCATCACCGATCGCTGCAGCGTGGTCGATACGCTGCTGATGGCGCGCGAACGCTTCCCCGGTCAACGCAATTCGCTCGACGCGCTGTGCAAGCGCCTGGGCGTGGACAACTCGCACCGGCAGTTGCACGGCGCATTGCTCGACGCGCAGATTCTCGGCGAGGTCTACATCGCGCTGACCTCCGGCCAGGAGGAAATGGGTTTTGCCCAGCCCGAAAGCGCCGCGGCGGCGCGTGCGGCCGGCATCGAGTTCAATCCCGCCGTGCTGTTGCCGCGCCCGCGCGTGATGCCGACTGCTTCGGAACTGGAAGCGCATGAGGCGCGCCTGGCCAAGCTGCGCAAGAAGGCAGGCCGCGCGCTGTGGGACCTGGACGAAGAAACCAGCGAAACCGCCCTCACTGCCTGAGCAGGGCGGCGTCGCGCCGCCAGCGCAAACTCAGTGGCAACGCACCAGGATGGCGGTGATGTTGTCCGAGCCGCCGCCGTCCAGTGCGGCGGCCACCAGCGAATCGACGCACTCCTGAGCGCTGCAATCGGCGTGGGCGAGCGTGTCGGCAATGCCGGCATCGTCCACTTCCTCGGTGAGGCCATCGCTGCACAGCAGCAGCTGCATCCCGGGCCGCAGTTCGCCGGTCATGGTCGCCACGTTCAGGTGCGCCGGGTCGGTCACCCCCAGTGCCTGGGTCACCACGTTGCGATGCGGATGCGCGCGCGCCTGTTCGCTGGTCAGGCTGCCCTGGGCGACCAGTTCCTGCACGTAGCTGTGGTCCTGGCTGAGCTGAGCCAGGCGGCCTTCGCGCCACAGGTAGGCGCGGCTGTCGCCGACCCAGGCGACCTCGAAACGATTGCCCTGCACCCGCGCGGCGACCACGGTGGTGCCCATCGGCAAGGTGTCGTTGCGGCGGCGCGAGGCGCGGATGATTTCTTCGTCGGCGACGCGGATGGCCTGCTCCAGCGCCGTGCCCGCGCGCACCTCGCGCACGATGGTTTCCCTGGCCAGGGCACTGGCCAGTTCGCCGCAGGCATGGCCGCCCATGCCGTCGGCGACCAGCCACAGCCCCAGGTCGCCGTCGCCGTAGTACGTATCTTCATTCAGTTCGCGGCGCAGACCGGCGTGGGTCAGGTGTCCGAATTCGAGCATGGTGCGTCGGCGGGAGTCGTGGCTGCGATAGTGAACGCCATCATCGCGGCCGGCAGGACATCCGGCAACTTCCCCGCCGGGAGGGTGCCGTCGCGCACCGGCGCGCCATGGCGGAGGGCGAAGTGGTCGCTTGTCCGCGCGCGCAATGCCCCGTATCATGCACGGCCCCGGTTCGCCGGGGTACCACCCGGGAAGGTGGCAGAGTGGTTGAATGTACCTGACTCGAAATCAGGCAGGCGTTTATAGCGCCTCGGGGGTTCGAATCCCCCCCTTCCCGCCAGTTTTTACGAAGCCCCCGCAAGGGGGCTTCGTGCTTTCTGCAGCTTCGCCACGGGCGCTAGACTGCACCTCTCAGATCAACCGGTAATCACCATGTCCGAAATCCTCGTGCCCGTTTCCTTCGGCGAACTGCTCGACAAGATCGCCATCCTGCAGATCAAGTCCGAGCGCATGAGTGACGAAGCCAAGCTGACCAATGTGCGCAACGAGCTGTCGGCGCTGGAGAAGACCTGGATGGCGCACCCCGCCGCCGGGCACGACATCGCCCGCCTGCGCGCCGAGCTGAAGGCCGTCAACGAACGCCTGTGGGTGATCGAGGACGACATCCGCGTGAAGGAGAAGGCGCAGGCCTTCGACGAGGAATTCGTGCAGCTCGCGCGCAGCGTGTATTTCGAGAACGACGAGCGCGCGCGGATCAAGAAGGACATCAACCTGGCGTTGGGTTCGAGCTACGTCGAAGAAAAGTCCTACCAGGATTACCGGGCGAAATAAGCCCCAGCCCCGGCCGCAGCCTCAACGGCCGTGGTCGCTGCGGTAGCGCTCGAATGCGGCGATGGCATCGTCCACTGTCACCAGTGCCATGACCTCGTCGAACTCGATCTTGGTACCCCAGGCCAGTTCGGCCGCCGGCTTGCCGAGGAACTTGCGCGCCGCATCGTCGTAGCGATCCACGCAATAGCGGCGGTCCGAGTACGGCCCGCTGCGCGCAGGGTTGCTGGCCGCATGCAGGCCGAGGACCTTGGTGCCCATCGCGTTGCCGATGTGCATCGGGCCCGAATCCGGGGTCACCAGCAGTTGCGCGCGGGCCAGCAGGGCCGGCAGCTGCTTCAGGGTGTCCTTGCCGACCAGGTCCAGCGCCGGCGTTTCCAACTGCGCCTGGATGGCATCGGCAGTTTCGCGTTCGAGGGTGCTGCGCCCACCGCACAGCACCACCCGCCAGCCCTGGCGCGCCGCATGGTTGGCCAGAGCCGCATACCGCTCCGGGTACCAGTTGCGGCGCACGTGGCTGGAGCAGGGCGAAATCATCAGCACCGGCCGGCCATCGTCGGGCCACTGCGCGGCGGCCCATTCCCAGGCTTGCGCCGGTACTGGCAGGTCCCAGCGCACCTGCTCCTGGCGCAGGCCTAGCGGCTCGCAGAAGCTGCCGATGGCGTCGAGGACGTGGATGGCTGGCCGGTCCGGGATACGCTCGGTCACGAACAGGCCATGCAGGTCCTTCGAGCGGCTGCGGTCGTAGCCAATGCGCCGGCGCGCACGCAGGAAGGCCGACAGCACGTTGGCGCGAAAGGCCACCTGCATCTGCAGCAGGGCATCAAAGCGGCCCAGCGGCGCCAGCTCACGACCCAGCGCGCGCATGCCGGCCAGGCCGCTGCGCTTGTCATAGGTGTGCAGCACCACCCCGTCCAGGCCTTCGAGCAGCTTGCGACCGGCGCTGTCGATGACCCAGTGCAGGGCGGCGTCGGGCCAGGCCCGCTGGAGCGTCCGCACCAGCGGAACGACATGGGTGACATCGCCCAGCGCCGACAGGCGCAGCAGACACAGGGTAGGGGACGCTGGCGCCATGGTGTTGTTAGACTCGATGGAATGGTTGCCTTCGACGCCACTGAAGCGCTGACGCCGTGCCGCGAGGGCCGCGGATATGGCGCCATTCTGTTCGACCGCCAGCGATTGCGGCAAGCCGACCCGGCTTTGTTCTCGCCGGCGCGGTGGGGCGACAAGGCGCGGCCGGTCGGTGATGGCGGCCGTGGCGGCGCCTGGTTCGTCGATGCGCCCTTCGGCCACTGCGTGCTGCGCCAGTACCTGCGCGGCGGCGCGGTGGCCCGGCTCAGCCGCGACCGCTATCTGTGGCAGGGCGCCAATCGCACCCGCAGCTTTGCCGAATTCCGCCTGATGCGTGCGCTGGTCGCGCGCAAGTTGTCGGTGCCGCGCCCGCTGGCCGCGTTCTACATGCGTGAGGGCCTGCGCTACCGCGCGGCGATCCTGATGGAACGGCTGGAAGGCGTGCGCTCGCTCGCCGACCGCGCACTGGTGGCCGAGCATGGCGCACCGTGGGAGGAAGCCGGCCGGCTGATCGCGCGCTTTCATCGCGCCGGCCTGGACCACGCCGACCTCAATGCGCACAACATCCTGTTCGACGGTAACGGCCATGGCTGGCTGATCGATTTCGATCGCGGCGTGCTGCGCATTCCGGCCACGCGCTGGCGCGAATCGAACCTGGCGCGGCTGCAGCGTTCGCTGCACAAGTTGCGTGGTGAACGCAGCCGCGAGGAAGTGGACAAGGATTTCGCGCGCCTGCGCCGCGCCTACGACCTGGCCTGGAACCGGGGGTATTGAGAATGAACTGGTCGCTGTGCTTCCAGGGCGTCGGCAATGCTTCGGCGGTGGCGCTGGGTTCGCCGATGGCCACCATCGAGCGCGACGGCGCGCCGTGGCTGACCATCGACTGCGGTGGCGAGGGACTGACCGCGTTCCAGGCCGAGTACGGCCACCTCCCGCGCGCGATCTTCATCACCCATGTGCATCTGGACCACGTTGCCGGTCTCGAGCGGCTGTTTGTGGACAGCTACTTTTCAGAACGGCGCGGGCACACCCGGCTGTACGTGCCGGCGCCGGTGGTGCCGCTGCTGCACCGGCGCGTGGCCGACTACCCGAACGTACTGGCCGAAGGCGGCGCCAACTTCTGGGACGCATTCCAGCTGATTCCGGTCGGCGATGCGTTCTGGCATGACGACGTGCGTCTGGAAGTGTTCGCCGCCCGTCACCACTGGCCCGAGACCGCCTACGGGCTGCGCCTCAAAGGCGCGCTGGCGTGGACCGGCGACACCCGGCCGATTCCCGAAGTGCTGGCGCGGTACGCCGACCAGGGCGAACTGATTGCCCACGATTGCGGCCTTCACGGCAACCCGTCGCATACTGGCGTGGACGACCTGGAGCGCGAGTATCCGCCCGCCCTGCGCCAGCGCATGATGCTCTATCACTACGCCAGCACCAGCGATGCCGAACAGCTGCGCGCGCGCGGCCACCGCGTCGCCACGCCCGGCGAACGCGTGGGCCTGGCCGAGCCCAGCGCCGAGCGTCGGCTGCCAGCATGAACGCGCATCTGCTGCCGACCGCGGAGCAGGCGCGGCCCGAAACAGGCTCGCCACATGAGCTGGCGCCCGTGCTCGACCGCCGCCAGCGGCCACTGCGCGACCTGCGCCTGTCGGTCATCGACGCCTGCAATTTCCGCTGTGGCTACTGCATGCCGGCCGACCGCGTGCCCGATGACTACGGCCTGGACGCGGCACGGCGGCTGGATTTCGACCAGATCGAAACCCTGGTGCGCGCCTTTGCGCGGCAGGGCGTATCCAAGCTGCGCCTGACCGGCGGCGAGCCGCTGCTGCGCCGCGGCCTGCCCGCGTTGGTGGCACGGCTGGCCGCGATCGAGGGCATTGACGACATCGCGATGACCACCAACGGCGCGCTGCTGGCACGGCATGCCGCCGCGCTGCGCGAGGCCGGACTGGGACGGGTCACGATCAGCCTGGATGCGCTGGAGCCGGCGTTGTTTGCGCGCCTGACTGGCGGGCGCGGACGGATCGAGGATGTCCTGGCCGGGATTGCCGCTGCCGATACGGTTGGCCTGCCGGTCAAGCTCAACTGCGTTATCCAGCACGGTGTCAATGAGGACCAGGTGTTGCCGCTGGTGGCGCACTTCCGCGGCACTGGCCATGTGCTGCGCTTCATCGAGTACATGGACGTGGGTAACTGCAACCGCTGGCGCGCAGGCGAGGTGGTGCGTTCGGCCGAATTGCGCGCGCGCATCCACGCACGCTGGCCGCTGCGTGCGCTCGATGCGCAGTATCGTGGCGAAGTGGCGAGCCGCCACGCGTTTGTCGACGGCGGCGGCGAAGTCGGCTTCGTCAGTTCAATCAGTGAGCCCTTCTGTGGCGACTGCAATCGCGCGCGCGTTTCCGCCGACGGCCAGCTCTACACCTGCCTGTTCGCCGAGCATGGCCACGACCTGAAGCCGGCGTTGTTGCAGGGCGAAGCGGCCTTGCGTGAGCAGATCGGTGCGCTGTGGCAGGCGCGCGACGACCGCTACAGCGAATTGCGTGGACAGCTGCGCAGTGCGCACGAAAGCCATCCGCAAGGCGAGCGCCGCCGCGTGGAAATGTTCCTGGTAGGGGGCTGAGCCGTGACATCGAAGAAGACCGGCGCGCGCCGGCTCACGCACCTGGATGCCAGCGGCCAGCCGGCGATGGTGGACGTGTCGGACAAGGCCGTGACTGCGCGCGTGGCGGTGGCGGAGTCACGCGTGCGATTCCCGGCCGAGGTGGCCCGCCAGCTGCGCGCCGATGCGCTGCGCAGTGCCAAGGGTGGCATCGTCGATGCGGCGGTGATCGCCGGCACGATGGCGGTCAAGCGCACGCACGAGTTGATTCCGTTCTGCCATCCGCTGCCGATCGACGGCTGCCGCATCGTGATTGCCTGGGCCGGCGAGCAGGTGTTGCATATCGAATGCACGGTGCGCAGCACGCACCGCACCGGAGTG
>DASPIU010000072.1:0-44745 GCA_035629025.1 Stenotrophomonas sp.
TACACGGTCGCCCGCGGTGCCGGTGAAATTGACGCGCCCGCCGTCGGTGGCGCTGGCCACGGTGATGTCGCGGGTGGTGGCGTTCTGCTGTACAAGGCCGATGGTGCCGTTGTTGAGCTGGTCACCGAGGTTGGTGATGGCAGTGGAGTTGTTGGTGACCCGGCCATCGATGTTGCTGAGCGCATCACCGACGTTGTTGACGCTGGTTCCGCCGACGCTGTAAGTCGGGCCGGTGATCGTGCCGTCCGGGTTCACCTGCGAGCCGCCGCCCAAAGCGTCTGCGACCGACTTGTTGGTGCCGTACAGCTGCGATCCGTTGACGGCTTCGGTCGAGGTCGCGTTGACCGCGCCCCTGGCCACGCCGGTGAGCGCGCGATCGCCGGCGGTGCCGGCGAACGACACCTGCGTGCCGTCGGTGTCCTTGGCTACTGTGATGTTCCTGCTGGTCGCGTCCTGCTGCACCAGGCCGACGGTGCCGTTGTTAATCTGATCGCCGAGGTTGGTGACGCGGCCGTCGACGGCGGTCAGCGCGTCACCGACGTTGTTCACGGTGGTGCCGCCCACCGTGTAGCTCGGGCCGGTAACGGTGCCGTCTGGGTTGACCGTGGCGCCGCCGCCCAGGCTATCCACCGCGCCCTTGAGCTGGGAGACGTTGACACCGTCGTTGTCGGCCATGCCCCTCGCCACACCCGCCAGCACGCGATCGCCCGCGCTGCCGGTGAAGTTGACACGGGTGCCGTCGGTAGCCGCGGCCACGGTGATGTCGCGGGTGGTGGCATCCTGCTGGACCAGACCGATCGTGCCGGCGTTGAGCTGGTCGCCGAGGTTGGTGATGGCGGTGGAGTTGTTGGTGACGCGGCCGTCGACGTTGGAGATTGCATCGCCGACATTGTTCACGGTGCTGCCGCCGACGTTGTAGGTCGGGCCGGTGATGGTGCCGTCCGGGTTGACCTGCGAGCCGCCGCCGAGCGCGTCGGTCACAGACTTGTTGGTGCCGTAGAGCTGCGCGCCGTTGACGGCTTCGGTCGAGGCCGCGTTCACTGCGCCCTTGGCGACGCCGGTCAGTACGCGATCGCCTGCGGTGCCGGCGAACGATACCTGCGTGCCGTCGGTGTCCTTGGCGACGGTGATGTTCCTGCTGGTCGCGTCCTGCTGCACGAGGCCGATGGTGCCGTTGTTGATCTGGTCGCCCAGGTTGGTGACGCGGCCGTCGACAGCGGTCAGCGCGTCACCGACGTTGTTGGTGGTGGTGCCGCCCACGTTGTAGGTGGGGCCGGTCACCGTGCCGTCCGGATTGACGGTGGCGCCGCCGCCGAAGCCACTCACCGCACCCTTGAGCTGGGAGACGTTGACGCCGTCGGTATCCGCCGTACCTCGTGCGAGGTTTACGACCTGGCGTTGAGAACTTGCCGAGCCCACGGAGACCGCGTTCCCGCGATCGGCTATGGAGCCGCTGCCCAACGCCACAGAGCCTGCCTGATTTGCCAGCGCGCCGCTCCCGATCGCCACTGCACTCGCAGCCCGAGCGGTTGCTTGCCCGCCCAACGCTATGGCGTCATCGCTCAACGCCCATGCACCACGTCTCGCATTGGAACCGATCGCGACCGCGCCCGCGCCCGACGCCCACGTTGAATCAGCTACCGACAGAGGAGTGCTTCCGTCGCCTGCCGCCGAGCCGATAGAAACTGCGCCTAGCCCCGAAGCCTGACTGCCAAATCCAAGCGCAGCCGATCCTACCCCCGTGGCGGCGGTATCCACGCCGTAGGAGGAAGCCCATTTTCCCGATCCTGCATTAAAGCCCGTCGCGGTGCCGCCAGAGCCGGTAGTTCTGGCGTAGGCGCCATATACCGTCGCACCAAGCGCGCGGCTGCTGTCGGCATTGCATCCCGCCACGACTGCAAAGGTGCCATTGCTAATACCATCACTCGGCCCCGCGGTCGTTGGCGATTTAGGCTCCCTGCCAGGTGCAGCAATCGCGCCAGTACCGGCGCATGATTGATCGGAAGTTATGGTGTTCGCGCTAGCCTCTTCAGCCAACCCGCCGCAGAATATGCCGATAAAAAGCATATAGAGGGAAGCGGAACCTAAGCTTCGCTGTTTGGAGACGCCGCCCGCGGACCCACACTTGGCGATCTCTGATGTCACCACCAGCGTTCGCTGAGCACGATTCCAAACGAGTCGGTAAATTTTGTTCATACCCCACCACCCTCTCAAGAAAGTGGCGGCATCATCGGCACCCAGCAACCGACGTCCTATTGGATAAATCTCACACTTGGTGCGCTTTGTCTCACGCAATCAGCTTTGACTTACGGACTTGGACCGCGTGAGGCCGTACGCTGTGCCCAGTGTCGTGGGGCCTAGTCCGGCAGAACGTGCACCCTGAACAATCGGAACCCAGCCATTTCGGGGTCAATCGCGCCCAACAAGGTTCATCCGGACTTCAACTTCTGGCCGCTATTCAGCCGCGCGTATCCCTCCGCGCTCGCCGGATCAGTACGTACTGCGCAAGTCAACCGGCATGCGGCAACACCCGATGCCAGAAACTGACCGCGCCTGTCGTCCCACTCGCAGGTGTACAGCTGCCCTGTCCGCCCCACCCGTGGCCAGCAACGCCCACTCCAGCGCTCCCAGCGAAGTCCACGCCCCCAACCCCACCGCCTTGCCCCAACCCCGCCCCAGCGGGACAATGACAGCCTTATTCCGCCCCCCACCGCGATGATCGACCCCAGCCGCTACCCCCGCCTGTCCCGCATCCAGACCCCGGAGGACCTGCGCCGCTTCGACGAAGCCGAGTTGCCGGCCATCGCCGAGGAACTGCGCGCCTACCTGATCGAGTCGGTCGGCAAGAGCGGCGGGCACTTTGCCGCGGGCCTGGGCGTGATCGAGCTCACTGTCGCCCTGCACTACCTGTACCAGACCCCGGTTGACCAGCTCGTCTGGGACGTCGGTCACCAGACCTATCCGCACAAGATCCTGACCGGGCGCGGCGAGCGCATTCATACGGTCAAGCAGAAGGACGGCGTGGCGCCGTTCCCCAAGCGTGAGGAAAGCGAGTACGACACCTTCGGCGTCGGCCATTCCTCGACCTCGATCTCGGCCGCGCTGGGCATGGCCATCGCCCTGCAGCAGGCTGGCGAGGCGGGACGGACGGACGGCGGCGAGGCCGACATCCCCAAGGTCGTCGCGGTGATCGGCGATGGCGCGATGACCGCCGGCATGGCCTACGAAGCGCTCAACCACGCCGGCGGCATGGACCCGGAGCCGAACCTGCTGGTGATCCTCAACGACAACCGCATGTCGATCTCCGAGGCGGTCGGCGGGCTGACCAAGATGCTCGGCCGCGCCACCGGCAGCCGCACGCTCAACGCGATCCGCGAGGGCGGCAAGAAGATCCTCGGCGACAAGAAGACCAACCCCACCGCGCGCTTCGTGCGGCGCTGGGAGGAACACTGGAAGGGCATGTTCGTGCCGTCCACCCTCTTCGAGGAAATGGGCTTCCACTACACCGGTCCCATCGATGGGCACGACCTGCCCGCGCTGGTCAGTGCGCTGAAGACGCTCAAGACCCTCAAGGGTCCGCAGCTGCTGCACGTGATCACCACCAAGGGCAAGGGCTACGAACTGGCCGAGGGTGACCAGATCGGCTACCACGCGGTCGGCCCGTTCGACCCGCAGAAGGGCCTGGTAGCCAAGGCCGGCGCGGTGAAGAAGCCGACCTATACCGACATCTTCAGCGACTGGCTGTGCGACATGGCCGCCGCCGACCCGAAGCTGCTGGCCATCACCCCGGCCATGCGCGAAGGCTCGGGCCTGGTGCGCTTCAGCAAGGAATACCCGCAGCGCTACTTCGACACCGCCATCGCCGAGCAGCATGCGGTGACGCTGGCCGCGGGCATGGCCACGCAGGGCGCCAAGCCGGTGGTGGCGATCTACTCGACCTTCCTGCAGCGCGGCTACGACCAGTTGGTTCACGACGTGGCCGTGCAGAACCTGGACGTGCTGTTCGCGATCGACCGCGGCGGCGTGGTCGGCCCCGATGGCGCCACCCACGCCGGCAACCTCGACCTGAGCTTCCTGCGCTGCGTGCCGAACATGGTGGTGATGGCGCCGGCCGACGAGGCCGAGGCGCGGCAGATGCTCAGCACCGGCCATGCCTGGCGCGGCCCGGCGGCAGTGCGCTACCCGCGCGGTACCGGCCCCGGCGTGGATGCCGGGAAGGAACTCGCGACGCTGCCGATCGGCAAGGCGCAGCTGCGCCGCGAGGGCCGGCGCATTGCCCTGCTCGCGTTTGGCGCCACGGTGCCGGCGGCCGAGCAGGTCGGCGCCGAGCTTGGCCTGAGCGTGGTCAACATGCGCTTCGTCAAGCCGCTGGATCGCGAACTGATCCTGCAGCTGGCGCGCACGCACGAAGGCTTCGTGACCATCGAGGACAACGTGGTGGCCGGCGGCGCCGGCTCCGGCGTGTCCGAACTGCTCAACGCGCAGGCCGTCCTTTTGCCGGTGCTGCACCTGGGCCTGCCCGATGCCTTCCAGCACCACGCCAGCCGCGAGGACCTGCTGGCCGAAGCCGGCATCGATGCGGCCGGCATCCGCGCCGCCGTGCTGCAACGCTGGCCCGACCTGGAACCGCGGCCCACGTTCAGCGCCGTCGTCGGTTGAGCCGCCCCGCCCTCACTCGGGGGCGGTGACCTCGTAGCCTTCGGCGCGCAACACCGCCAGAGTGCCGTCGGCGGCGAGCAGGTCGCTGAGCGGCAATACCGCGAACGTCCCGGTGTTTTCGCGCAGCGCGCGACGGGCAATGTCCAGCCAATGCGCCTGCATGCGCTGGCGCAGGCGGTCCATGCCGCGGCGGCGGGCAAACTCCGTGCTGGAAATCGCCTGGCTGCACGCCGTGGCCGGGTCCTCGCGCGGCATCCGCGCCAGCGCCTCGATGTCGCCCACGGCCCAGGCATTGGCGCGCTCCACCATGGTCGGCAAGTCGTTCTGCACCGCGTTGAGCAGGCTGGCGAAGCAGGCGCGGTCGTCCATGCCGCCGGCACGGAACTCGCGAAGCGCATCCTTGGGGTCGCTGACCTTGAACGTGAGCGTGGTCGAGGCCGGCTTCAGGCCCTGGCGCCTGGCCGCGGCCTGCACCACCGGCCACACCACCGGCTTGCGCGACAAGCCGCTGCGCTTGATCGCCGCCTGATACAACTCGCCGGCCGCCAGCATCGGGCGCTTCTTCTCCACGCCGGCGTCGCGGCCGAGGTAGCGCTGCTTCAGCGGCAACCACCGCGCATACAGGTCCGGCGGCAGCACGTCCTGCAGGCGCGCGCCGTCCTCGTTCTTCATCGCCTTCATCGCCGACGGCACCAGAGCCAGCTTGCCGAAGAAACCGACATCGGCATCGATACTGACCGAGGGGCTGGCCAGCACCTGCTGCGATTGCGCGATGGCCTGCTCCACCTCATCGGCCTGCCAGGTGATGCCGGCGGGCAGCGGCGCGATGGTGCCCAGAATCCACAACACGTGCCCGTCGCGCGACACCTTCCACAGCCCAGGCCCAGGCTGCACGCCGCGCACGACCATGGCATCGAGATCGACGATGGGGCCCTGCGCGGTGTCCACCGCGGGCGCGCTCGTCGCCGCTTGCGCAGCCGCCGTCAGCGGCGCGGCGACGGCCAGCGCCAGCCACAGCCACTTCGCCATCGCGATGCCACTGCGGCACTTTGTCGCATCCTGCATGTCCACTCCCGGTTGCCTGCCAGGCGCGGACGCTAACCGATGCCGCGGCGATCTGCGTTAGCGATTCGTTGCCGCGCGCTCAGGGCCACTGCTGCTCACTGCGCAACCAGTTCGCCAGGGCATCGTCCTCTTCCAGCAGCGTGAAGCCTTCCCAGACAAATCCCGGCGACACCGTGCAGGCGACCAGGCTGAAATCCTCCAGTGGCCGCGCGGCCTGCCACCAGCCCGCGGGCACCACCTGCATTGGCGTCTCGCCGGCGTCGGCGGCACCGAGCCGGCATACGTGCAGCGCGCGCGTATGCGGGTCGAGCATGCGCAGTTCCATCGCCCCACCCTGCTGCCAGTGCCAGCATTCGTCGCCGTCCACGCGGTGCCAGCGGCTGCGCTCGCCGCGTACCAGCAGGTAGTGGATGGCGGTGAGCGCCGGCCTCGCGCCGTGACGCAGTGCCGATTCATAGCAGCGGCGGTAGTGCCCGCCTTCCGGGTGCGGGGCCAGGCCGAGGCGATTGATGAGCGAGAGCACGAACGCGTCCATGCCTGCATCCTAGCGCGGCATGGCGGCGAGGTCCGCCCGGGCCTGGCTCAGCCCGGTGCTCGGTGGGAGTCAGTCGCGGCGGCGCGCCCAGCAGGTGCGGAAGAACACGGCCAGGTCCCAGCTGTAGCGCTTGAGCAGCCGCCGCGGCTCGCGCGACAGGCGATACAGCCATTCCAGCCGGTGCTTCCGCACCCAGTCCGGGGCGCGGCGCGCGTTGCCGGAAAGGAAGTCGAGCAGCGCACCGACGCCGAACACCAGCGGCACCTGCAGCTGCGCGGCGTGGTCGAGCATCCACTGCTCCTGCAACGGGTTGCCGAACGCCACCAGCAGTACATCGGCGCCGCTGTCGTTGATCAGCGCCGGCAAGGCCGCGCCGGCCCGTTGACGCCCGCCGTAGCCGTCGCAGGTTCCGACCACCTGCTGGCCATGGCGCTCGCGCAGGGTCTGCGCCGCCGCGTCGGCGACGCCGGGCTGGCCGCCAAGCAGAAAGAAGCGCAGCGGCCGCGCGGCATGCTCACTCAGATAGGGTATGAAGTCGGTGCCGTTGAGGTTGCCGGCGAAACGGCGACCATGAATCCAGCGCGCGGCCAGGTCCATGCCAATGCCATCGTTGACGATGCGCACCGCCGGATGCGCCAGGCGCTCGCGCAGGCCCTGGCACTGCACGATGAAATTGGTATTGGCAAAGCACACCAGGCGTTGCTCGCCTTGCGCCAGCGCCGCGTACAGGGCCTGTGCGAACGCCGGCTGGGTGGTCGAAAGCACCGAAAAGCCGCCCAGGCGCACTTCCTCGCCAACGGCGAAGGCATCTTCGCGCAGCCCGATCTGCGGGGCGGCCGGTTCGCTGCTCACGCGGCTTCCCACAGATCGTAGGGGAACGCGGCAAGCAGGCCGGCCTGCACTGCGGCCAGGTCGAAGCTGCCATTGCCGCCCAGCGCGACGCACTCGGCCACGCTATGTCCCGCATGCCATTGCTGGCGTCCGGTGCCGGCGTAATAGTCGTCGTACTTGAAGCGGTCCTCGCCGTTGCCCCAGTCCAGGTACACCGAGGGGATGCCATAGGCTTCAGCCAGGATCAGCCCGTGCAGGGAGCTGCTCACCACCAGCCGCGCGCCCAGCAGGCGGCGCATGAAAGTGACTGGCGGGCAATCGGGCGTCACCAGCTGGCCGCTGAACTCGCGGTACTTGTCCAGCGGTTCGTTGAAGTGCGGCACCACGACCACGTCGCGCGCCTCGCCCGGGCCCAGCAGGTCGGCTGGAAAGAACAGCGGCATCAGCAGCCCTGGGTCGCCATACACCTCGGGCACGGCGATGCCACGCGCCATCAGGTACTCGCGGGTGCGCGGCCCGCGCACCGCGCGCACGTCGAGCATGCCGAACTGGTGCTGGCTGGCGGCGATCTTGCCGTTGATGCCACTGCCCCAGACCGTGTCGCCGGTGCGGGCAAAGTGCAGCACCGAGCCGATCGCAAACAGCCGCTGGCCGTTGGCCGGCTTGTCCATCAGCGCGTGGTCGCGCAGCGCCAGCACCCGCGAGACGATCACCTGTGAGAGCTGGTCGCCCATGTTGGTGCGCCCATCCTTGGGTTGCCACCAGTACAGGGCGCGGCGCTCGGCGTGATCCATCCAGCGGTGCAGCAAGGCATTGGGCATGAGGTGTTCTCGTCAGGAAGTCAGGACGCAGGGGCGATACGGGTGTCGGGGTAGCGCGCCGGGTCGAGCACGCGGTCAGTGGTCTGCGCCCAGTCCAGGCACTGGCGCAGGCGCTCGCGCGGCGCAGCCAGGGCCTGGCCCATGGCGGCCACGATCGAGGCGTCGTCGCCAGGCGTGTACCCGTGTCGCGAGCGGTAGCCGCCAACCACCGCGTGCGGGCACACGGCAGGCAGGCCGAAGAAGTCGTACTGCAACAGCTTCATCGAGCTGTCGGCGAGGTAGGCCGGCACCTGCTGCGAGGCATAGGGGGCGATACCGACGCGCGCGTGCTTGATATAGCGGATGGTTTCGGCGTGCTTCATCTCGCCATAGACGATGACGTTGTCGCCATAGTCCGGGTGTCGCCCCATGCCCGAACCAATGACATGGAAGGTCACCTGCGGGAAGGCGCGACTGGCAGTAACGAAGAAGCGCGGGTCGAACAGCATCGAGCCGACCGCCACCGCGTGGATGCCCTCGCCATAGGGCGACGGGTCGCCCAGCGTCTCCAGGTCCTGGTCGATGCCGTGGCCAACGTGGAAGACGTTGTCGCGGCTGGCAATCTCGCCGGCCATTGCCGGCGACACCAGGGCAATCACATCCAGGCTGGGCGCGACCCGGTCGAACGTGCGCGCCACCCAGTCGGCCACGTCGATCGCCGACAAGGCATCGGAAGCGCGATACACCAGCCGCGCACGCGGGTTGATGCGCCGCGCCAGCTCGATGAAGGCGATGGCGGTGCCGCTTTCAAACACGATCACGTCCGACTCGGCTATCCACTGGCGCAGGATCTGTGGCGGATGCCGGGCGTACCAGTCGAACATGGCGTTTTCGAGCGGCCGTGCCCAGCGCCGCCGGGTGTTGAACGGATGCACTGTCGCGCGCCACAGGTAGCACTCCAGGCCACGATGCTCGACCACGCGATTCGCGCTGGCATCCAGCGGCAGCCGCGCATCTCCCTTCCAGCGCGACAGGCGGCTGTAGCGCAGCGAGAAGAAGCGCGTCGGCCCACGCAACGCCAGCTGCTCGGCGATGAAGTGGATGTTGGCGCGGCGCGGCGTGCGGTAGTCATGCGCGGACAGCACCAGATAGCGCAACGGCGCGGCGGCAGGGACAGCGGCAGGCGCGTCGGACAGCAAGGCATTCATCGGCGGCTCCGGGCTTCGGCAATCAGGTGGCGGGTCTGCAGGATCGAGCGCACATCGCGGCGGAACGACGGCCAGGCCAGCAGCACCACGCCCAGCGCGACCAGCATGGCGGCGGTTCCGATGGCGAGCTGGCGCCACAGCGCCCCGCCCAGCCACCACGACGCAGCCCAGGAAACGGCGGCACAGGCGCCATAGGCCAGCACCGCGCGCCCGCCATTGGTGAACACCTGCCACACCGGCACATCGCTGATGCGCCCGACCCAGTACAGCGACAGCGGCCACATCACCAACAGACCGAACGAGTACCCGGCGGCCACGCCTTCCACACCCCACCAGGAGCCCGCGAAGATGCAGGCGATCAGCAACACGCGGGTCACGATCGAATAGCGCAGCTGCGCGCCCATCAGCCCCTTGGCCAGGAACACCCAGTAGGCGGCATAGGCGGTGGTCTGGAACACGCCGCCGATGGTCAGCCACTGGAACAGCGGCACCGCCGGGCGCCATTGTTCGCCCAGCACCAGCACCATCAGCGGCAGCGCCTGCGCGCAGGCAAAGGCGAACGTGGCGACGATCAGATGGACCATCACCGTCTGCCCACGCAGCAGGAACGAGGCAAAGCGTTCGCGGTCGTCCTGCAACTGCGACAACACCGGCAGCGCCACCGTCGTGGCCGGCGCATTGATCTGGTTCAGCGGCATCATCAGCAGCTGGAATGCGCGGTTGTACAGGCCCAGCGCCTCGGCCCCGGTGCGCGCGCCGATGATCACCTGGCCGACGTTGCGGCTGGCATAGCCGAGCAGCTGGGCCAGCATCAGGTTCCAGCCGAAGCCGACAAACTGCCGCATCGGCGCGCTGCGGTCATAGCCGCGCGGCAGCCAGCGCGCGCACAGCACGGTCAGCAGCAACTGCACCGCGGCCTGCACCACCTGCTGCAGCACCAGCGCCCAGAAGCCGGCGCCCGCCAGCGCGGCAGCCACTGCGGCGAGCAGACCGGCCACCTGCGCGCCCACATCGCTCAGCGCCAGCTGGCCGAAACGCAGGCCGCGGCTGAGCTGGGCGCGGTACTGCGTGGTCATGCCACTGAGCAGGAAAGTGATCGCCAACGCCTGGGCAATCTGCACCAGCGCCGGCTCGCGGTAGAACTGTGCCAGCGCATGCGCGCCAGCAAACACCGCCAGCGCCAGCAACAGGCCGATGCCGGTATTGATCCAGAACAGGTTGTCGCGCTGCGCGCGGCTGAGCTCGCGCGCCTGCACCGCCGCCGAGGACAGGCCGAAGTCGCGCAGGATTTCCGCCGCGCCGACAATCGCGGTGACCATCGCCATCAAACCGTAGTCGTGCGGAGTGAGCAGCCGTGCGAGCAAAATGATGCCGCCGAACTGCACGGCCACGCGCACGCCCTGCCCGGCCATGGTGACGAAGGCGCCGCCGGCGGCGCGTGCGCCCAGTCGCGGTGCGGGCGCCACCTGGGCGGCCTCGCTGCTCATGCGTAGGCCTCGCTGTCGTGGCCCAGCGCTTCGAGATAGGTCCGGTAGTGCTGGCGGCCGATGGCCGGCCAGTCGCGGCGCGACAGGTCCGGCGCGGTGGCGCGCCTGGCGCTGCGCAGCTGCGTCAACGTGTCGGCCAGCAGGGTCGCGTCCAGCTCGCCGTGGTACAGGTAGACCCAGCCCGGCCCGACTTCCGCGGCGACGGCGGCGTTGGATTCGCTCCACGGCGCCAGCACCGGCCGGTGCAGCGACAAGGCCAGCAGCAACGTGCCGGAATTGTGCATCTGCCGGTACGGCAGCACCACCAGTTCGGCCAGCCCGACCTCGCGCGCCAGCTCAACATCGTCCACATAGGCCAGGTGCGCGCTGATGCGCGGGTCGGCCGCGCACGCGGCTTCCACGGTCTCACGCATCTGCGGCGTGGCCGGATTGCCGCAGATGCGCAGCTGCACGGCCGGGTCCGGCAAGGCGGAGACGGCGGTGATCAAGGTTTCCACACCCTTGTACGGGCGGATCAGGCCGAAGTGGAGCAGCCGCCCTGGCTGCGACGGCGGCTGCGGCATCTGCGCGAACCAGTCGCGATAGTGGCCGTGCAGGATCGTGTCGGTAAACGGCGGCCGCGCCGGGGTGGCATCGTTGATGCGGATCCAGCGCCGGGTCAGGCGGTCCACCCAGGCCAGCAGCCATTGCTCGGTGCGGCCCTGGCTTTCGTGCGGCTGCAGGTTGTGCAGCGTGCGCACCACCGGGGTGTGGGTGAGCTGCAGGCGCAGCAGCAGCAGCGCGGTGCACAGCCGCTTGGCCCAGGCGCCGGCGCGGCTGGGATGGCGCATCAGGTACTCAGGCCAGTGCAGGTGCAGCACGTCGTAGCGCGACAGCAAGGCCGCGCGCATGGAGAAGTAGCGCTGCTCGACCGCGTCGGGCAGCGACTGATACAGCTGGGTCAAGTAGGGATTGGTGCGCTCGCCGGGGACTTCGGTGGAGAACAGCACTACCAGTTGCGGATCGCGCGGCTTCATCGCAGCACCTCGGCGGCAGCACGCGGCGCGAGTGCGGCGCGATATTCGTCCTGATACTGGCGTGCGATCTGCCGCCAGTCATAGCGTGCGGCAAAGGCCATCGCCTGCTCGCGCAGCGCGGGCAACGCGGCGTCGCTGGCCTCGGCCATGGCTTGCACCCGTGCCGCGGCCTGCGCGCTGTCGGCCGGCTGCACCAGCACGCCCAGTCCGGACTCGCGATGCAGGCGCGCGAACGGCGGAATATCGCTGAGCACCGGCAGCAGGCCAGCGCTCATCGCCTCCACCGCGGCGATGCCGAACCCCTCGTGCCGCGACAGGCAGACGAAGAACTGCGCCTGCCCCAGCAAGGTCGCCAGCTGCGCCGGGCTGGGCGCGACCACCAGCTCCACCTGTCCTTCCAACCCGCGCGCGGCGATGGCCTGGCGCAGCGTGGCCTGATCGAAGTCGTATTCACGCCCGGCCAGCAGCAGACGCCAGCGGGCATCGCGCCGGCGCAGCGCTGCGAGCAGGTCCAGCGTTTCCAGCAAGCCTTTGTTGACCGACCAGCGTCCGAAATACACCAGGGTGCGGCCGGGCTGCGGATTGCCGCGCGTGGCGAACTTGGCCACGTCCACTCCGTTCTCGATGACCCGCAGGCGCCCCGCCGGCACGATCTGCGAGAACAGCCGACCATCGTTCTCGCTGGTCGCGATCACCCGCGCATAGGCACGCGCCGAAGCCCGCGTCAGCGTGCGGAACCACAGCTGCTTGAGCCGCGAGGCATAGGCGGTATGGAAGAAACCGCCATGGGTGGAGACCACCATCGGCTTGCGATGCAGCGGCCGGGCCAGGGCCAGGAAGTCATAGAAGAAATCGATGCCGTGCACGTGGATCAGGTCGGCATCACCGAGCTGCCGCAGCACCTGTGGCGCCAGCGGATAGCGCGAGGAACCGTGGTAGCCGATGCGCCGAATCGCCACGCCATCGATGCTGTCGCTTGGCGCCAGGCGCTGCTCCTGCGCGGTGAACAACCGGTCCAGCGTCAGCACCTCGGCCTGCCCGCCCTGCTGCTGATGCTGCCGCGCCACGTTCAGCACGACCTCCTCCATGCCGCCGACGGAAGGATGGAACTGGCGCACGACATGGACAACTTTCATTGCGAACCTACCTCGGAAGAAGCGGACACCCGGTTGGTGGCCGGCGCGCGCGCCTGGCCCAGCGTCCACGGCGCCCAGCGCATCAGTACCCAGCGCGCCGGCACGGCGGCAGCAATCGCCAGCGCGGTGACCAGCAGCGCCCAGGCCGGCCCGGGCGGCGTGGTGACGCCAGCCAGGGCGCGCACGCCAGACAGGAAGAACAGCACCAGGAAATGCGTGCACAGGATCAGCAAGGTGTTGCGACCGATCCATTGCACACCGGGCCAGCGCTGAATCCAGCCGCCGACACGCAGCATCAATGCGGTGCCCAGCAAAGCAACCAGCAGGAACAGCGCCGGCCAGTGACCAAAGCGCAGCAGGTTGACGTCCACCTTGCCGTTGCTCCAGGCCAGCGGCAGCCACAGCACCAGCAGCAGCAAGGGCACGCCCCACCATTCAAATACGCGAGCCCGCGTGTGGGCAGCGCTGTGCCGGGCCAGCGCCGCGCCGGTCGCGAAGAAGAACAGGGATACCGGCAACACGTCCAGGCCCCACGGCAGGCGCAGGTCCAGCGTGGGGAACCAGGCACACCACAGGCAGGCCAGCACCGCCATCAGCGCCGCGATCACGCCGGCCGGCAAGCGCTTGCCCAGGTAGTGGAAGGCCAGTGCGGTCACGAACAGCGCAGGCAGGAACCACAACGCCGGTTGCACGTAGAGGCGATCGCCCGTGCCCTGCAGCAGGCCCAGCAGCGGATCCCACGCCGGCACCGCGCCCCAGCGCGCGGCCTTGGCGCCGATGTTGCGCGTCGCCAGCCAATACGCATACGCGACGAAGAAGAAGAACACGTATGGCACCACCAGCCCGCGCAGCAGCTTGTCCCAGGTCTGCGCATCGCTGCGGGGTCGCCCATACGCCGCGCCCACCCAGCCGGACAGGAAGAAGAACAGCGGCACGTGGAAGCTGAAGGCCAGCAGGGTATAGGCCTGCGGCACGCCCTTTGCGTGGCCCAGCACCACCAGCACGATGGCGATGGCGCGAGTCGCGTCGATGCGACCGTCACGCACGGGCGTGGTGGTCAGTGCCGGGCTCACGGCGGCGGACCCATGGCCGCGGCCTGCCGCTCATGCCACAACTGCCGGGCCGGCGGCAGCACCGGCGCGCCCTGCCACAGCCAGCCGCACACGAACCACCACAACGCCGCGGTCTTGATCGAGAAATAGCCGTTGGACACCAGCAGGCTCAGCGCGAATGCGAGGATCGCCAGATGCTTGAACGCCTGCCCTTCGCGACCGGGCAACACCATCAGGAAGGAATAGGCCAGCAGGAAAGCCAGCACCACGAAGACCGACTGCGACACGACGAAATAGGCGATGCCGCTGTCGAAGTAGCGATACGCCGCATCCGCATCCAGGCCCAGCCACGCCGGCAGCGACAGCCGTGACATCGAATCGACGGTGAAGAATATGCGCCCGAGCATGGTGTCTTCATAGGCCTGCACCCCGGCCGCGGCGACCAGCGCCCAGCCGCCGAGCAGCACCGCCAGGAACACCGCAAACGCCAGTCGCTGATCGAGCCGGCGCAGAATCGGCGCAGCGAGCAGCATCAGCACGCAGGTACCGGCGGCCAGCCGGCCATCGGAGGCCACGACGAGGAAGGCGATCAGCCCGAATCCCAGGATCTGCTTCCATCCACTGAGCCAGCGCCGGAACGCCAGCAGCACGGCCATGAAGAAGATGATGAAGTTGCCCATCGTCACCGGCTCGATGAACACCGAGGAGGCGCGCGGCAGGTTGCTCGAAGGCAGGAAGTTGCGCGCGCCCGGGCGGGTGGCACTGACGAACAGATTGCTGTCCTCGTTCCAGAACCCGGACGCGCTGAATCCGCGCGCATTGACGAAGTAGCTCTTCGGGTTGACCACGTCGCCATAGGTCGTCGGCATCGCGAGCTCGAACGCGGCCACCAGCGCCACCACCAGCGCCATGCGCACGCACAGGCGCGGCACCGAACCGCGATAGGCACAGCCCAGCACCAGGAACGCGAACGGAATCAGCGCATCGCGCAGGAACTTCGGGTCGAACTCCCACACCAGGAAGAAGCGCAGCAGCATCAGTGCGACGATGAAACCCAGCCCGCCTACCACCAATGCCGCCCGCCGCCGGTCCAGCGACCACAGACCGAGCACGAAGCAGGCGCCATAGATCGCGAACTCGACTGCATAGGTCATCGCCGGGCGCACGGTGAAGACCTTGGCGTTGACCACCGCGAGCACGAAGTTGTAGCCGATCGCCAACAGCAGCACGCACTCGATCAACACGTTGCGCCAGCGCAGCCGGTGCGCCGACACAGGCGTCAGCGCCATCGCCCACGCAGGCGACGGCGCCGGGTAGCCGGCGTGGGCACTGACCGCGGACATCAGTAGGCGTTCTTCTGCCCGAACACCCGCACCGCGGTCAGCACGATGATGCGCACGTCCAGCCACAGCGACCAGCGGCGGATGTAGTCCAGGTCGTACTGGATGCGCTTCTTCATCGTGCGCAGCTCAGGCGTCTCGCCGCGGAACCCGTTTACCTGGGCCCAGCCGGTGATGCCCGGCTTGACGTAGTGGCGCTGCATGTAATGGTGGATCAGCTTTTCATAATGCGTGTTGTGCTGCGCCGCGTGTGGACGCGGGCCCACCACCGACATGCTGCCACCGAGCACGTTGAACAGCTGCGGCAGCTCATCCAGGCTGGAGCGGCGCAGGAACGCACCGAAACGGGTGATGCGGCTGTCGTTGCGGGTAGCCTGCTTCACCTGATGGGTGTCGTCGTGCACGCGCATCGAGCGGAACTTGTACATCCAGAACTCGCGCCCACCCAGACCATGTCGGCGCTGGCGGAACAGCACCGGACCCGGCGAGCTCAGCTTGACGCCGATGGCGCAGGCCAGCATCACCGGCCACAGCACCAGCAGCGCGGCCACCGCGACCAGCTTGTCCTGCAGCGCCTTGGCGACGATGAAGTAGCTGTCGCGATCCACCCCGCCCTGGCGCAGGTTGATCACCGGCACGTTGCCGATGACTTCGCCGGACTGGTTGAGCATGCCGAAGTCGAACAGGTCCGGCACCAGCTTGACCGTGATCGGGTAGCGCTCCAGCCCTTCGAGCAGTTGCTTGATGCGGTCACGTTCGCCGAGCGGCAGCGAGATCCACACCTGGTCGACCTGATTGGTTTCCAGGAACGGGACCAGCCCTTCGGGGCTGCCCAGGCACGGCAGGTCTTCCTGTCGATGCTCGGCCAGGGTCAGGTCATAGCGGCTGGAGAAATAGCCGACCACCTGCATGCCGACCCAGGCGTTGCGTTGCAGGTACTGCTGGATCTTCATCACCGGATGGCGCAGGCCCACGACCACCACGCGCTGGGTATCCATGCCCAGGCTGCGCAGATGATTGAGGAACACACGCAGACCAGTGCGGGCCAGCAGCAGGCTGACCAGCCCGCCGACAAACCACAGGCCGATCCACAACCGCGACACGCCCTGGCCGAACTGCACCACCAGCGCGTGCACCGAGAACAGCGCAAATACACCACCGAAGGCCGCGCCCAGCACCAGCAACTCCTGGCGCAGGCCACGCCCGCGCCAGCTGCGGTAGAGCGGGAACAACGCAAAGCAGATCACTGCATACAGCGCCGTCGTGCCGATCGCAACGCGGTAAGCCGCGGCCGGCACCCAGGTGCCATAGAGAATGCGATAGGCACACAGGGCACTGGCTACCACCACCGCCACATCGAACACCCGCAGCACCAGATCGGCCGCGGCCGAGTACTTGGTCAACAATCGCGACGAGCTTGCCGTATAGGTCGCACTACTCAGATCGGCCAACAACATGGAAATATCCTCCAAACCCTGAGCGTCACGTGCGTGGGGAGCACGTTGCGCCTTCGGGCCTCGATTGCCTGTCGCACGCCTCAGCGGCGCCCTCCTACGCCGACCCCGGGCCGTGCGACAGCCCTTTCACTCGACGACGCGTACGCCGCCGTCCACCGCTGCATCCCTCACTGGGTTCCTCTACTCACCACCGCCACGTGCAAGCTAGTCCATCGCGCGTGGCCGACACTGAATCAGTTATCACCTAAGTAACCGGGCGACATCGCGCACTTCAGGTTCTTGCCCAGTCATCGGCGGGATCGCGCAGCAGGAACCGCAGCAACGCAACGGCCACACCGATGAACAGGCCGAACACCAGCGCCAGCGCCAGGTTGAGCGGCAATTTCGGTGAGTTCGGGCTGCCCGGAACATCGGCGCCATCGACAATGGAAATATTGTTGTTGCCGACATTGCCGGCCACGCCGATCTCCTTGTAGCGCTGCAGCAGCGCGTCATAGAGCTGGCGGTTGGTGTCGGCTTCGCGCTTGAGCAGGTTGTAGCGGATGCTGCGTGACTGCAGGTCGATCTCTTCGCCCTTGAGGCTGGCGATGCGCTCGTTCATCAACTGCTCCTGCTGAGCATCGGCCTCGTACTGGGCCTTCAATGCCTGGCGGATGTTGAGCACTTCGCGATTGATCTGCTGCTGGACCTCGGTGGCCTGCGCCTTCAGCCGCATCATCTCCGGGTAGTCCGGCTTGAACGTGGACAGTTTCTGCTGGTACTCGGCATTGAGCCGCACCTGTTCGGTGCGCAGCTGCTGGATCAGCGGGCTGGACACCACCTGCGGCAAGCCCATGCCGTCGCCATGGCTGGCCTGGCGCCACGCCGTTTCGGACTTGATGCGCTGGCTCTGCGCCGCGGCCAGCAGCGCGTTCAGCTCGGTCAGGTTCTGCGCCGGCAGAGAGGGCTTGTCCTCGCCGACCGGAACAATCATCTCCTCGCCCGAGTACGCCACCAGCTTGCGCTCGGAATCCTCGACGCGATCGCGCAGCTGCTGCAGGCGTTCGGACAGGTACTTGGTGGCGAAGGCCGATGCCTGCAGCCGGCGCTGCTGGTTGCTGACGATGAACACGCGCGCATAGGCATTGGCGACCTTGGCCGCCACGCGCGGGTCGGGCGAATCGAAGTTGATCCGCACCAGGCGCGAGTTGCGGATCGGCTCTATCTCCAGGCCTTCGACCAGCGCGGCGACCAGCGCGCGCTCGATCGCGGCCTGGCGCTGCGGCGACTGCTTGCCGGCTTCCGGATGGCTGGCGTCGAACTTCGCCCCAGCCTGCTCCACCAGCTCGCGGAAGTACGGATCTTCGGCCAGGCGTGCCTCACGCGCGACCTGGCGCGCCAGCGAGCGGCTCTGCAGCAGTTCGTATTGGGTCTCGTAGAAGTCGCGATCCTGCGGCGATTCGGCCGGCATCAGGTTCTCGACATTGACCACGTTCAGCGCTTCGCGCTCGATCTGCAGCGTGCTGGTGGCGCGGTAGTTCGGCGTCATCATCCAGGTGACCACCAGCGCCACCAGCACGATGGCCGCGGTGATGCCGACGATGAGCCAGCGCTGCCCCAACAGGGCGCGCCAATAGTCGCGCAGGGTCAGTTCCGGGTGCACCTGCAGGTGCGAAGGTGTGGTTGCGGGGCTGTGCTGGGTCATCGGTAGGCCCGCCAGACCATGACGAAGGGAGTCAGTTCAAGCGCAGTGCGCAACAGCAGGCGCGCATCGGAGCGATACACCACCACCACGTCGCCGCCGTAGATTTCCGGGTCCGGCGACTTGCCGTGCTCGATGTCGCCCAGGTCGAAGCGGGCGACCATCTTCTGCCCGTTCACAGTGCGGAAGACGATGATGTTGCCGCGACTGGCGATGTTGCTTACGCCCTTGGCCTGGGCCAGCGCCTGCTGCAAGGTGAGGTTGGCCCCAACGATGGGATAGATGCCCGGCTCATCCACCGCGCCGGTGACGGTGACGCGGCGGCCGTTGGCCTCCTGCACGAAGACCGAGACCTGCGGGTCCTGCAGATAACTCTGGCGATAGCGCCCGGCCACTTCGCGCTCGAACTCCGCCACGCCCTTGCCGGCGGCCTTGACCGAACCGATCAGCGGCAGCGACACCATGCCGTCGTTGTCGACGCGCACCTGCCGCTCGAGGTCATCAATCTGAAATACTTTTACCAGCAACACATCGCCTGGCGACAGCCGATATTCGGGCTGCACCGTGGCCAGCGCCAACGGATCGGGTTGGGGCAGCTCCCTTGCCATATGAGAGGTACCGCTGCAGGCTGCCAACAGCAGCAGGCCCAGCGACAGCAGCATCCGCATCCCGCTTCTAGTTCCGGTGGAATAACTCATGCGCCGTGATCACCGCCTGTCAGAAATTCGGAGACAACCTCGCCCACTCCGACCGGCATGCAGCCAGGCAGCAGTGAACCAAACGTTGGATTTGCCTTGCATGCCGACTGCAGCGCAGCGGCTACCACGAACAACGACGATGTGTCTGTAGCAAAGCGTGTTGCGACGCACTATGGCACAGAAAACGATGACAGCAAGCCCCTTGCGCCAAAAAAATGACGCGCGGCGGGTGCGCGGTTCAAGTTCGTCGGCGCAGATTTCACGCGCAGTGCACACTCGCAGGCCACAACGACGTACGCCGTGCAAGCGCGACGCACTTCTTGCGTGATGCCAGTCACGCCATGCCGCAAACGATAGCGATGTATTCCGTGCAGCGAGGACGCCGCGCTCAGCGTCGGCGCTCGGCCTCTGCGTCAGTCGGAATCAGCCCCGCCTGCTCAAGCATTGCCTGCAACCGCGAGCGCACATGCTCGATGTCCTCGGGCCCGGCGGCCTCGCGCAGGCGATCGGCTTCCCCCTGGAAAGTGAGGAAATCGAAATCGGCATCTTCGTCCGTGCACAGCTGCGGCAACTGGTCCTGCAGCGTGTCCAGACATCGATCCAGCTCGGCACGGGTGAGCATCGCAAGGCCCCAGGTCAAAGCCACAAGCTGGCGCGGTGCGCGTCAAATTCACGCGAAGGGCGCACCCCGCGCGCTCACCGCACCTGGCGCATTGCCGCAGTGGTGGTGACGACTTCGCCGATATGGCCCTCGTCGATCAGCGCCAGGGCACGGCGCTTGGCTGGGGCCAGGCCGGCCACCGCATCGGCCACCACGCGCACGTCGTATTCGCGCGCATTGGCGTCCACCGCCGTGGCGAGCACGCAGGAGTCGGCGGTCATGCCGGTCAGGTACACGCGGTCCACGCCCAGCTTGGCCAGCAGCACCGGCAAGGCCGTGGCCAGGAAGGCCGAATGCTTGGGCTTGAGCACGAAATAGTCTTCGGGCTGGGGTGGCAGCAGTTCGACCACCGCATGCCCGGTGCCGCCCGATGCCCGGGCCATGTTCACCAGCTGATTGAAGTCCGCCCGCCAGTTGGCGAAGTTGTCATTGGCAAAGATGACCGGGTGCCCGTGTTTCTGGAAGTGCGCGCGCAGGCGGCGGATCTGCTTCGCCGCGGCGACCACGCTGGGATGCAGCGCGGGCGCCTCGGGGAAATCGAAGGCACTGACCATGTCGATGATGACGAGCGCTGGATGCATGGGGTGGCTTCCTCCTGACCCCCAGCATGCGTGGCGGCGTGTATACCCGCTGCATACGTCACCGGTCCGGGTTTCGGGGATCGGGGCACAACGAAACGGCCCGCACCGCTGAGGACGCCTATGCGCGGTGATCGGGGCCGCGCATTGAGGAAGAGGCCAGCCCGGTCGAAGTGCCACAGGGGCATACTGTGACCATATGAACTCCCCAACCAAACTTAATAATTCGTTCGCGATCAGGTCATTCTTGGCGCTTGTTGGTGGAGTTGTTCTGGCCCAGCTTGGCGCTGGTATCGGACGAAGCTCATCCAATGCGGTCAATTGGTACTTTGTGGCGACCTGCCTGATCTACGCGATCGTCCCAGTCGCCATACTTCGTGCAACCCGTCGCAGTCCAGCCTTCCCTAGAAGAACTTACGCGTTGATTCTCAACGTGGCCGCGCTGCTCGCCCTCGCCACGGGTCTGGGCTATGGATTTGAGGCTCTTCTAGGAGCACCATTCCACTCCAAGACAAGTGGGCAACTGCATGTGGCGCCACAACGAAAACGGCCCGCATCGGGTGATGCGGGCCGTGCTCGTATTTGGTCGGGGTAGCCGGATTCGAACCGACGACCACCAGTCCCCCAGACTTGGTCCGTGTGTACTCTAACCGCCTGACACTCAAGGCTTTCCGCGTGTCTGGACCGCCTGAAAAAGTGCAGTTTTCGGATCAAAGAAATCAATACATTACGAGCCGATAGGGTGACGGTCGTTAGGGCCGCAAGGCCTCATAGAGGGCACCACGAGTGAAATACCAAATCCCTCGGCGGCACGCCGCACGACAGCGGGCCGGGCGGTTCAGTACCAATGTGGGAAGCCCGGAACTGTTCGGCTGAGCGCGGCGGGCCGACCACGATCTCTATCCGGCCACGGCGGTCACGAGCATCACCGTGCACCGTGCCGCAGGCACCGGCCGCCGGGCACTGGGCGTTCATAGCGGGAGAGCGTCTTCTTCGGGCATTGCTGCCCTTTCAGCCCTTCAGCCGGCCGCTCTCGTCCAGGTGGGCTTTCCACCAGTCCTTGCGCCCCCTGCCCTTCCTCCGAGCATTCTCCTTGGCCTGCGCCGCTGCGATTTCCTCCAGCGTGCGCGGATCCGGGCCGCGGCGTAGCAGTTCGTCAAACATGCCTGGCGAGACGCCCGGGCCCAAGTCTGTATCGTGGCGATCGATGCTCATGGCGCGCTCGGTTGAAGGTGATGAAGCACGCTAGCCTACGTGGCGGCGTTTCAAGGGCTGAGACGGCGGCGGCCACTCAGTCCGATACGCCGGGAGTCAGCCCGCCGGCGACTGATTGGTGGGCTTGAGCGACAGTCCCAACGCAGCCACCTTGTCGTAGATCGCCTCCTCAGTACGGCCGAGCTTCAAGCCGATGATGCGGGTTGGCGTGTTCTCGCTGATGAGCTGCTTGAGGTTGGTGATGTCCTCGTCGGTCCAGGGCTGCCCCTGGTTCGGGGTGTTGGCCATAGTGTCCTCCTCGTGCCGTCGGCGCCAAAGCATGGCGCTCCTGTCGTAGAGGCGACGTGACCTCGCAGGCATCCACGCCTGCAGCGCGGAAGAAGCGCGCGGCGAGCTGCTCGCTCCGCCGCCTCTCGCCGCAATGCGTCGAGCGTAATTGTGATGTAGTGCCATACGCGGTTAACGAAGCGCTCCGCCGTGCAGTGCTAGGCTGAATATCCTGAACGAGAGGAGCGCAACCATGCCTCAGCTCACACGGACGCAAGCAGCGGAACATATGAACCGGCTGTATCCCGCAGCACATTGGCGGCCGGATGACTTCGGGCTGTACGAGGTCACCTACGACAATGCGGCGCGACCCAACGTACCGGTCCGCCTCTGGCTGCCTATACACGCGCCGAACATCGCGGAGGTAGCGCGCTATCGTCTTGGGTTGCCAGACACCTGCACTATCACATTCGAGCGGGTCAATATGGCCTCCGAGGTGGGTGCCACACCATTCGGTCAGATGAATCTGCGTCGAGCTCCCAACGCCGCGGGCTCCTAGCGAATTAGCACTTCGCAGTGCCTACACGGGCCGCGAACTATCTTGGCCCCGTGTCCCACCCTCTCTCCCCTGCTGTCTCGGCCGAGGCCCAGGCAGCAAAGCTGCAGCGCCTGCTACCTGGCGAGCGCTGGCGGGCTGACGAGCTTCTGTTGTTCGACGTGCGGTACAACCTTCGCTGCCGCCCCGTAGGGCCGGTGCAGATTTGGCTCCCGGACAGCAATTACAAGAAGCAGCTGGCCATCCTCCTGCTTGGCCTGGAGAACGCAATCGACGTGCAGCTGCAGCGCGTCGCTACATAGCTCAAGCAGCCTTTTCCAACCGGTGTTCGTAGAACGGGTGCCGCTTGTCGTCGAAGATCGCGTACAGGGCGGCCAGGTTGCCCGGCTCTGGGTTGAGCCAGGCGTCGATGTGCTCGGGCTTGATGTTGATGATCGTCCGGTCATGGCCGGCCGCGGCGACCTCGGGCTCCGGCTCGTCGGTGATGGCCGCGAAGCTCAGCAGGTCTGGCTCCTGGCCCTTCGGGTCGCTCCAGGCTGACCACAGACAGGCGACCAGCATGGGCTCGCGGTCCCGCGGCGTGAACTGCAGCACCTGGTTCTTGCCGTCCGGCCCCTCCACGTTCTCGTAGAAGGTGTCCACCACCAGGATGCCGTGGTTGCGGCCGAAGGCTTCGCGCCAGTAGCTCTCCAGGCTGTCCCGGCGGGCGTTGTAGGTGCCGGAGTAGGTCTTGTCGTAGGAGGCCGGCTTGCCGCACAGCCTGCACTGGTAGCGCATGGGCTTGATGACCCGCTTCCCGCCTTCCCACACGATCACCGGCGCGTACATGCCCGGGAAAATCCGGCTGTCGCGGTCCTGCGGCTCTGCGCGGCGCAGGTCGGCCAGCTTGAGGCTGGCGCGCTCGATCTTGTTGGTGGCCACGCGCACGTCGTTCTCGGCCTTCTTCGTGGCCTTGGCCTGCAGCGAGCGCTCGGCGGCGTTCAGGCGGGTCTTCTGGGCGAACAGCTCCGCCTCCCAGCGGCTGGCCTCGTCCTGGTTCCACTGGCGAACCTCCGCGGCGATGCCGGCGACGGCCGGCTCATCCGAGAGCAGGAAGCCATCGTCCATGGCCTTCGGCGTCTTCGGCCGGGCCTTGCCGGGGTCGTGGAAGTAGAGCTTGGCGAAGTCGTCCAGCGACATGATGGCGCCGTAGGTGCGCACCAGCTTGCGGTAGTCGGCCTTGACCTGGGCGGAGTAGCACACGGTCAGCCCTCCAGCTCACCGGGCGCTCCGGCACCTTCGAGCAGCAGCCCGTGGCGGCGCAGGATCTCTTCGACCTGGTCCTCGACCCAGCAGCGGTCGGGCCCCGCCTGGGCGGCAATGTCATCGCCCTGCGAGGCGACCGCCTCCACAACGTCGCCCTCGTCGGTGTAGTCGGCGCGCAGGTCCTCAACCGACCGATCCAGCTCGGCCAACTGGGCGCTCAATTCGGCACGAGAAACGGGCATCAGACGGGCCTCCGGAGACGGGCCGAAAGGCTATCACCACCGCTGTGAGCGGGCGATCCGGGCGTCATGCCGCAGCACAGAACCGCGCCGCCAGCTGCCTGAAGCGTGCAGCCTCGGTCCTGAGCCGGTCCTGTGTCTGTCGGCGACGCTGGCGCGCCCGCCATTCCCCCGTGAAGTCGTCAAGTGATGCGGCTTGCCGCTCCAAGGCTTCCGCCCGCTGCGCGGCCCAGCGGGCCTTCCGGTAATTGATCGTCACCGGCGCATGTTCCGGTTCGCCGATCTCATGTGCCGCGACTGGTTCAAACGAACGTTTTCCTCCCGCGGCGTGGTCGTCAACCTACCTTGGCGCGCCTCAATTCTTGCGCGCAAGTCGCCTTCGCGCAGGGGCAACCTCCCTGACGAATCACACAGCCATCAGGAGAGACCATGCGCATCATAGTCGCCATCGCCCTCACCGCTTCCCTCACCGCCTGCGTGACCACCCGGTCGCCCAGCCAGGCCATCCACAGCTACCAGAGCGCGCGGCCGGCCGCTGAGGTCAGCGCGTGCGTCGCGGAAGTGTTCACGCCGCGGTACTACGGCGGCGTCGGTGTCCAAGGCGGCTGGCCTGAGAAGCCTGTTGGAATGGCCATACGCCCGAGCGGCACCGGTTCGGTTGTGACCACCCGCGGTCCTCTGGATCACGAGCTGGCCACATGCCTCGATCAGTAGTTGGTCACGTCAAGCACCAACGCAAAGAAGGTCTGACGCATGTTGGTCCCGCCGCCCGAGCCGCCTAGAATCTGGAAGAACGTCGCTTGCACGACGTTACCCGCGACAACGGCGCCGGAGGTGAGGATGACGTATCCCGCGCCGCCGCCGCCAGAGAGCGAGTTGGACCCGCCACCGCCCGCCAGTGCAACCGCATAGGTCCGCCCGCTGGGGTACGTTCGCGGCCCGGTTTCTTGGTCTGCGAAATAGTCCACGACGCGCATCGGCTTCTTGCCAGCATCGAACTGCAGCTGACCAGCGGCGTTCCACACCTTGATGCCGAAGTTGCTGCCCTCGTCGGTTCCGAGCACATCAAACACGTAGTAGTCGATGACCGTACCGAGCGGACCCATGACGATGAACGAGATAAGGTACTCGCCAGGCGTGCCTGTTGGCCCCGCGTAACTGTGGCACGGAACGCCGCAGCGCGAGGCGATCATGGGGACCCCTCTGCAGCCACTCACCGTCACCGCCACGGTGTACGTGGTGTTGTACGTCGGGTTGGACACCAGGGTCGTGGCAATGGTGCCTTTGTGCCGCAGGAACAAGTTCTGGTAGTTGTCATCGATCTGGAAGGCATTGCTGCCATCCTGGGAAATCACACGCAGGCCAGCGCCCATCACCGATACCCATAGATGAGCGTGACTGGCCGAGGCCCGCCGGGGTAAGTGAAGTCCGGGCCAAAAATGATCTGTCCGGTCTCTTGGCTCACATCCAGATGCGGCGTATAGCCATGCACATCAGCACTCAGAGGGTGTACCCAAATCTGGCCGTACCCGGTCGGGATGATGAAGTTGCCCACCTCGGTCGCTCCAATGGCGCGCGTGCCAGCCACGCGGGACAGCCGGCTCGTGATGTCCACAATGAGGTTGCCCGCGGCATCCCACACCTTCACGCCTGCGGCCATCAGATTCCAACTCCGAACGCCGCTCGCTTCATGCCGTTGGCGTCAAAAGCCAGCATCGCGGCGTCATTCAATTCCATGTGGCCGTCGCCACCGACCGGGCCGTAGATCGTGAGCGAACCATTCTTGTCGAGCTTCCACCGCGGGTTACCTCCAGCGCCAGTAGCGACCGACTGGATGCTGTTGCCGATCTTGGCGTTCGTGATCGAGCCGTCCTGAATAAAGGCGCTTCGGATAAAGACCTGGCCGCCCGTGATGATGAAGGGCGAGCTGACCGTAGCGCCGGCGCCCGTGCCGTTCAGCACGCCGAACAGGTCGGCATGCACCAGGAACTGCGACTGGACAGTGCCGCTGGAGTTGTCGATGCCGACCGCGAACCCGGCGGCGTAGTACTTCCCGTCGGCGGTAATGCCGACCTTGGCCGACCAGCTCGAGCTGACCGTGCCGTCCAGGGACGCGATGGCCTCGGCCTGCTGTTGGACCACCGCGCTGACCTCGCCCACCTGCGCCTGTGCCGTGGTTGCGATGCTCGCGGCCGCGGATGACTGAGTGCTGACGGTCTGGATGGTGGTCTGGACGACGGCGAGCGAGTCGTCGAATTGGGCCGCTACGGTGTCGATCTTCGTGGACAGGGCTCGGTCCCCGTCCTGCTGGGCATCGACGAACGTCCATGCGCCGGCAAACCGCGTCTCGTCGCCGGCGTAGGCCAGGGTGTCCCCGGCCATGTACGGGTCAACCAGGTTGATCGCGCTGAGCAGCTTGCTGCCCAGCTGGCTCTTGGTGATCTGGCCGGTGAGGTAGTCGAGGATGGGGCCCGCATCGCTACTACTCTCGCCCATCACCCCGCCGACAGCGGGATACCACGGCCCGATGTTCCCGGACCGATCCACCAGGCGGCCCCAGAACCAGAAGCGCGCGCCGGCCGCCAGGCCCATCATCGTGTGGCTGGCCTGGGGGTACGCGAAGTCGCCCAGCTTGATCGCATCTGCGCGGTCGGAGTTGGTGCTGTACCAAATCTCGGTGCGCTGGGTGTCGCTTGCGCCTTCCGGGAAGGACCACTTCAGGTCGATGCCGAAGATCGCCGAGGAAGCTGTCAGGGAGGCCAGCGCCGGCGGCGGGGTGGTCTTGCCCTGGATGTCGGTCAGCGCGCTGAGCGCTGGAATGGACACGGCACCGAGCGCGTTGACAGCGCGCACGCGCGCCAGGTATTGCCCCGCATAGATGCCCCGGATGTCGATGCTGGCAGCAGAAACGCGCCCGGCACGCACCCAGTCCATGTCGTCGCGGCGCCATTCCACGTCGTAGGCGATAGCCTTGTCGGCCGCACCCCAGCTGATCGTCAGCACGTGGTTGGCAATGCCCTGCTCGATCATCGAGTTCGACGCCAAGGTCACGTTGGTTGGCGGCGGCTGGACGCTCGGCGGGATGATGCTGATCGGGGGGAGCTCGATCTTCGCGCCGTCATCAATCGCCGCGAACTTCTGCGGCACGTGCTTGAGAGCGGTTATGTTGAACGTAGTCCCCTCGCCCTCGGTCACGGACAGGACCTTGAAGGTTTGGAGCGCCAGCTCATCGCTTTGCGTCGCCCACACGGCTTGCGGCCGCGGCGCGCTTGACCAGGGCGCGCCCACCGTCACCTGGTCGCCGTCGATCCCGGCAATAGTGCGGGCCTCGCTTCGGCCAGTCGGCAGCATCAACACCAGGCTGTCCCCTACGGCCATACCGGCTGGTGCCTGATCGAGCACAACCGTCTGGCCGCTAGCCGAGCGGATGCGCCCACCGATGCGCCGGCCAGCACGATTGGGGTCGGCGATCTGGATAATCTGGCCAGGCTCTGCCACTACGCCGTCGAGGCCCACGGAAAAGCTAACCGTCTCCTTCTCCAGATTCTCAGACAGCAGAATATGCAGGCCGATGCGCTGGGCCTGCGACCGGGATATGCAGCCGAATGCTGTGACTTCAACCTGCTGAATGCCGTAGCGCGCCACGCCCTCGCGGTACGTCACGGGCTCAACCTTCTGTCGGCCGAAATCGCTCTGGTCGTTCCAGGAGACCAGGGCCACCGTGTGCCGCGCCTTCCTGCCGCTTCCCTCGTAGCTGAAGCGACCGTCGATGACATTGGCCGCGGTGTAGGTGTACACCGGGTCGGTAGGCATGTCGGCCGACGCCAGTACCTGGCCCATGGCGTAGTAACTGATGCCGCGGAACACCGACGCCAAATCTTGCAGGACCTTGTAGGCGTCCTGCCGGCTCTGCAGGTAGACATTGCAGGTGAAGCGCGGTTCCTGCCCGCCCTGACCATCGCTGACCATCTGATCGCAGTATTGGGCAATCTGGTACAGGCGCCAGCGGTCCACCATCTCCGGCGCGACGACGTTGCCGAGCCCGAAGCGGTCGTTGGTGACAATGTCGTAGAACACCCATGCCGGGTTGTTGCTCCACGCCGATTTGAAGGTGCCGTCCCAGATGCCCGAATAAGTGCGCGTCTCGGGGTCGTAGTTCGATGGCACGCGAATGATCCGCCAGCGGCAGTAGTAGCCGCGGGTGGGGATGTTCTGGAACTGGCTGGCGTCGATCTCCAGCGCCACCAGCGCGCTGTTCGGGTACCTCAGCTTCGCGTCGATGATCTCGGTCAGCGAAAGGATGTTCAGCGTGTCGGCGACCAGCGCGCTGTTCGCGTTCGCGGTCAGGCGGCGGAAGCGAATCTGCCACGTGCTGCCCGGAGGAAGATCAATGCGTCTGCTGCGCTCGTACTGCGTGGTGGTCTTCCCGCTGAAGCTGTCCGTCAGCAGCGTGGTGTAGGCGCCGCCATCAGTGGCCACGTCCACCGCGTAGGTGATGCGGTACCCCACGGTGTCGCCGTTGCTCGTATTGGTCCTCTGCAGCGCCGGCACAGCCAGGCGGACGCGAACAGCCGACAACTCGGAGCCAGACACGGTGCGCACGATGGGCGTGTCGCTGCGAAGCTCTACGCCCACGGTGACCTCGTTCTCCACGCTCGGAAAGCCCGCCAGGTGCTCCTGGTCCTGCGTGCCGGTACGGGTCTGGACAGTCACGTTCTGGAAATTCAGTTCTCCGCCGGCACCTTGAAGAGGCGCGCCGTCTAGCACGATCGACTGCAGGCCGTTGACCAGGCCCACGATCTCACCTTCACCGATCAAGTCAACGATCTTGGCGTAGGCGATGGAGTGCAGGCTGTCCGGAGTTTCAACCGGCGTACGCGCCGTGCTCGAGCTCTTGCCGCCAGCACCGTGAAGTTCGAGGGCCTGGGTCACGCTTGGTCCTCCGCGTAGACGCCGCCGCTGATCACCGCCGAGCCGCCCCAGCACTCGCCGTAGCCAGCCGGCACCGGGTTGCCCTGGGCCTGCGTGTTCACGGGGCCGTTGAAGCTGTAGCTGGACTGGTTATCGGGGCTGTCCTTGGCACCTAGGCCCTTTGGCTGTGGGGAGAGCATTTGCACGACACCGCCGGCAATCATGGCGATACCGAGGTTGATGAAGGGCGTGCCGCTGAAGCCGGTGTAGGCATTGAGCACAACACCGACCACCACCAGGACCGCGCCGACTATGGTCTGAAGCACACCGGCACGCTTTGCACCCTGCAGAACCGGGGCGATGCGGATTTCCTGCTGGCCAGGTGGGTCCTGCAACTGGCCTTCGCCGATGTTCCGCTTGCCCAGAAAGACCGCGAATACCACGCCGCGGTCCTTGGCCGAATTGAGGTATGCCGAGAAGCCCGGCAGCTGCACGCAGAGCGCGCGCATGGCTTCTGCGGTGCTGTTGACGGCCAGACGGAATTCGCGACCGAACCTGGCGCCCAGTGCCCCGTACAGACGAATGGTGCGCAGCTTGTCAGCCATGAAGCATCTCCTGGTGGCGAACGATGTAGCAAGTGCGCTCGGCCCAATACCCGCCGTAGGGCACGCGCTCGGAAAGTCGGCCGTGAAGGTGGTGGAGCATCAGGCCGTCGCCGAGGTACACGCCCGCGTGGTTGGGGACGGTCGAGCGAATCTGCATCAGGATCAGATCGCCGCGGCGCAAATCGTCGGCCACGGGCGCGAAGCCCTCGGCGCGCAGGCGATCCATGCTGTACAGCTGCTGCCCCTTGAGCCACCAGTCGTCCTCGCGTTCGTACTGGCTCAACTGGATGCCCAGCTCGCGCGCGTAGAAGTCGCGCACCAGCGTGTAGCAATCGAGCACCCCATGGGCGAACTGACGGCCCACCAGGGGCGCCTCGAAGCCACACGGCTCGATGGTGCGCACGTCGCCGCATTCGGGCTTACCGTCCACCTGCCCCACGCTGACGATGTGCCAGGTCAGGCCGCTGGCCTCGCACTGGACGCGATCTGCATCACTCGGCGTGGCCGGTGCGTTCGGATGGCTGTGGACCAGCGCCAGCACCTGTCCGCTGTCCTCGGCGATGGCGTAGTCCTCTCCAGGCAGGCGGAAGTGCTCGCTCGGCGTTGCCGCAACATTCCGGCATGGCACGTAGGTCTCGCCCTCGCCGACAGCAACGATCAGCCCGCAGCATTCCCGCGGGTATTCGGCCACCGCGTGGGCGTGGATGGCCGCCAAAGTGGCTGCTTGCATTGCTCAGGTCCTCAGCAGGCCGCTGGCCGGAAAACCGCCATACGGCAGAGGTTCGTTCTGCCCGAACCGCAGCTTGCAGCTGGCCAGTCGGCCGCCACACTGGTCCAGGCCGGGGTCACTGGTGGGCTGGTCATTGAGATCGGCCACAGGCGGGCCGCTGTAGCCGCAGTACGGACCGCGGTAGCCGCCGATGGTCACCCAGCCGCACAGTCCGGCGATGATCTGGCGCCGCGGCAGCTGCACGCCGTTGAGGTCGATGGCCGTGGCCAACTGGAACTCAACCGCCTCCGGGGTCTCGGTGACCTTCCGCTCTATGAACCAGATCTCGTCGGGGAAGTGCTCTTCGGGGTCCGCCGTCGGGTTGCCACCCGGGAAGTTGACCGCGTCCAGATACTGCACAAGCGTCTGGCGTCGGATGATCTTGGCGCCCACCAGATCGTCGAAGAGCAGGCACATTGCGGTGACGGTGCCGTCGATGTTGCTCACCCGCAGCCGCGGCGCGGGCGGCTGGTCACTGGTGCGCTCGAAGCCAGTGGCTTCAATCGGCCAAGGGCCATATTCCTGCCCTTGCCAGAAGATCGGCGTGGACTGCAGGTGCGCATGGAACCAGAGCTGATCCGCGCCAATGTCGCGCGCGTCCAGCTCGAAGCCGACGAATCGTGCGCCAGGCTCCAGACTCTGGACGTCGGCCAGGACTGTCATTCGACCCACCCAAACGCATTCGCCTCGGGCAAAAGGGCCAGCACCTGTTCTGGGGTTGTCACGCCCTCGGGAACGTTGGCCAGAATCTCGTAGCCGGCTCGGTAAACTGCGCTGCGCCACGCGCGCGCCGCGCGAGCCTCAGCGTCGAACTGAGGATCCGGATCACCAACGTAGGACACGCAGGAGACAATGTTGTCATACCCCTTGGCCTGCACAACTCTGTCGAGTAGTTGGCTGATCAGCACCTTGGTAGCAGCGACCGGGTCGGGTTGCTGCAAATCCTGCGGCACCTCGGAAGCCAGAACTTCACCGTCCGTAAGATCCGCTGCAGAAGAAATGGCACGATAGTGATGGCCCTTGATGGCGTACATGGCTACCTCTCGAACGTATAGCCGCGGACGCGCGCAACGAAGTTGCCCGACGGCGCGGAGATGAATGTGTATTGGAATTCCTGCGCAGCGTTCAGCGGGAAATCCGAGCTGATCGTGCGACTGGCCGGGCACGAATCGACGAAGGCAAACGGCGAGGACTGGGGCGGACTATCGCTATTACCCAACAAAACCGTCACCGCGGGATCGTTGTTGTTGCATGTGAGGATGGCGATCTTCGACGATGGTGGAACCACAGCCGCGCAAGAGACCGTGGTGGGACTGGTAGCCGATCCGCTGACAACACTGAAAGGGGCCGGGCTGATGTTCTCCTGGTACAACACCTTGCCGCTGGCTACTGAATGCACAAAGTTGTAGAGCGCACCCACAGCGTTCGTTTTTGCGCTACCCAGAAATCTCCGGTTGGCGTCAGTGGACTTCGATCTAGCAGTTCCGCTGTATGGGTTTCCCGGTGCAGTCGTCACCAGTTCGACGGCTGCGGCGCCGGCGCTTTCGAACAGATAGACGTGGTACCAGGTGTTGGCCGCCAGCGCTCCTGAAGTGGTCGTATCGGCGGGCAGCGCGAGTAGTTGGTTACTGGACTCGATATGTGCGGCTCCGGCGCTCACCCGGATGGCATTTACCGCAGCGCGCTCAAGCCGCAAGCCGACGATCATCCCTTTGGATGCCCCGAACAGTTCGTTGAAGTTCGCCTCGGTCTTCTCGAACGCCACGCGGCCCGTGTCGCCGTCGAGGCCGGCGGGCGGCGTGCCGATGATGATGTGCTGCTGTGCCATGGTGGTCTCAGGGCTGGAAGGTTTGCTGGAAGGTCGCCGTCAGCGTGTACACGCCGCGACCGTTGTCACTGACGCTGTGCGCGTCGCACCAGTAGTAGCCCTGGGCGGCAAGCGGTGGCTTCCACAGGAACGACCGGCCCACGTGCGCGTGCAGGAAGTCGGCGATGGCCTGCACAACCGATTCGCGATCGGTAAAGCTGACCTGCCAGGACCGGCTCACGGAGTTGATTCCGTCAGCACTGGACTGGCTGTAGCCATCGCCGAAGTTGGCGCGGCTCACCTTGCCCGTGGCCGTGCCGGAGCTTTGCGTAGTGGCGCGCCACGTGAAGGTGTCGGTCATGCGCCCACCGCCTGCCTGTGGAAGAGACCACCTGGGCGAAGCTGCTGCTGTGCCCACTGGTTAGCCATCGAGTTGAAGTTGCGCGCGATTTCGTCGCCGGTGGGTTGGCCGCGGCCGCTGGTTTGGGTCTGGGAAGACCCATCAGCCTGCACAATGATGTTGGTGTTGAACTCGATGCCGCCGCCACCGCCTCCCGCCGCACTCACCCCGAGCCGTCCATCGGGGCCGCGACGCAGTGGCATGATGGCCTCTGGCCCTGCCTCACCCATGACACCAGCGCCCTGGGCGAACGCGAACAGGGTCGGCTTGTTGACGATGCTGCTCGAGTACTGCGAGAGGCTGGGCGAGTCGTATACGCCGCCCTTGGCGTTGTAGGTGGTGGTCCCGATTGCAACGCTGTTATCGCTCGTCGCCGCGCCGGTGAATGCGCCTGCGATCATGCTTCCAATGGCGACGAGCCCCTTGCGGGCCTCGAGGCGAGCCAAGTCAGCCAGGATGGAGGTAACCAGGCCCTTGACGTCCGCCTTTCCCTTCACCGCGAACTCTGTCAGCGCGTCTTGCGCTCCCTTGAATCCATTGGACCAGGCCTGAGCAGTCTGCGATGCCGTGTCGATCGCTTCGGAACGGTAGTCCTCCCAGGCAGCGCTGGCGCCGTTGCGCCAGTTGCCCATCATGGCGATGCGCTGGGACTGATATTCCCGCTCTGCCGCCAGCATCTCGTCCAAATGGCGCTGGGCGTTGGCAGCCTGGGCATCCCAGCTGTCCTGGTCCGCCGCGACGCTTCTATCCCCCAGGCGCTTGAGCTCATCCTCGTAGGCGCGGCGGATATCCAGCTGCCGCCGCAGCAGCTCCGACGCTTCAGAGCCGTGACCGATCTGCACGAGGTCAGCCTCGTTGCCGCGCCGCTGGTTCGCGGATTGCTGTTCAAAGATTGCGTTTTGGCGCGCCAGCGCCTCCTTGGCCTTGGTCTGCCGCGTATAGCTCTCGGCGGCTTGGTCACTCGCGGCGAGTTCCGGAAGCACTGCCTTGAGCAGTGCCCGTGAGCTGTCCGTCATATGGTTGCTGGCGTCGGCAAGCATCTGCTTTGCCTTGATGGCTAGGCTGTCGCTCGCCGTGACCTTGTCGCCCGTATCCACCAGCTGCTTGTTCGCGGTGATCTGCCGCTCGATCGACTCCAGGAGGGCCTGGGCGCTGTTCGAGTCCGACCTGGCCTTTGCGGCGGCGGCGTTGGCCGCGGTCTTGTCGGCGTACTTGGCCTCGATCGATGCAACCTGCGATGCGATCTCCGCCTGGGTCTTTCCTAGCTTGTTGCCCACCTCTTTGGCGTCGTTGATCTCCTTGCGCTTCTTCGCTTCCTTGTCGAGGTTCTGCTGCGTGATCTGGGACCACTGCTTCTCAAGGCCGATCTGCTGTTCGATGGCAGCCGTGTCCACGACCGTATCGGCCGCGCCCCGTCCCGGCGAGTGCTGCGGGCGGCCTGCAGTGCTGGCGGCGGCGCCTTGCTCGCCCAGGTACTTGCGGCCATAGGCATTCAGCAGCTGCAACTGCTGTAGCGTCGTGAACGGCAGCAGGTCTCCGAAGCCCTGAACGCCCTTTGCACCAATCTTCATGGCTGCGATGCGCGCCAGCAGGTCGGCGTATGTCTTCACTTCGCCCACAACGCTGCTGGCGTAGTCCTTGACCTCGCGCCACAGCTGGGTGGTAGCGGGGAGCGCCGCTTCGGAGCGCCGTGCCACCTCGTCCAGGTGGTCCGCATAGATTCGGATGCCCTCGGACGCAGCTTCCTGCGCCTGGCCCTCCTCCGCCAGCAGGCGCACGCGCTCCATCTGCGCCTGCGTCAAGAAGTGCTCTGCCTCGTTGAGCTTAAGCAGCGCCTTGACCGGGTCATTGGCAATGTCCTTGAACCGATCAACAGTCGAATCGATGGCCTGGCCGGCGCTGGCCTCCATCCGCGCCGCAGCGCTCGCCACGAGCTCGAACTGCTCACCGGCGAAGCGCCCGGACTGCGCGACGGCTCGAATAGCGTCGCTGGCGCCGCCCCGGGTAACACCATCCAGACGGTCCAGCTGCACGGACAACGCCTGAAGCTCGGCTACTGACTTCCCAGCGTAGCCGCCGGTCAGGATCAGGGCGCTCTGGAAAGCCAACTGCTCGTCGCTGGCCGATTTCCAAGCCAGCGCCAGCGCGGCGACCGCGCCGGCAGTCAGGGTGATCGGATTGATCAGGCCAGCGAGCGCCGTGCCCACGCCGCGGATCGCAAGGCTGGCGCTGCCGAACTGGTCGCGAATCTGTCCGCCCTGCTGCAGTAGCACCAGCGCCGGGTTCTGCCCGCCGGCCAGCGACGTGATTATGTCCGTACCCTGCGCAGGCAGCATCGCGAGCGCCTGGCGGTACTGGCCGGACGCGGCCGCGCTCTTCTGCATCGAGGCGACCTGCTTGTCCAGCAGCGACGTCAGCCGCGCGGCCTGTTCGCCGCTGGCCTGCTGCGCGATGCGCCACCGGATAATCTCTTCGCGATCCTTGCCGAGGGTCGCGATCTGCCGCTCCAGCGCCTTAATTTGGCGATCCGTGGCGCGGACCTGGCGCTGGCTGCCTTGCTCGACCTCCGTGGTGAGCGAAGAAACCGATTGCTTCGCCCGATTGACGCCCGGCTCGACCTTACTGGTGTCGATCTCGATGTCGATTCGGGCGGTGCCGATGTTTTGGTCTGCCATGGGGTCAGCTCTCGTTGATCTGCTTGATGGCGGCCACCTCGATGACGGCCAGAGCCGCCATCAGGTCATCGCGCTCGGCGCCAGCGACGCCGATGTGCGACAGCTCGTTGAAGACCACGGCGTAGTCCAGCCCGATCGGGCCGCCTGGCCCGCAGCGCCACTGGTTGGAGATGCGCTGGAAGAGAGCGATGGCGGCCTGGTTCTCGGGCCAGACCGTCACGTCGGGCGGTACGTAGTGCTTGGGCTTGAAGCCCGTGCCTTCCAGCTCGGCGGCGGTCGGGACGCGGAAATACAGCGCCTCGACCGCCTCGGTCAGTTTCCCTCGAGCTTCACCCGCCGCAGGTCCCACCAGCCTTGGATCAGGCCCTCGCAGATACCGGGGTGCTCGTCCTCGAAGTCGCCGATTCCCTCGACGGTGAGTGGGTAGTCGGCATCCCAACCATCTACGAGCTCCAGCACCAGCTCGCCCATGACCAGCTTGGCCAGGTGATCCCGGTAGTGCTTGCTGGTGTGGTTCCGGAAGGCCACGGCCAGGGTGAACTTCTCGGCCGGCGATGAGAAATTCAGTTCGGCTTTCAGGTGCTTGGGCGCGTCGCCCCTACGAATGGGCATCAGTCGGCCTCCACCAGAGTCGATTCGCTCAGCGCGGTGAAGGTCATGGTGTTACCCATGGGCGTGTTCGATGCAATGCTCGGATCGCCGTCGAACGACATGTAGCCGTACCAGTACAGCACGTCGCCGCCCGGGATCTTCGCCCGCAAGACCACCGGCTCGCCGCGCGCGTCCGCCGCCTTCGCTGCACTGTACCAGGGCAGTTTCGGGTCGTAGTACAGCGGCAGGGTCAGGGTCTTGGCGTTCTTGGTCGTCGGGATCGAGATCTGCCGGCCGGTCAGGTCTTCCAACAGAGTGCCGGTCCAGTACTGCTGATCGCCGCCGGAGCTGGAAGGATCGCCCTGCTGGGTGTAATCGACGAACTCGCCAGCGATGAGAAGCGATCCAGCGCCGCTGGTGCCGCGGAACAGGGTCGCGTCAGTGGTGTCGGTGCCGAGCAGGGGAAGCGCGCCGGCCACTTCGTCGCCCGCAACCGCAATCTTGTTGTTAAGCAGCGGCCAGCCGGCCAGCTGCACCAGCACCACCTCGCCCGCGTCCACCGCTCCGGTGGGGACCGTGGCGACGGCCGGCGCGGCCTTCGAGAAGGCGGAGGCGGCGACAATGTCGGCGAGGACCGACGCAAAGCCGAACTGGATGCCCTTGGGGAGCTTGAGTGCCATGGGAAAACCTCACGTTGGATAAAGAAAGCCCGGCGCAAGGCCGGGCGGTGGAGAGAACTGCTCAGGGATCGAGGTACCAGAGTCCGAAGTCCTGCCTGGCCCCGTACTTCTTGATCGCGTCCTCATAGGTCGCGGTGAACGCTCCGATGGCTTCCGACTTCGGCAGGCTGGCGCACAGCGCGCCCTCGATGGCACGCATCAGCGTGTTGGCCTGCGCGCGGGTGGCCGCCCAGAGGGTGATTTGGACGCGCGCGTGCTTGTGGTCGGGCATCACGCCCTCGCCGAACCACAGGGCCTGGCCGCCGACCTGCTGATACACGCCACACGGGAAAGTGGGGTTGTCCGGCAGCACGTCGGCATAAAGCCGGCCGCCAAGCAGCGGGCCGGCCAAGGCCACGAGTTGCGGTTCATACGCCATCGTCGGTGCCCTCCCCGTTCAACAGCTCGGCCAGGCGCTTTCGACCGCGCGCCGCGGCAACCTCCGCCAGCCGGCTGAGCGTGGCCTCGTAGGCTGGTCGGAGGAATGGATGCGCGGCAGTCCACACCGGTGCCGGCAGCAGTTCGGACGTGGCGCGCCACTTGCCGTCCTCGCCGCGCACCAGGACGTTGGTTCGCCAGTGCCCGAACTCGAGAAGATGGCCGTGCGGGGCTTTCTTGCTGTTCCAGCTCACCTGATACACGACGCGCGCCTGGGTTGAATCGCCGTCGCGGTAAGCCAGGTAGATCGCGTCACGCAGCGTGCCGTCGTCCACCGGAGCCCTGGCCTTGGCCTCGTCCCGCACAGCTTGGCCGGCCGCGACGCCCATGGAACGCGCCACGCTGTTGGTCATCTCGGCCAAACTATCCAGGCCAGCCAGCGCGCCCGACAGGTCAACGCGACTAGCCATCGTTGCCGCCCTGTTCGGTGATCAGGTAGGCGCGGTCGCGGTCACGCAGGTCCCGCGTAACGCCCTTGATGTCGAACACGAGGCCGTTATGCACGATGCGCATGCTCTGGTCGATGCCGAGCGCCTGCGCGGTATGGAAGCGCACGAGGAAGCTGTAACGCGCGATCGAGGCAGGCACGTTGCCCTGCAGGCTGGAGCGGATGGCGCCCATGCCGGTCTCATTCGCGATGCCCGCCCACACCTCGCCTACCAACACCCAATCGGCGGCCGGCTGTCCCCAGCCGTCCGTGCCGGTGCCGCGCCGCTCGATGCGGATGCGGCGGTTGAGTTCGCCGGCTGCGATGCCCACTTCAGACCCCCAGCCCGACGCGGTACGGCCACAGCAGGCTGTGCGCGCCCATCGGGATCTGCACCGCTGCGGCACCCTGCCCGGTCTGCACATCCTCGCGCGTGCGGTACAGGTGGCCCAGGATCAGCAGGATGGCGGCGATCACCGGCTTGGTGACGACCATGGGGTCATCGCCGGCGACCTCATCGATCACCGCGTCGGCCAGGGTGTCGGCGTCTTTGAACACGCGCCGGTTGAGGAAGTCCTGTGCAGCCTGCTCCGCGGCGTCGGCGTACACGGTCAGCATGTCGTCGTCGCCGGCATCGGCCCGACAGTGCTGCCGGGCCTGCTCGAGGGTGATCAGGTCCACGGGCTCAGCCCTGCGGCTGCTCGAGCGTGGCGATGCGCGCGGTCAGCGCCTCCATCACCGTCTTGCGCTTCTTGCCCGACTCGGCCTGCTCGGCCGCCAGCGCGGCGCGCGCCAGCTCGAGGTCGGTCACGGCGTCCAGGCCGCCGATGACGTCGGCAGCCGTGCCCGAGACCAGCTGCTCGGCCGGGGTCGGGCCGTCGGCGGGCGGCGCGGTCGGTTCGACGTCGGTCACGGCGCCCTCTTTGACCAGCACCGCTGACCCGGTGTCGATGAAGTACTGCCCGCGGCTGCTGTCCATGCGGGCGGTCTGCCCGGCGCGGGGATCCGGCTTCTTGAACATGATGAGCATGGGATACCTCCGAAATGGGAGAGGCGCGCCGAAGCGCGCCTCTCAATGCCACCTGCGAACAGGCGGCGCTGCGATCAGGCCACGTTGCCCAGGTCGCCGTAGATGAAGGCCTGCGGACGGTACACCGCCAGCGCCAAACGCTCCTCGGCCAGGATGGTGACCAGATTCTTGACGAAGTCGTCCTCGTTCTCGGTCGCCACTTCGACACGTGCCTGCCAGCGATCGAACACCTGCGCGCCCAGGCGGAAAGCACCGGTGAGGAACTTGTCCACCGCGATGGCCTGGGTAGCCACGACCGGACGGTTCCACAGGCTGGCGCCGATGACGCCCTGCGGGTTGCCGATGATGTAGCGGCCGGTGGTGTCCTTCAGCAGCTCGACACGCGCCCAGTCGGTCGGGTTCAGCACGATGCCGGTGGCCGGGTACTCCGCCAGTTCCGCCTGCAGCATCGCCAGACGGATCTGGTCGATCACGGTCGCATCGCCGGGGTCGAACGGCGCGGCATAGGCGGTCGCCTGCGGGATGATGCCGAGCAGGTTCTGGCCGGTGCCGTCGCCGTTGAGCAGCTGCTGTTCTTCCTTGAAAGCCAGGCCGTAGCGCAGGCGGCCGTCGATGTAGCTCTGGAGCTGCGAGGCGTCGTCGAGGATCTGGCGCGAGGCCTTCACGAAGTGCGCGATGACCTTGGCGCTGGTGTTCACCAGGTCGAACTTCAGGGTGGACTCGGGCTTCTTCGTACCCTCGGCAACCGGCGCCGCGTTGTTGGTGAAGCCGGTCTCCTTCACGTACTCCAGCGTGCTGCCATCCATGCGGCCCGGGGTAATCAGGTCGCGCACCGTCATGCGGCGGTCCGGCGGCGCGATGATGCCCGGCAGGCGGGTCGTCTGGACCAGATCGCCGGCAGCGCCGTCGGTGTCGGTGGTGATGCTGGTGATCGCCGCCTGGAACGTCATGTCGACGCGACCGCGAGGCGTGGTCTTGCCGACGAAGGCCTTGAACTGTTCGCTGTTGACGAACTGCTCGCCGAAGGTCTGGTGCTGGACGTCGCCGCCGGCGCCGTTGGCCTCGATGCGGGCCAACTTCTGCTCCGCAGCCTGCAGGTTTGCCTGCAGTTCGCCCTGCTTCAGCAAGAGGTCGTCCACCTTGGCGCGGGTTTCGGTGCTGAGCTCGGCGTTCTTGGCGGCGCAGTCGGCCTGCGCCTTCAGCTGATCGCCAACCGTCTTCAGGCTGGCGTTGATGCTCTGGATGTCCTGGTCGAGGGACATGGGTGCCTCCTTAGGCATGGATGGAAGTGAGGGATGCGGCAAGCGCCGCGGTATTGCTGAGAGAGTCAGGTGCAACCTGGCCCCGTTCGGTGGGATCACCCTCACCGCCGCCAGCTGGGTCGCCCGAGCTGGTCTTGATCTCGCTGATGAGGCGCATCGCCTCGCTTTTGGGCATGCCGCTGGCCCGCAGCGCCGACTCGATGCGGCGCACGGCCGATGCGCTGGCCTTGCTGGCGCCCTTTTCGACCTTGTCCGACGGCAGCAGCTCGTCGGCGAAGCCGTCCTCGACGGCAGCCTCGCCTGCGATCCAGGTCTCGCGGTCCATGAGCTTGGCCATGGCCGCGCTGTCCTGGCCGGTCTGGGCGGCGTAGATGCTCGCCATCGCGTCGTCGAAGGGCTTCAGGGTCGCGGCCACCTCTTCCAGGTCGTGCCGATTGCCCACGGCCATGACCCAGGCGTTGTGGATCATCAGGAACGCGGCACGGGCGATCTGGATCTTGTCGCCAGCCATGGCGATGACCGAAGCCGCGGAGGCGGCCAGGCCGAGGACCTTCACCGTCACCTCGCCGTCGTGCTCGCGCAGCAGGTTGTAGATCGCCAGGCCCTCGAACATGTCACCGCCCGGCGAGTTGATATTCACGGTGACCGGGCCTGCACCCATGCCGCGCAGTGCGGCCGCGATGCGCTTGGCGGTGACGCCGTCGCCCGTCCAGTAGTCGTAGCCGATGACGTCGTAGATGCTGATGCTGCGCTCACCCTCGCTGTCGGCCGCGGCGCGCACGCCCGCGTTCCACCGGTCCAGGGCGCGCGGCTGCAACTGGCTGCTGACGCCGGCGCACGGCCGACCCTCCGGAGCACCCGGCAGCGTCTTGATGGTCATGGGATCAGTCCTTCTGGTCGTCGGAGAAGCCAAGGAACGCGCGGATCGCGGCCCGGGCTTGGTTGGCGTCGGTGCTGGTGCCGATTCCGTCCAGCGTGGTCATGGCCGACTGCACGGTGAGCACGGCGGCGTTTCCGCCCATGGCCTCGCGGTCCTCGAGCTCGCGCACTTCGTCGCGGGTCAGGATGCCGTTGTTCACCATCGCGGTGTAGAAGGCAGCGCGGCCGGCGCTGTCGGCGCGCAGCAGGCCTTCCACGTTGAACTTCGGGTAGTACTGCTGGCGTTCGCCTGGGGTCAGCAGGTCCTTGCTGATGCCCTGCTCGATCCGGCGCAGCCAGGGGCCGAGCGTGAACGTCAGGAACCCGATCATCTGCTGCTCGATGCCCGTCCCCCAGCTGGTCGACTTCTCCGTGTGGCCCACCATCCACGGTGGGACGCGAAACCAGCGACAGATCGACTCGACCGAAAAGCCGCGCGATTCCAGCAGCTGCGCGTCGGCCGGGTTCACGCCCAGCGTGCCGGCCTCGGTGCCGCCCTCCAGCAGCGGTGCCTCGCCGCGCTCAATCGAGCCGACCAGATTGGTCTTGAACTCAGCGCGCTGCTTCGGCGTCAGGAACGCGCTGATCTTGTAGTAAATCGTCTGCAGCAGGCCGTTGCGGAACGTCTGCGCCGCGGCCTTGTCCGCCGCCATCGCGTTGCCGAACACCTTCGCACCGTATCGGATCACCGAGACGCCATGCTGGCCGTCCAGGGTGAAGCCCGGCAGCGTCCAGATTCGCGACGCCGGAATTACGCGCGGGGTGCCGTCCGGCTTCAGGTACCGGTATAGCTTGTTCCCGCGTTGGTCACGGTTGACCGTCAGCTTGTCGGGGTCTAGGAACATCAGACCGACCACGCGCGTGCCGGCGTACAGCTTCTCCGCGCGCGCGTTCCCGCGCAGCAGCATCGCCACCACCATGGCTTCCCAGAACACCGCCGCCGTCGATTCGTCGTTTGGCTGGTCGTGGATGACGAAGTGCAGCGGGTGCTGGCTGGCCACACGCTTGCCGGCCGACGTGCGCTCATACATCGACAGCGGCAGCGTGGCGATGGTCTCTGAAATCAGGCGAACGCACGACCAGACGGCGTCGAGCTGGAGTACCGTCTTCGCCGTGACCTCAACGCCTGCCTCGGTGGCCATCGCGCGATCAACGAACAGCTCGCTGTCGCGGAGGGTGAAGGACCGCACCCAGCCATCGATGGCGGCGCGCACGCGGCTGACCACGCCGCCTGTTGGCTTGACTTTCATGCGCGGCCTGCCCGAATCGGGTTGCTGAGCCAGTCGTCCATACAGCCTTGTCCTTCAGGGTTGAGTGCAATGAGCGACACGGCGTTGAACAGGGCCATCAGGGGGTCGATCTTTGCGGACCCGCTTACCTGCTTGGTGATGGTGATGGCATTGCCCGTGGGAATGACCTTGGCATTGCCGACGCACCAGGCCATCAAAGGCTGGCCGCCGTGGACCAGGCTTCCGCCGGCCAGAGCACGCTCAGTGGTTTTGATCGCACCGTTGAGCTTCCACCCTTGAGACACCGCCACGATCTGCTTGATATCCAGCCCGCGGTCTTCGGTTGTGAGCTCGTCCACGATCGCGCCGATACCGGCCGGATCGACGCCAACCCCGTTCTCCTCGGGCAGCAGGCCCGCGTCCTTGATTTGGCAGATCGCGTCCGCCACCTGCTGCACGTCCAGGCCCGGCAACTTGACGATCGTCAGGTCACCGTCGCGCTCGAAGTCCCGGAGGTACGCCACCACGTCTTTCCGCCGGTCGAGCACGATCTCGTGCGCCCAGGCGTGGCACCAGGCCAGCCAACGGCGCGTCTCGCGCTCCCGGCCCACCGCGGCCAGGCCTAGCAGGTCGTCCAGCCCGCCACCGTCAATGCCGACGGTCACGACTTCACAGCGTTCGATCAGGTCGTCGAGCGTCAACGCCACTTCGGCACGAGCCTGCCAGAAGTCAGCGCCAGCCCAACGATCCGAGCGCAGGTTCTGCCCCACCTCGACGTTGCCGTGCTTGGCAAGGAAGCCGCGGAGGGCATGTTCGCCCTCCTGGTCGGCCTTCTCGTACTCACGCCGCAGGTACTCGGCATCAACCGAGACCCCGTAATTGGGGTTCACCAGGCGCAGGTTTTCGAGCTTCAGGTGATCGCCGGCTTCCACCATCTCCGGCGGGTGCTCGTACAGCACCGGAAGCGAGGTCGCGTCCGTGATCAAGCCGTCGCGGATCGCGCGCATGCGCTGCAGATCCGCCTTGAATACCCCCGCCGGCGGCTCGTCCGACTGGGTGCTCAGCTTGATCACGATGCCTTCCGGCCGCGAGGTCAGGCCGCCCACCGCCTCTCGGAACATCGAGTCGCTGTTGGCCTTCTTGCCGAACAGCCATTCTTCGTCGATCAGCACCCAGCTGGCCTTGTTGCCGCCGACCGTGTCGCTGTCGGCGGCCAGTACCGTCAGCGTCGCCTTCGTCAGCCGATGGGTGATGGTCCGAATGTGGTCCTGCACCTGGAACAGCTCGACCAGCTCATCGTCGGCCTTGATCATGTCGCGGGCCGGCGCGAATGCGTTGTTGGCGATCTTGATGGTGGGCGCCAAGATGATCATCTCGGCCGACATCCGCCAGTTGAGGATCATGGCCGTGACCATGATCCCCGCCGCCAACGTGGACTTGCTGTTCTTCTTCGGGATCAGCATCAGCACTTCGCGGATCAGCCGGCGGCCGGTCTCCGCGTCGTAGGCGCCGAAGATCGCCGCCACGAAGTCGAAAACCCACTGCTCGCAGGCCTCACCGAAGGTCGGGCTGCCCGGCGCATCGACGATCCGCAGCTCCTTGAAGACCCGCAGCGCCTCCTCGGCTCGCTCTGGGAACAGCGGCGGGGGAATGATCGACTCGCCCGCACGCAGTCGCGCCGCCCAGTCCGGGCAGGCGGTGGAGTACTGGGGCACCACCTCAGTTCATCCGCGCCCGCGGCGGTGCTGTCGGCGCAAACCGGCCCCCGACCTTCTCGGCCGCCTTCTGCCGCTCTTCCTTCTTGCCGCCCTCGCCCTTCTTGGCGTGGGTGTACTGCACCGCGGCGACCGCCGCCTTCACCTGGATCGCGGTCGCCTCGGTCCGGCCCAGCGCGATGTTCTGCAGCAGGGTCAGCATGTCCTGGGCGGGCTGCTCGACAGGCTGGCTCTTCGCACGCCGGAGCGCGCCGCCCGTCGGCTGGGCTTCCAATCGCACCTGCACTGCCGCGGCCTTCGCCGTGGCTGGCGCATTTGCTGATTTCCTCGCGTTCGGAGCAGCCACTGCTTTCGGCTTTCGGCCGGCGCCAGGCCTTGCGCCGCCTGCATTCTTCCGCGGGCCGCCGCTCTTACCTTTCACGCCTGCCATTTGCTGATTACCTCACCCAAAGGGGAATTTTTTCTCTGCATGAGAGGACAGCCGGTCTAGATTTCCGGAGGGTTCCGTACTTTCGACCCACCCCCCGTATGGGTTCGGTCGGTGCCGCTGGATGCCCGCAGGCGGCCCGTGGCGGCACGCGCTGCCGAGCGGCCTGCAGCCTCCTGTCGCTGCTTCGTGCCGTCGTGGCAGGCCTTGCAGAGCGCCTGGTGATTCGATGCCGACCAGAACAGCTGCTGGTCACCTCCATGCGGCACCACGTGGTCAACCACCACCGCCGCCTCCACTCGGCCCTCGGCCTCGCACATCACGCACAGTGGGTGCTGGACCAGGTAGCGCAGGCGGTACTGCTGCCAGCGGTAGCCGTAGCCGCGCGCCGTGCTGCCCTGCTTCCCCGCTCTCCAGCTATCGGAGTTGACCGTGGCCAATCGGCTCGGCACCTGCGCCAGGCGCGAGGGCACCGTATGCAGGCGCGCCATCAGCGTGCGGGCTCCGCCCGATCGGCGGCGATCACGGCTTGGGCAGCGCGGACCTGGTCGTCGGCGTCTCGGGCGACTTGAACAAGAGCGCCCGCGACCTCTGCTCGTAGTTGGGCGCCCGCATCACGTTCGACGGCGCCGGCGACGGCTTCGGACAGGCGAGCGGTGTTGCAGGTGGCGAGGTCGTCGCGCAGCTGGAGATTGCCAGCGTGCAGATCAGCAACCACAGCATCAGGGACAGCTTGGGCTGCCCGGCGGTCTTCTTCATGCTTGGCTCCGATGTCGGCCAGCGTGGCGGCCTGGGTGTGTTCGGTGGTGCGGACCTCGTTGACCTGGGCCATGGCTGCAGTTGCGGCCGTGGTTGTTGCCTTGGCGGTCACCGTCTCCGCGCGGTCCCCGCGCCATGCCCAGCCAGCGCCGAACATGGCGGCCGACCAGACCATGAAGACCAGCAGCGCAATCAGGAGACGGTTCATCAGTTGGGCTCCGGCGGAATGACCGCGCCTACCTGGCGCATGGCCGATTCAAGGGACATGACGCGCAGGCGCAGGCGGTGCGCTTCTTCCTGGGCCTGCATGCGCAGCTTCACTTCGTCCTCGATGCGC
>DASPIU010000073.1:0-43293 GCA_035629025.1 Stenotrophomonas sp.
GCGCCTGCCCCACCTCAAGCTGCGTCAGATACAGCCGCAGGTCGAACTCCAGCTGGTGGTAGTCCGGCTCCATGTGCAGGCACAGCTGGTAGAAGGCCTTGTTGTGGTCCGACTCCTTCAGGTGCGCCAGCTCATGCACCACGATCATCTTCAGAAATTCGGCCGGCGCCTCGCGAAACACGGTGGCGATGCGGATTTCACGGCTGGCCTTGAGCCGGCTGCCCTGCACGCGTGAGACGCTGGTGTGGGTACCCAGCGCATGTTTCATCACCTGCAGCTTGCTGTCGTAGATGACCTTGCCCAGCGGCACGGACCTGCGCAGGTGCCGGTCCTTGAGCTCCTGCACGTAGTCATACAGCTGGGCATCGCTGCGCACGGCGTGGGGCTGGGAATACCTGCCGGCCAGCAGCGCGCCCAGGCGACCCTGCGCGATCAGTTCGCGCACGCGCGCCTGCACATGGGGCGGATAGCCAGCGAGATATTTCAGTGCTTCCATCGGGCGGTGTTGCGGAGACGGCGGCGGAGACGAGCGTTATCATGGCCGAAAATCTCCAGCGAAACCTCGACATGGCAAAGGCAAATCCGCTTCAGGAACAACTGCTCAAGGCGGGCCTGGTCAAGAAGTCCAAGCTGGCCGAGGTCGCGCGCGAGCAGAACAAGGCCCGGCACGCAAAGGGACCGGCGCAGCCCAGCGAAATCCAGCGCGAAGCCGAGCGGGCGCGGGCCGAGAAGGTCGAGCGCGACCGCGCGCTGGCTGCCGAGCGCAAGGCCCAGGCGCGCGTCGCCGAGCTGCGTGCACAGGCGCGGCAGATCATCGAGGACAAGAAGGTGCCGCGTTCCGGTGAGAGCGAGTACCGCTTCACCGCCGATGGCGCCATCCGCACACTGCTGGTCAACGATGAATTGCGGCGCAAGCTCTCCGCCGGCGTGCTGGTGATCGTGCGCGTGGACGAACGTTACGAACTGCTGCCGCGGGCCGCCGCCGACAAGGTGCGCGAGCGCGACGCCAGCATGATCGTGCTCGATCATGGTCAGGACGCCGATGCCGAAGCAGCGGCGCCGTCTTCGGAAGACGATGCGTATTACGCGCAGTTCAAGGTGCCGGACGACCTGATCTGGTGAGTCGCGCGTCGTCGGCCGCGACGCTCGCGACAATCTGCTGCGGTCAGGCCTGGGCCGCAGCGCGCGCCTTCACCCACAGACCGAACTCCCGCATTACCTCCACCACGGGCTGCAGGCGCCTGCCGTCGGCAGTGAGCTCGTACTCGACCTTGGCCGGAACCGTGGGGAATACGGTGCGCTTGAGCAGGCCGGCTTCTTCCAGTGCCCTCAGGTCCAGCGTAAGCATCCGCTGGGAGATCGCCGGGATGTCGCGGCGCAGATCATTGAAGCGTTTCGGGCCGTCCAGGAGATAGGAGACCAGCAGCAGACGCCAGCGTCCGCCCAACAGGCGCATGGCTTCTTCGACCGAACAGCCGGACACGTTCTTTTTCATCGGCAGCAGGCGCTCAACACCAAGTATAGTTTATGTACCTGGACCACATTATAGTGCCTTCTTCTCTTTTTATACCTCGACCCTAGACTGTGCGGTCCCCGTTGCCTGCGCATGGCAGCCCATCGTTTTCGGTGAGATCGCATGAAGCTTTACTACATTCCCGCAGCCTGTTCGCTCGCGCCCCACATCGTGTTGAACGAGCTGGGTATCGAGGCAACTCTGGCCAAGGTGGACCACAAGACGCACACCACTGAAGCCGGGGAGGATTTCACGCAGATCAATGATCTGGGTTATGTCCCCGCGCTTGAACTCGATGACGGCGAGTTGTTGCGGGAGGGTGCGGCGATTCTGCAGTACCTGGCTGACCAGAAGCCGGCGCTGGGCCTGGCCCCGGCCAATGGCACGCGTGAACGTTACCGCCTGCAGGAATGGCTCAACTTTCTGACCTCGGAAATCCACAAAGGGTTCATTCCACTGCTCTACGCCAGGCTCGCCGGCGCCTATGTCGCCCCGGCAAAGCTCAAGCTTGAACAGCGCTTCGCCTGGATCGATGCGCAGCTGCGCGATCGCGACTACCTCATGGGTGATGCTTTCAGCGTCGCCGACGCCTACTTGTTCGCACTGACCGGCTGGGGTCAGGCGCACTGGTTGAAGTCGTACTATCAGGCCGACATCCACTTCGACGAGCTGCAGCACCTGAAGGCCTGGTGGCAGCGCGTTTCGGCACGGCCGGCGGTGCAGCAGGCGCTGCGGGCGGAGGGGTTGGCGTAGGTCGCGTGTCCTGGGTGCAGCTCAGCCCTTCTACTTGGCAACCACAGCACGTCGCGCGGATTTCCTGGCAGGGTCCTCGTCCTCCCTCTCCACCTGCAACCCATCCAGTGCCGCGCTGACGATGCCCCGGAACATCATCGGATCGCCCAGCGCGCGCGCCGCCAGCATGGCGCCATGCACGCTGGCCATGAACGACCGGGCCTGGAATTCGGCGGTCTTCACCGTCCTGATTTCGCCCGCCGCCATGCCGCTTTCGATCGCGGCCTGTAGCCACGCGGCCAGTTCCTCGAAATGGCCGCGCACTTCGTCGGCCACTTCCTGCGGGATCGAGGGCAGCTCCGAGGCCAGCAGAGGGAAGATGCAGATCGGCGGGCTCGAAGCCTCTATGCACTGCGCCCAGTAGGCGCAGTAAGCCTGCAGTCTGGCCTGCGGATCTTCCATGCGCTCGGTCAGTGCCTGCAGCCCTTGCCGGGACAGCGCGCGATAGCGCGCCACCGCTACCCGCACCAGTTCCACCTTGCTCGGGAAGTGATGATGGATGCTCGGCTTGCTGATGCCGACCACCTCGGCGATATCGGCGTAGCTGAAACTGTTGTAGCCGCCGAGTGCGAGAAGCCGGGTGGCGTGGAGAACGATCTCCTCCGCCTTGGGCGAGAGCTTCGGAATATCCATCGGTTGTTTCCCTGGTTTCAAACGGGTTCGGCGCGCATCCGCTTGCGCATCACGACCACCTGCAACCCGATGCCGACGACCAATGCAGCCAGCAGGCCGAATTGCGCGCCAAGCAGGAGTGGATCTTTCAAGTCTGTCACCAGCGGATGGCCTGCCGGTAGGCGCCGCAAGGTTTCGCTCACCGACGGGACCATGAGCAGAAACACCGTCATGCTCAGGGCAACGGTCTCCACGTAAGCGCGCGCCCCTGGCCGCAGCGGCAGCCGGCTTGCGCCATAGCCGAGCAGCAGCAGGACCAGGGTGAGGATGCCGAAGACGTAGCTGACCGGCTGATGCGCGATGAGCAGGACCGAGGCCGCGCCGAGCAGCATGAACCAGAAGTAGGCGCGGCCGGGCCGCGACGCGGGAACGATGCGCCCGTGCCGGGCCAGCATGTAGGCCGCAAGCGGGATGGCAGGGAGGCTGCCGAGCGTGTGCAGCCAACCCAAGGGAGAAATTCCAAGCATGAGACACCGGCCAGTAGGGGACCGGATCAGTCTACCTACCAATAGGTAGGGAAACAACTACCCACCCTTGGCTCCCGCTCCGCCGCCCCGGGCGCGAAGCCGGCGGCGGGGCCAATCAGCGCGCGCTCTTCTTGGCGTTCTTCTCGGCCTTCTTTTCCTTCATCGTCTTTGCCGGCTTCTTCTTTTGCTCTTTCTGCTTGTCCAGACCCTTGGCCATGGCAGCAAACCCCTGTGATTGGTGACCGCCAGAGCATGGCATATCCGGCAGCGTCCGCGCGTGGTATCGCCAGGCGCAGACGGCAACGAGCAGATTCAGCGCGCACATCCCCGCCCAGATCGGCACGCTGTTGGCCTGCGCCTGCGTGGGGTCGGCAAACACCGGCTGCCATAGCGAACCCTCGCCGGTGCGCAGCAGGGCATCCTGACCAACGTTGTTGGCAACGTGGAAGCAGATCACCAACGGCAGGCTGCGCGTGGCCAGCATCAGGCAGGCATACAACAGCCCGCCGGAAGCGACGACCAGCAAGCCCGGCAGCCAATGCATGCCACCGACCACGTGCGCTGCCGCAAAGATGAGGGTGGGCAGGCCGACGGCGCTCGCAGTCCCGCGATCCTGGCGTAACCGCTCCATGCCGTAACTGCGGTAGCCGACCTCCTCCGCCATGCCGATGGCGAACGAAGCAAGGGTGCCCATCACCAGGGCATCGGCGCGCATCGTCGGATTCGCCTGCCAATGGAAGGGTGCCCAGAACGCGACGACGCCTGCCCAGCCCAGGGCCAACAGCAAGCCGCCAGCGAAGCCGCCAAGGCAATGCAGCAATACCTGCGGTTCGGCGCATACGCCATAGCGCGACCAGTGCAGGCGGTCGCGGCGCATGTAGAACGCGGTCAGGCTTACCACGAGCACCATGACCAAGGCGCACTTGAGCAACCATGCCACGCTCGGATCGGTGTCGCGGCCGGTGAGCAGCATCACCAGGAAGCTGGCGCCAAAGGCAAGCGCCGCGACCGCCAGGAAGTACAGCCAGACGTGGCCTGCGCGGTGCGGCGGCATGAGCGGGGCGTCGGTACTCACCAGGCATTCTCCCGCGCCGTCTCCAGCAGGAAATCCCGCAGCAACCTGGCGCCGGGGCCGATCTTCCTGGAATGGACCAGGAAGATTTCCAGCGGCTTGGTCTCGACCTCCGGCAACACCCGCACCAGTTCACCTGACGCCAGTGGCGCGGCGGCATCGTAGGCCGGCAGCCGGGCGATGCCCTCCCCGGCGAGGACAAAGGCCAGGCGCGAGGCGGCGCTGTCGGTCACGATGTCGCCCTGCACCGGGATCTCGGTGCAGGTGTCACCCGACCACACCGGAGTCACGCGCTGGCTCGGCGGATAGATCACCCAGCGGTGCTGCCGCAAGTCATCGATGGATGCGGGCGCGCCATAGCGGCGCAGGTACGCCGGCGCCGCGCACAGCATCGTCGCCTCGCGCACCAGCGGCTTTGCATACAGGTTGGAATCGGCCAGCGGACCGGCGCGAACGGCCAGTTCCATGCCCTGCTGCACGATGTCCACATTGGCATCGCCCATGGCGATGTGCAGGCGGATGGCCGGATAGCGGCGGCGGAACACCAGCAACGCCGGCAGGATGCGCTTGCTGCCGAAGTGGTGCGAACAAGTCAGCCGCACTTCGCCGCGCGGCTCGGCGCGCAACAGTTCCATGCCGCGCAGGCCGTCCGCGGCCTCGTCCACCAGCCGCTCGCAATGCACGCGAAAGGCCTCGCCTGCCGGCGTGAGGCTGAAGCTCCGCGTGCTGCGCTGTGCAAGCGGCACGCCCAGCCGCGACTCAAGCGCGCCCACATGATGGCTGACCACCGCACGGGTGAGGCCGAGCTCGCGCGCCGCGGCGGCGAAACTTCCACAGCGCACGACCGTGGCGAATACCGCCATCGCGCGCAGCTCGTCCAGGATTGGCATCGCGGCTCCGATTGTCATATCCGACATTACAATCTGTCTGCCGCTGGCCGTCTACTGGCCGCCCGACGCCGCGCCTAAGGTGTGTGCACCCTGAGTCCGAGCGGACTCATCGACACCAAGGAGCACGTCATGGGCACCAAGCATGTACTTTTCATTGTGACAAACACGGCCGAGATCGGGCCGAAGCGGCGTCCGACCGGGTACTTCTTTCCGGAGGTCGCGCACCCGGTCGAGGTCTTTGAACGTGCCGGCATCGCCGTCGAGTTCGCATCACTGCAAGGCGGCCAGCCGCACGAGGACGGCTACGACGATGGTGATCCCTCGCAACGCGCCTTCCGCGCGAGCAAGGCGTTCCGACGCATGGCACGTAGCCGCCGGCTTTCTGAAGTGGACGTACGCGACTACGACGCGGTGTTCGTGCCGGGCGGCCTCGGACCGATGGCGGATCTGGCACGCAACCCGGAGGTGCAGGCAGCTCTCAGCCGCGCGTGGGATGCAGGGCTGATCGTGGCGGCTGTCTGTCACGGCCCCGTAGCGCTGCTCGGCGTCGAGCTTGCCGACGGCAGCTCGCTGGTACGCGGACGCCGGCTCACCGGCTTTTCCACCGCCGAAGAGGACAACTACGCGCGGGCCGATGTGCCCTTCGACCTGGAAAGCGCACTGCGCGCAGAAGGCGCACGACATGAAGCCGCAGCGCCGTGGCAGGCGCACGTCGTGGTCGACGGCCGGCTGATGACGGGGCAGAACCCGGCCTCCGCCGCGCCGCTGGCGCAGGCGATCGTGGCGGCGCTGGAGGAATCGGCATGAGCGAGGTCTCCCAGCCCGTCGTGGTCGTGGCGCACTGGCATGTCGTCGAGTCGCAGGTGGATACGGTGCTCGCCCTGCTGCCGGAATTGCGGCAACTCACGCTGGCCGAGGCTGGCTGCGCGGGTTATGAGGTCCTTCGCAGCCTCGATGCGCCTGCCACCCTGGTGCTGATCGAGCGCTACCGCGACGAAGCGGCGATCGCGGCGCATCGCGCTTCGCCGCACTATCAGGAAATCGTGGCCGGGCGGATTGCGCCGCTGCTGGCGAGTCGCGAAGTGGAGATATTGCGGCCGCAACGAGGGTGAAGCGGGTCCCGGTGAGCTGCGGACCGAACAATGTCCGCAGCACGGGGCAGTACAATGCCGAAGTAGCCAACGTCCGGACCCAGACCCCATGATCAACAACGACGTGCTGCGCAGCATCCGCTTCATGCTGGATCTCAGCGATGCCAAGGTGGTGGAGATCACCCACCTGGCCGACCCGGAGTTTCCGCTCGACAAGGCGGACGTGCCCGCGCTGCTGAAGAAGGATGACGAGCCCGGCGCCGTGGCCTGCAGCGACCGCCTGCTCGCGCACTTTCTCGATGGCTTGATCGTGTACTTCCGCGGCCGCGATGAGAGCCAGCCGCAGCGCCCGGTGGAATCGCGCATCACCAACAACCTGGTGCTGAAGAAACTGCGCGTCGCGTTCCAGCTGAAGGACGTGGACATGCACGAGATTCTGCAGAGTGCGGGCTTCCCCCTGACCAAGCCGGAGATGACCGCACTGTTCCGGATGCCCGGGCACAAGCATTACCGGCCTTGCGGCGATCAGATCCTGCGCAATTTCCTGAAAGGCTTGACGCTGCGCTTTCGCACCGGCTGATCCGGGCGGCGCATCCGCGGCAGCAGCATCGGCACTTCGCGGCGGTACTGCGCGTACTCGGGCAAGGCGTCGAGCAGGTCACGCTCTTCCAGCCTGATCGCCACCAGGATGTAGGCGGTGGTCATCAGCGCGAAGACCAGGTGGGTGACGGTCATTGTCGGCGTGGCCCAGAAGGCGAAGAACCAGCCCACATACAGCGGATGGCGCACCAGCCGGTACGGTCCCGGGGCCTTGAACGGCAGCGGCTGATACGCGCGGCCACGGAAGTGCAGCCACACCTGGCGCAAGCCGAACAGGTCTAAGTGGTTGAGCAGGAACGTGGTCACCAGCACCAGCCCCCAGCCGAACCAGAACCCGGTCAGCAGCAAGGCGCGGCCGAGCTCGTTGTGGACCTGCCAGACTACGCCGCCAAGCGGCCGCCACTGCCAGAACAGCAGGATCAGCGCCAGGCTCGACAGCAAGGTATAGGTACTGCGCTCTGCCGCCGGCGGGATCAGCCGCGTCCACCCGCGCTTGAACGCCGGCCGCGCCATCACGCTGTGCTGCAACGCGAACAGCGCGAGCAGGCCGAGGTTGATCGCCAGCGCCACGGCGAGGCTGGATTCGCGCGGCGAATCCATCGCCTTGGGTACCCAGAAGTTGCCGACGAAACCGACCGCATACAGGAACGTGGCGAAGAACACCGCATAGCAGGCCACGCCATAGAGCAGGATCAGGAAACGTTTCAGGACATATCTCGCTGCGCCGCAGGGTGGACGGCCGTGCGCGCAGCATCGTCCCACGGCGCTGACGCGCACAGGGGAAGGATGTCCCGGCGCGCGCCGGATGGGGCGCTACCGAGGGAGGTTTGTCCCGGCTAGACTGGCGCCAGGTGCGCTGAAGGGCTTGCGCCATGAAGCAGTCGATCCGTTACCTGACCACCGCCGACGGCACCCGCCTTGCCTGGTCGGCCATGGGTAGCGGCGTGCCGCTGGTGAAGGCGGCCAACTGGCTGAGCCACCTCGAGTACGACCTGGACAGTCCGATCTGGCGCCACTGGATGCAGTTCCTGGGCAGCAACTTTCGCTTCATCCGCTACGACGAACGCGGCTGCGGCATGACCGGCGGCGATGCCCGCGGCCTGTCGTTGGCGAACTGGCTCGCCGATCTTGAAGCAGTGATAGACGCCGCGCAGATCGAGCAGCCTTTCGCTTTGCTGGGCATTTCGCAAGGCGCGGCAGCCTGCCTGGCCTATGCGGTGAAGCACCCGCAGCGCGTGTCGCACCTGCTGCTGTACGGCGGCTACGCGCGCGGCGCCTACGAGCGCGGCAGCGACGAGAATGCGCGCATGTACCACGCCATCGTCGATATCGCGCGGGGTGGCTGGGAAGACCACAACCCGGTGTTTCGGCAGGTCTTCACCGCACGCTTCATCCCCGGGGGCAGCGATGCGCAGATGCAGTGGTTCAACGAACTGGCACGCACCACGACTACCGCCGAGTCGGCCGGTGCGCTGCTGGAAGCACGGGCGCGCATCAACGTGACCGCGCTGCTGCCGAAGGTCGCCGTGCCCACCCTGGTGATGCATGGCCGGGAAGATGGCGTAGTGCCTCTGGAAGAGGGCCGGCTGCTGGCTGCCAACATCGCCGGCGCACGCTTTGTCGAACTGGAGTCGCGCAACCACGTACTGCTGGAAGGCGAGCTGGCCTGGCAGCGTTTCCGCGAGGAAACCCTGCAGTTCCTCGGCGGCCCGGCCGACGTGTTGACCGGCCTTACCGGACGCGAACGCCAGATCGTCGATGGCCTCATCGCTGGCCACAGCAATGCCGAAATCGCCGCCGCGCTGTTCATCAGCGACAAGACCGTACGCAATGCGCTGACCCGCATCTTCGAGAAGCTGGGCGTTCGCTCGCGTACACAGGCGATGGCGCTGTTGCGGTCGAGCGCGCCGGATTGAATCGGTTCGCCTGCCACCCTGGCGGTTTGAGCTGGATATACGAAACATATATGCTCCGTATATCCGCATCCTCCAAGCTTCGCCATGGGCATCGTCAATATCGATGAAGAACTGCACGACCAGTTGCGCCGTGCCTGCACCGTCACCCACCGCTCAATCAACGCGCAGGCCAACTTCTGGATCAAGGTCGGCATGTTGTGCGAGATGAACCCGGAACTCAGCTTCCAGGAGATCGTCGCCAATGAACTGCGCGGGGCGGGCGTGCAGGCGCCACCCTTGCGCTCGGGGCGCGCGTGATCAAGAGCCCCGCCGAAGTGGAGCTGATGGCGCAGGCGGGCGCGCTGCTGGCTTCAGTCTTCGCCGCGCTTGACCAGCTCGACCTGCAAGGCCGGAGCACGCTGGACCTCAACGACTTCGTCGAGCGCATGATCGTCGATGAGTTGCAGGCGCGGCCCGCCAGCAAGGGGCAGTACGACTACCCCTATGTGCTGAACGCCTCGATAGACAACGTGGTCTGCCACGGGCTGCCTTCCCGCGAGGATGTCCTGCGCAGCGGGCAGATCGTCAACCTCGACATCACCCTGGAAAAGAACGGCTACATCGCTGATTCCAGCACTACCTATCTGGTCGGCGAGGTGGACTATGCCGCGCGGCGGCTGGTGTCGGCTGCCTACAACGCGATGTGGAAAGGCATCGCGGCAGTGCGCCCAGGCGCGCGCCTGGGCGACATCGGCCATGCGATTTCGCATTACGCGCGGGCGCAGGGCTATACCGTGGTGAAGGAGTACTGCGGGCATGGCATCGGCCGGCAGATGCATGAAGACCCGCAAGTCCTGCACTACGGCCACCCGCATACCGGCCTGGTGCTGCAGGAGGGCATGGTCTTCACCATCGAGCCGATGTTGAACCAGGGCCGTGCCGCGATCCGCTCGGAGCCGGACCAGTGGCCGGTGTACACGCGCGACGGCAAGCTCTCCGCGCAGTTCGAGCACACCGTCGCGGTCACCGCCAGCGGCGTGCGCGTGTTGACGCTGCGGCCGGGAGAAAGCCCGCGTTCCAACACGGGGCCTCAGGCCACCGCGTCGTAGTGCGCCACCAGCGCCTCCAGCCCTTCCGCCGCCACGACCGCCGCGACGTAGCCGTCCGGGCGCACCAATACCCAGTCACCCGGCGCTGAACCGTACGCTGCCGCGAAGTGGCCCCTGCTGTCATGCAGTTCGTTGTTAGGAAGCCCGCCGGCCTTGCCGATCGTTCGCACCTGCAACCCTGCGCGCACTGGTGCGGTTGCGCGCTCCTCCGGCTCATAGCCCAGCAGCGCCCAGTGCGTGCCCTTGAATACATCGAACAACCGACGCGGCTGTCCACCGGCACCGCGCAGCGGCGCGTCCGGCGCGCGATCGCCTGGCATCACCGGGCGCTGCAATGTGCTCGGCAGTGACAGCGGGGAGTCGGGGTAACCGAGATCCAGTTGCTGCACTTCACGCCCGCGCCGGTGGTCGCCGCGCTTGGCGTTGTCCAGCAGGCGAGTGGACAGCAGCAGCATCGATTCGGCGACTGGCCGTCGCTCCTGCTCGTAACTGTCCAGCAGTGAGTCGGCTGCGCCCCGGAGCACCGCTGCGAGTTTCCAGCCCAGGTTGTAGGCATCCTGCGCACTGGTGTTGAGGCCCTGGCCGCCGGTCGGCGGATGCGTATGCGCGGCGTCACCGACCAGCAACACGCGGCCATCGCGATAGCGGTCGGCAAGGCGTGCGTTCATTGCGTAGCACGAGGCCCAATGCACGGCGTGGATGGCGATGTCGTCGCGGCCGGTACGCTCGCGCACCATTGCGTCCAGGGCGGCAGCGCTCAGGTCCACGTCGCCCTCCGGCGGCACTGGCGCCTGCAACTGGAACAGCGTCGTTCCCAGCAACGGGCACAGCGAAATGCGGCGCGCCATGTCCTGCTCGTTGAACGTCTGCCAGGCATCGCGCGCCAGCCCGGTGAGTTCGACGTCAGCGACCACCGCGCGCACGCCGAGCGTCTTGCCCGGGAAATCGATGCCCAATGCCGGGCGGACAAAGCTGCGTCCACCGTCGGCACCGATCAGGTAGCGCGTTCTCACCACCTGTTCGCCATTGGCGGTGTGGATGCGCACGCTGACCCCGTCGCACTGCTGCTCAAAGCCGACCAGCGCGTGGCCGAATTCCACGCGATGCCCGAGCGCACCCAGGCGCCCGCGCAGCACGGACTCGGTGAGGAACTGCGGCACCATCAGCGGCTGCCGATAGGGCTCCGAGGGAATAGGCGGGCCGCCCTGTACCGCCACCGCATCCGTATAGCTGCCGTCGGCTTGCCAGGTGCGCATGAGCGGGTAGACCCCGCCGGCGGCAAACAGGCGGTCGATGACGCCCATGTCCTCGAAGATTTCCTGGCTACGCGGCTGGATGCCCTTGCCGCGTGAGCCGTGGAAGGGCTCGGTGCGCTGTTCGAGCAGGCGGAAGGCGACGCCACGGCGCGCCAGCTCGATGGCCAGGGTCAGACCGGCGGCACCGGCGCCGCAGATCACTACATCGGGGTTGGGGCACATCAGTTGCTCCAGTTGTGTGTAATATGCACTTAACTGGAGCGATGCTATGCCTGCCAAGAACAAGGTGCAAGATACACATATCTCGTCGGAGCTGAAGTCGCTGCACGCGTCTTTGTTGAGCATCGTCAGCGTCATGAACCGGCCGCGCAACGACGTGCGGCTGATCGAGGCGGCCGGCATCAAGCTGGACCAGGCGCTGTTCCGGCTGCTGGTGGTGATCGAGCGGCTGGGGCCGATCGGGGTGGTGGAACTGGCCGACCGCCTGGGCCGCGACTACACGACCATCAGCCGGCAAGTGGCCAAGCTGGCGTCAATGGAGCTCATCACCCGCACCGGCAACGCCCAGGACCGGCGCATCCGCGAGGCGACCATCGCGCCGAAGGGCAAGGAGATGACCGACCGGCTCGACGCGGCGCGCGAGGAGATGGGCCGGTCCATCTTTGCGTCGTGGTCGGCGCAGGATGTGTCTGACCTGGTGCGGTTGATGAAGCGCTTTGCCGATGCGCTGGAGGCGAATGAGCGGTAGGGGCTCGGGGGACTTTGGTACATCAGCATCCCAGGCTCTTGCGTCCTCGCGTTCCGACCTCCCTTTAGCGTGAGGTGCGCGGCTCAATCACCCCGCTCACGGCATGCGGCCCCATAGGCTTCGACATAAGGCTTGTCGATGCACCGCGCCAGGCCATCAACCACATCCACGTTCGGCGGCCAGCGCATCTTCACCAACTGGCCGTCTGGCAGCGGCAACTCGACATGGCCATCCTTTACCGGCGGCAGGTCAGGAGGGGCGGGTACGGCCGCCAGTGTCTTGCGCGCCTTGGCAAGTGCGGCAGCATCGTGGCGGAGGAAGGCCAGGGTGGCCTCCACGTAGGGATTCCAGCCGCCGCGATCCTCTTCGGCCGGCATCATCGAGGCTTGCATCAGCGCGGTGGCGGCTGCGTAGTCGCCAGTGAAGGCTCGCAGCTGGCCCTCATGCCAGAACAGCAGACGCGGGCTGCCGGGGTGGGCGGCGCGGTAGTCCCGGATCAGGTCGGCGGCGGCGCGCTCGCAACCGGGCCGCGCCGCTACTGCTCGCCAACCGCCGCCGCCACCGCTCACGTCCTGGTCGAACTGCTGCTGGTCGAGCGCGAGCATGGTGGCTTGGTCGTAGGCGCAGGCTGCTGGCGTCTGTTCGACTGGGGCGCCTGCGGTGATGGCCAGTGCGGTAAGTAGTGCGGTGAGCATTGGCGGTCCTTGGCGGAGTGCTGAGGGTGAGTCTGACATGCCGCCGATCTGCAGGCAGCTATAGTCGCCACGCCGTCGCCGCTGGAGTTCTGCATGCTCAACATCATCGAGATCGATGCTACGGACGCTTCAGTTGTGCGCGCACTTTATGACTCATGCGGCTATCGCGGAACGGTTTCCCGCACCGACCGCGTCATCGGCGCAACAATGGGGCAAGCACTCGTGGGTGCAGTACGCCTCTGTGCCGAAGAGGATGTCATCGTTCTTCGCGGAATGCAGGTGCTTCCAGACTACCAGCGACAGGGAGTCGGGTCGCAACTCTTGCAAGCCTGCGTGCGACACCTCGATGCCGGCGATTCCTATTGCCTGCCCTATGCGCATCTGGCGGCCTTCTATGGTCGCGCGGGCTTTATGGTAGTCCAGCAAAGCGACCTGCCTGCGTTTCTGCAACGTCGGCTTGACGCCTATACAGCGTCTGGCTTGTACATCCTGGGTATGGGACGCGGGCGCTGATAACTTCTCGCGCCCCCCGGCCTCCAGTCAGCGCGAACTCGCTGCTCGACCCAGCGTGTCGTTCGCCTTATCGGACAAGCTCGCCAACACCTGCGCCGCACTTATCGGCCGACTGAAAAGAAACCCCTGCGCCTCATCGCAGCCCTGCTCAACCAGCCAGCGCAGCTGCCTTTCGTCTTCCACGCCTTCGGCCACCACCTTCAGGCCAAGCCCGTGCGCCAGTCGGATCATCGAGGCGCAGATCAGCGCTTGCCGGTCATTGGTCAGTAGCGCGCCGATGAAGGTGCGATCGATCTTGATCACGTCGGCCGGCAGACGGTCCAGCGTGGTCAGGGAGTTGAAGCCGGTGCCGAAATCGTCGATGGCCAGTTGCACGCCGAGGTAGCGCAGCAGTGCGATATTGCGGCGCCAGGCGCCGGAGTCCTCGATGGCGGCCGATTCGGTAATCTCGATGCCGATGCACGAAGGCGCCACGCCATGCAGCGCACAGATTTCCTGCAGGTCTTCTGGCAGCCGGTGCAGCACCGCGGCGATCGCCGGCACATTCACCATCACCACGCAGGTCTGCCCGCGCTCGCGTAGCGTGACGATGAGCTCGCAGGCCCGGTGCATCACGCAGCGCAGCAGCGCGCCGCCGAGGCCGGCGTTCTCCATGATGGGGATGAACTCGGCCGGTGAAATCTTCACCCCTTGCAACGTCCAGCGCGCCAGCGCCTCGTACTTGAGCGCCGTGCCGGCTGCCTCTTGCAGTCGCACAATCGGCTGAAAGTGGACCTCGATGCTGCCTTCGCGCAGCGCGGTGCGCAGTTCGACCGCCAGCAGGCGCCGGCGTCGAAGACCTTCACCCAGCGCATCGTGATAGACCGTCACCTGCCCGTCTTCGGTGCGCGCACGCGCGGCCACCGTGGCCCAGGCGATGACTTGTTCGGCCAGTGCGGGCGGCGCGTGCTGCGCGATGCCGCAACGCGGCGTGACCTGCCACTGCGCGCCTTCCACCACTACCGGTGGCTCCAGCAGGCGGCCGGCCTCGGCCACCAGGGTGCGCAGCGCGGCGAGGTCGGCATGGGCGACGAACAGGGCGTTGGGCGGATGGAACGCCGACAGGCCCTCGGGCAGGCATGGACGCAGAATGTCGGCCACGCTGGCGGTGACATCGCGCTCGAGCTTGCGGCCGAACAGGTCGCCCACCTCGACAAGGCCTTGCAGGCGCACACAGACCACGTGGTAGCCCTCGCCTAGCGCGCCTTCGTCCAGGCGATGCGTGAGGGCTTGCAGATTCAGCAGCCCAGTCGCGCTGTCGTGCGTGGCCAGGTAGGTGAGCGTGCGCTCCATCTCCACGAACGATGTGACGTCTTCCACCAGCGCCAGGCGCAAGCCGCTGCCGGCCGGCAGCATGTCCACGGTAGTGACGCGCACGCTGAGCGGCGTGCCGCTGCGGGTGAGGTGCGTCCACACGCGCGGGAGGTTGGCGGCGGTGCGGTTCTCGCTGCGCGCCAGTTCCGCCACCAGCTGCCGTTCGGCCGCCGGCCGTACGTCGAGCACGCCCATCTGCACGAACTCTTCCGCGCTGTAGCCATAGCGCGCGGCCGCCGCGGCATTGACCCAGACAAAGCGCAGCGTACCGGTGTCGTAAATCCACATCGGTATGGGGCTGGCATTGAGGAAGTGCTGGAAATTGCCCGCGCTGAAAGACATGGCTCCCGTTTCCGTGCCGGGGGCGGGCTTCAACGTGCGAGTCGTCTCGGGCGCCACCGGACCTGCATGAGGTTTAGGTGTATTAGCGGCCGGGGGGTGGGATTCCTGACGGTGGAGGCTGTCGCGTTAAGGGAGCTCCCTGGGTTTGCCACCCTGTGACGGCGCTGCCTCACACCCCACCTTCCCGCAAGTACACCAGTAAGGCTCGGTCGTTCACCTCGTAGTCGCCGTGCCCACCCGTCGGCGCCACAAGGTCCCTGCGAATGAGACGCTTGATTGATGTCTGGATGCGGCCGGTGGTCACTTCTTTCCCCGCTGCTTTCTTGACCTCCGCCAGTGCTTCTCGACTGAACAGTTTCGGTGGTCGCGGCAGTACCAACAACTGCAGTACGGCCAGGTCTAATGCATCCAACTCGGCCAGCTGGACGGCACTGTTTTCCCGTTGGTGCTGCAGCCATGCCTCCATGGCCGGCCCTATATCCGCATTGCCGGCCACCATGAGGTTGATGATGAGAGAGTTCAGGAATTCCGGCGTGCGGCCCATGCGTGCAAAGGCAGACTCCAATGCCGCCAAGTCCACCTGCAGGCCGGTGCGGTCCTGCAGGAACGCAGCACGATCTGCAACGAAATCCTCGCCCAAGTCTGGCAGCGTGATCGGATGTGCTGACGCAAAAAGAGGCGCCTTTTGCCGTCGGAACATGGAGTTGAGCGCCTCACGCGAGGAGCCGGTGTAGAACAGCACCAGCTGCCCGCGGTAGCGCTGGATGGCCGCGCGCAGGGCGGCCACGAAACCTTCCGATTGAGCCGCTGCCAAGGCTTGAAATTCATCCAGCACAAGTAGCGTCTGGGGGTGCCGCGTCAGCAGCAGTCCAAGCGCACCAGCCAGTCGGCGTACAAGGTCGTCGCTGCGTGCGAGCTCCGCTTCCGGGGCCACTTCGGCCTGCAGCTCAACTCCGGGGAGTTTGGCCGTCGTGCGCAGCTTGTCCAGCTTGAGCGGACGTTGGAACAGACCTTGCCCGTGCCGTGCGGCGGCCTCTACTCCTTCCACCAGCGCCAGCTCCGGGTGCTCCCGCCGACTCCACAAGTCCAGATACACGGGCTGCCAATCCAGATTGGCGGCGGCGGGCAGCAACTCATGGCGCACGAAGGAGGTCTTGCCCTGACGACGCGGCGCGAACAGAGTGATGCCTTGGGCCAGCCCGCTTTGGTAGATTGCCAGGATGCTTTCCAGCAGCGCCGGGCGCGGGAAGTACGGCAGGTCGTGAAGGGTGGGTCTCATCTTATGCGCCGTTATGCGCTTTCCATAATTTATGGGCGCGCCATATTTGCTCATAAGATTTGGCCGCGCCTGTGCCAGCCATGCGAATCTTCTTCCCCCACCTCCGCGTTGTCGTAGTCAAAGGGGCTAGGCCAGCGAGATCAAGATCGACTCTCAGCTTTACTGCTGTTCTCCTTGACCAGGGCCATGCACGGAAGCCATCTTCCTCATCAGCGGTGCGATGAACTGCCAGGCCTATCAGGTTTCGGATCAGGCGCTGCAAGAGCGGATGTATTTCCGGCGCTTCAGTATTCCTCCGCCGGAGCAGCGGCCGATTCGCATGGAGCCCGGTTTCGGGTCCACCAAGAAGCAGCCGACCTGCCTGGCCGACGTGGGCGGCGTTTGACGAGGCCTGTCGGATGCCGAGGTATCTACGGTGCCTGAGGACCAGCGGTTTCACGCGAGCCTGCTTGTGCGCGAATCGATGGTGGTGAAGATGAAGAAGGCTCGGTTGAAGGGATTTTCGATCAACCGGGGTTACTTTGATCCGGAGCCGCGCCGGAAGAGTTGAAGGTTCAACCGACAGCTGTCGAGCTCATCGTGCTTGGCGGACTGGCCGAGTTGCTAGAACACGACGAATCTCTAGCGATCGGTAGACCCCCAGGGCCGCGAAGAGAGCGAGCGCAGCTTATCCAACATGCACGCAAGATACCCCGCGGCCCCGCCTGCGGCGTAGACCTGCAGCTGATTCAAAAGGAGCAATGAAACAAAATCTTGTTCACACGTCGGGCATCGACTGGTACCTCGCCCCGGGAGCACGAGAAGCGAGGCTACTGCCGTTCCGAAGATGATCACCGCCCCGATGATCCTTAGTACGATTGCCGACCGGCTATCGGGCGTGACCTGCATGATATGGCGTGCCACTATCCTCCAAAGGAGAAGGAGTCCAGCGGCGCCGGTGATGGGCGACAATGCCCATACCATGAGAATCGCCGCCAACGATTCAGCACCTCCTACTCCGTACACCCTAAGCATGGCTTGGTGCACCAGACCTTCCGGGGCGGATTGAAGGACTAGCCCGGCCAAACTCTGCATTGGCTCGAGTTGCGCAGCAATCGCAATCACGACTGTGGGGGATATCAGCAGAATCGCGAACAAGCGCCATAGGCGCCGCTTATTCTCCGGGATTGTCTGCGTCATCCACATTCCCTTGAGTGCGCATCTTGCGCTTTGAGTGCCGCATCCAGCAGAAATCGTGTATCTGCAGCTGGCCTCGGGCCCAGTTCGCAATCCAGCAAATGAACCAGAAGAAGCAAACAAGAACACCGAGTGCCGCAAGCCAGCCGGAAGTGGCGAAGGGATCGCCGCCGCCGCGAACGAGTACAACAACGTCGCCAACACCGGAAGGAGGCCCAGCTTTTCGACACTGCCGGCAACAAGCGCGATCCTTCCCGCGCGACGCGCGTAGCTATAGCGAGCGTAATCCAGCATCCAGCGCAGTTGTGCGGCTGGGTAGGTTCGCAACCAGGCCACCTCGTCGCCGTACTGCGTCATGTGGTAGTCCATGCGCCGCGCCTGATCTGGTATCCAGTGGCGGATGTCCCGGACCATCACGTACACGTTGTACACCAACAACGGCAAAAACCCGGCGAGGGCAATGAGCAGACCGGCACGCGCGACCCACACCATCCATGGTGCGGGGTGAAACACTGCAAGCAGGAATGACGGGGAAAGCCCCAACACCATACCCACGCCCATAACCAAGGCAGCCACGCGCACGAACCCTCCGACGCGCACCTTGTCCCATGGCGGCTTGGGCAGAGCGCTAATGCGCGCTTCGATTGCGGCGAAGGTCAAAGGCGCCCCTGGCGCCTTGTTCGTTGCGTCCATGCCGTCCCCTTAGACGTTGTGGCAAAGATTAGACACCAGTCTGGTGGGTCGCAAGGCTCTGCCCGGGACGCGCAATAGCGACCAGCGGATTAGTAGCGGCGCCGGCACCGCCGCAAAGCGGTGCCGGCTGACCTATTGAGCACTACTGCCAGGTCGGCGCTTCCCACATCTGTTGCGGATGGGGTGCCTGCGCGCCACTGGCGCCGGGGGCGGGTGGCGACACCACATCGATCACCAACTGGCCCGGCCTGCCGGTGATACGCACGCCACAGCCAATGTGGATGCCCAGCGCCTCCAGCCATTTGCCGCGCAGGCGCAACATGGGCACCGCACGACGGGCTGTTTCGTGATGGTGGTAGCTGACGATGCAGCGCTCGGGCTGCCGGGCTGCGCGCGGCTGGCCTCGCCGCGCGGCGGCTGCCTCTCTCCTGTTGAGCTCTTCCACTGTGGGCGGGCCCTTGTAGTTGGGCGAGCGCCAGTCGTTGTCCGGGTAGGTGAGGTTGAGGCGTTCGGCCAGGGTGGTCGGGTATGGCTCAGGGCGCTTGGCGGCGCGTGAGACTCGGGGTTTACGCATGGGTAGCCCTCCGTGACGGGAAAGGCCCCGCCGCATGCTTGCGACGGGGTGTCGGGAGGCTAGAAACCGCACAAAGCCGGCGGGCGTATTCCCCTTGCGGGTGTTGTATTAGCCGCCCTCCCGACGCAGGGCACCGCGTCGGTCTGCGCTCGGAAGCGCAACATGCCCACCATTTGACGTAGATGGGTACCGCTTTGTGCGGAGTTCCTAGGCTCCTGACTCAATGGTCCCGCAGCCGCAGGGCCCACGGAATTCGATTTTTCGTCCACACGGGGCGTGAATTCGAGAACATGCCTAAAGCTCTGCGGACAGCAGCCGATAGGCTTGCAAACGGACACCTCGGAGAGTTATGGACAACAGATTGGGCGACGTTGGTTTTCTTAGCTATGAGTGGGACAAGGCTCCGGCCGGAGTGATTGATGCCTATGCTGGCGGCACATCCCTAATCGGGCTTGATGAAGCCATTAGGTACTTCAACCGCAAACAAGCCAAGGGCCTGCCTTCCACCAGTTATGAGATACCGGTGTATACCGGCGAGGGTTCCTGGCTTGCACTCGTCCTAGGGGTTCTAGGTATCCCAGCGACCGCATTCGCCACCGCTTACGCCAAAAAGGCTGGCGAGAAGATGGCAGAGCGGGACTTCAGCGATATCGGCCTCAAGGACGTCGCGCGAAAATCCATGGACGCACTTGTCCGTCTCATCGAGATGATGAAGCGACGAGGAAAGCGCATCGACTGGAACTCAATCAAGATCAGTTGGTCGCCTGACGCAAACTACGCATACATAGAAGATGCCGAAGGACATCAGATCGAGGTGCCCTCCGAGTACATCAAGTGGTACAAGGAATTCCCAGTCAGCACTTTGAAGAAGCTCGCAGCACCGATCGCTGCTAACCGCACTATGACGGTCGCGTCCAGGCAACCTGATGGAAGCATCCTGGCCGTTAGAATCGAAGCAGGTGAATCACATTTGCTGCATGGCGAGGACGAGGACTCGGAAGATGAGTTTCTGTTTCCAGAACTTGAACATGGAGTCACGCTTGAACTAGAGGGGCTAATCACGCGCGGGAACCAGGCAACCAACTCGATCGGATTCCAGTTCAAAGGGCACATTCTTAACTGCGTTCCCGATACGGGTAACGTACGAAAGTACAAGCCAGCCATGTTCCTTCATTGCAAAGTTGTCGCAACCGTAAATCGCCACGTCGGCTCACTAACCAGACTGGACTACCGCCCAACCCTGATCATCCTCGAGGTGATTCAGCTGGAAAGTGACAGCATCGATCAAGCATCTCTATTTTGAACCTTCGAATCGCAGTTGCAGCGTGTGACGCCACATGACCGCTGTCCATTAAAAAAGGGCGGCCCTTGGGCCGCCCTTTTTTTGACTAGATTTTTCAAACCCCAACCGGATTACTCTTCTCCGGATCAATCTTGTACTGCTTAATCGCCCGAGCCACATCCTTCCCGGTCATCTTCCCTTCCTTCGCCAGCGCCGCAATCGCCGCATGCGCGATGTAGTACCGATCAACCTCGAAGAACCGGCGCAGGTTCGCCCGCGTATCACTACGCCCAAACCCATCCGTACCCAGCACCGTGTAATTCATCGGCACGAACGAACGGATCTGGTCCGCAAACAACCGCACATAATCCGTCGCCGCAATCGCCGGGCCCTGGCGGCCTTCCAGCAGCTGGGTGACGTGCGCCTTGCGCGGCTCGGCTTCCGGATGCATGCGGTTCCAACGCTCAACATCGAAGCCGTCGCGGCGCAGCTCGTTGAAGCTCGGGCACGACCAGATATCGGCGGTCACGCCAAAGTCCTTGTCCAGCAGCTCGGCCGCGGCAATGGCCTCGCGCAGGATGGTACCGCTACCTAGAAGTTGCACGCGCAGCTCGCCCTTCTTCGGCTTGCCAGCATCCTTGAGCAGGTACATGCCCTTGATGATGTTCTGCTCCGCGCCTGCCGGCATTTCCGGGTGCGCGTAGTTTTCGTTCATCAGGGTGATGTAGTAGTACTCGTCGATCTGGTCTTCCATCATCGCCTTCATGCCGTGCTGCATGATGACGGTGACTTCATAGCCGAAGGTCGGGTCGTAGGTGCGCACGTTGGGAATGGCGCCGGCCAGCAGGTGGCTGTGGCCGTCTTCGTGCTGCAGGCCTTCGCCGTTGAGCGTGGTGCGCCCGGCGGTGCCGCCCAGCAGGAAGCCACGGGTGCGCATGTCCGCTGCCTGCCAGGCAATGTCGCCCACGCGCTGGAAGCCGAACATCGAGTAATAGATGTAGAACGGCAGCATCGGCACGTCCGACACCGAATAGCTGGTGCCGGCGGCCATCCACGAGGCAATGGCGCCCGGCTCGCTGATGCCCTGCTGCAACACCTGGCCGCTCTGGTCTTCGCGGTAGTACATGAGCTGGTCGGCATCGACCGGCTTGTACTTCTGGCCGAACGGCGCATAGATGCCGATCTGCCGGAACATGCCTTCCATGCCGAAGGTGCGCGCCTCGTCGGCCACGATGGGGACGATGCGCGGGCCGATTTCCTTGTCGCGCAGGGCGATGTTCAGGCTCTGCACGAAGGACATGGTGGTCGAGTAGGTGCGCTCGCCGCTGTCCTTGAGCAGGCGCTCGAACTTGTCCAGGCCCGGGGCCACGAACGACTTGCTGGCCTTGGGCCGGCGCTGCGGCAGGAAGCCACCGAGCTCGGCGCGGCGCGCCTTGAGGTACTGCACTTCCGGCGAATCTTCGCCCGGGTGGTAGAACGGCACCTGGCCGTCGGCCAGCTGCGCGTCGGTCACCGGGATGTTGAAGCGGTCGCGGAAGTGGCGCACGGCTTCGTCGTCGAGCTTCTTGGTCTGGTGGGTCGGGTTGAGCGACTCACCGGCCGAGCCCATGCCGTAACCCTTGACCGTCTTGGCCAGGATCACGGTGGGCATGCCCTTGGTGTTCACGGCCTGGTGGTAGGCGGCGTACACCTTGTGCGGGTCATGGCCGCCGCGGTTGAGGCGCCAGATGTCGTCGTCGGACAGACCGGCCACCATCGCGGCAGTCTCCGGGTACTTGCCGAAGAAATGCTCGCGCGTGTACGCGCCGCCGAAGGCCTTGCAGTTCTGGTATTCGCCGTCGACGGTTTCCATCATCAGCTTCTTCAGGACGCCGTTGGTGTCCTTCGCCAGCAGCGCGTCCCAGTAGCCGCCCCACAGCAGCTTGATGACATTCCAGCCGCCGCCGCGGAACACGCCTTCCAGTTCCTGGATGATCTTGCCGTTGCCGCGCACCGGGCCATCCAGGCGCTGCAGGTTGCAGTTGACGACGAAGATCAGGTTGTCCAGGCCTTCGCGGCCGGCCAGCGCGATCGCGCCGAGGGTTTCCGGCTCGTCGGACTCGCCGTCGCCGATGAAGCACCACACCTTGCGGTCGGACTTCTCGATCAGCCCGCGGTTCTCCAGGTACTTCATGAACTGCGCCTGGTAGATGGCGCCGAGCGGGCCCAGGCCCATGGAGACGGTCGGGGTCTGCCAGAACTCGGGCATCAACCACGGGTGCGGGTAAGACGAGATGCCCTGGCCGTCCACTTCCATGCGGAAGTTGTCCAGCTGGGCCTCGCTGATGCGGCCTTCGAGGAAAGCGCGAGCGTAGATGCCCGGGGCGCTGTGGCCCTGGATGTACAGCAGGTCGCCCGGATGGTTGTCCGACGGCGCGCGCCAGAAATGGTTGAAGCCCACGTCGTACAAGGTGGCCGACGAGGCGAACGAAGCAATGTGGCCGCCCAGGTCGCCGGGCTTGCGATTGGCGCGCACCACGGTGGCCATGGCGTTCCAGCGGATGATGGAGCGGATCTTCCACTCCATCGCCGCATCGCCCGGGCTCTTGGCCTCGTTGGCGGGGGAAATGGTGTTGACGTACTCGGTGGTGGGCGAGAACGGCAGGTAGGCGCCGGCGCGGCGGGTCTGTTCGACCATGCCTTCGAGCAGCTGGTGGGCGCGGTCCGGGCCTTCGTTATCGATGACCGCCTTGAGCGATTCGAGCCACTCCTGGGTCTCGAGCGGGTTCGGATCGTTCTGCAGTACTTCGGTCAACCAGTTCATAACGCTCCCGGATCCGGCGCGTGGGGTACGCCGTGCAATGTTTTCGTGAACTACGAAGTGTAACCCAGCGTGATTGCGGCTTTGAGCGCTACGGGGGCGTATGGAGAGGGGGAAAGCTGAGTTCCACAGGTGCGGGGACCGGAGAACGTGGCCCCGGTCCCGGGTCCCGATGCTCCCACTGGCGCCCCAACCACTCCCACCCTCATAGTCCCTCCACTCCGGCACCGGAAGCCGCCCCATGGACACCTCCCCGCATACGCCCAAACCGCAGGTGCGCTGGCGGCACAGCCTGCGCACGCGCATGTTGGTGGGGGCGATGTGGAGCCTGGTGGCGCTGGTGGGGCTGCTGGGCACGCTGTTCTACCTGGGCGCGCGGGCCGAGCTGGTGGCGGCGGCGGGCAAGGAGGTGGACGGCCTCACTCAGCAAAGCGCGCGCAGCCTGGCGGCGACGCTGGATTCGGTGCAGGTCAGCGGGCGCACGCTGGCGGCCAGTGCCGGGGCGGTGGGGGCGCAGCCGTTCAACCTGCGTGCGCTGCTGCAGGCGACGCTGGCCGGGGACAACGACACCGCCGGGGCGATGATCGTGCTGCACCCGCAAAGCGCCAAGCTGGCCGATGACCCGGGCTTTGTCTGGTACATCCGCCGCGAGGGCGACCGGCTGATCGAGCAGTCCGGCCAGGCGCTGGGTTACGACTATCGGGTAATGCCCTGGTACCAGCGCACGATGAGCACGCGCCAGGCCTGGTGGTCCGAGCCATATGCGAACGCAGCCACCGGCGGCGAACTGTTCACCACCTACAACCTGCCGGTGCGGCGCCCGGGCGATGGCGAGGACGCAGAGCCGATCGGCATGGTCAGCGTGGATGTGCCCGTGCGGCGGCTGCGCGACATCGTGCAGCAGCTGCCCGACAACTTCGGCGTGCAGGCCACGCTGCTGTCGCCGGAAGGCGTGTTCGTGCTCAACCCGGACCCGGCCTTGAACCTGCGGCGCACGCTGGTGCAACAAGTGCAGCGCTCGCGCCCGGACCTGGCGCCACTGGTGGCGGCCATGGCGGCGGGCAAGCCGGCGGCGTTCGAGCACCGCGCGCCGGACGGGCAGGTGTACCTGACGCGCAGCGCGGCGGTGGGGCGCAGTGGCTGGACGTTCGTGCTGTCGGCATCGCGCAGCTACGTGCTGGCGGGCCTGAACCGCCTGGCGCTGTGGCTGGCGCTGGGCGCGCTGACCGGGCTGGCGCTGTGGTGGCTACTGATGCGGCGCTTTGCCTCGAAGCTGACGCGGCCCATCGAGGATCTGACGGACGCGGCGGCGCACTTCCGCCGTGGCGAGTTCGAGTATCCGCTGCCGCACGTGCAGCGGCACGACGAGGTCGGGGTGATGGCGCGCGCGTTCGACAGCGCGCGCGGCTCCATCCGCCAGCAGCTGGAAGAGATCGGACTGATGACGGCGGCGCGCGAGCGCATGCAGAGCGAGCTTCAGATTGCGCGCGACCTGCAGCAGGCGATGTTGCCTTCGGGACGCACGTTCGACCACGCCGGCTCACACCTGGAAACCTGCGCGCGGCTGGAGCCGGCGAAGATGGTCGGCGGGGACTTCTATCACTTCGCCGAAACCGCGCCGGGGCAGCTGTGGTTCGTGATTGGCGACGTGAGCGACAAGGGCATACCGGCGGCGCTGTTCATGGCGCGGGCGGTGAGCGTGCTGGAAGTGGCGGCGCGCCGGCATACGCGGCCAGACGGCATCCTGATCGCGGCTTCTGCGCGGCTGGCCGAGAACAACGACACCTGCATGTTCGCCACGGTGCTGTGCGGCCTGATCAACGTGGTCAGCGGCGACTACTGGCTGGCCAGCGCCGGGCACGAAGCGCCGCTGCTGCTGGATGCGCAGGCGGGGGTGACAACGTTGCCGCTGGAATCGGGCCCGCCGCTGGGCATCGAGCCGCAGCAGCACTACCCCACCCTGCATGGCCGGCTGGCGCCGGGGCAGACGTTGTTCGGGTACACCGACGGGGTGAGCGACGCATTGGACGAACACGGCCAGGCGTACGGCGTGGCGCGGCTGCATGCGGCGCTGCGGCCGGGGCGCAGTGCGGCCGAGCAGTGTTCGTCGGTGGTCGAAGACCTGCACCGCTTCACCGGGGCGGCCGAGCCATTCGACGACATCACCCTGCTGGCGATACGCTTGCGCCGGGAGCCTGGGGAGGCGGGGGAGTGATGCGCATGGACCTGGATATCCAGCCTTCGCTGGAAGCACTGGCCGGCCTGAACGACCAGCTGGAAGATTCGCTACAACAGCGCGGCGTGGTGGCCGAGCGCATCGGCCAGGTGCGGTTGATCGTGGAAGAGCTGGCGAGCAACGCGATCCACCACGGCCAGTGCGCGGCGCGCGGCTTGCCGCTGCGGTTGCAGGTGTGGGTGGAGCGCGAGGCGCTGGTGCTGGAGTTGCGCGAGCGCGGGCATGCGTTCGACCCGGGCATGCATGCCGCGCCCGCATTGGATTCGCCGCTGGAAGCGCGGCCGGTGGGCGGACTGGGCTTGTTCCTGGTGCAGCAGCTGGCCGACGCGCTGGACTATCGCCGTGAAGGCGACACCAACGTGGTGCGTGTCACCTTGCTGCATCCGTTCTCTTCGGACATGGAGGCGCTTTCTTGAGCACGTTGAGCATCCAGATCGACCCCCCGCAGGACAGCCGGCAGCGCGTAAGCCTGAGCGGACGCCTGGACACGCATACCTACCAGACCCTGGACGATGCGCTGTCGCCATTGCTGGCGACCACGGTGCACACCCTGGTGCTGGACCTGGACGGGCTGGAGTACATCTCCAGCGCCGGCATCCGTTCGATCTTCAAGGCCCGCAAGGCGTTGGCTCCGCGCCAGGGCAAGGTGCTGGTCACCCATCCGCAGCCGCAGATCCGCAAGGTCTTCGACATGGTCAAGGCGGTACCGCTGGGCGAGATATTCACCTCGACGCAGGAGCTGGACGCGTACCTGGAGGCGATGCAGCGCAAGGTGATCGAAGGCGAGGCCGGCGCGGCCAGCGGAGATTGAGAGCAGGCGAAAGTTTTCCCAACCACTGACAAGGAAGTTGAAGATGAGCGATCCCTACAATTCCGTCGGCGCGCAGATGGCCGCGCCGCCGCCGCCGTTGAACGCCAATGCACCCGCGCCGCGACCCGTGCGCGACCCGATTGCAGCGCTGGATGTATCGGAGACCTGGAAGCGGCGCTTCCGGCTGATCGAGCAGGCCGGCGGCCCAAGCCTGCCGCACCAGCGCGAGCTCACGTCCGGCGAGCGGCTGAGCATCAATTTCAATTTCCTGGCGTTTTTCTTCGGCGTGTTCTATTACCTGGCCAAGGGCATGTGGCGGCAGGCGCTGGCCTATGTGGTGCTGATTTTCCTGCTGAGCCTGGTATTGGTCGTCCTTGGCTGGGACAACGCCAACCGCGCGCTGGCGACTGCCTTCTACATCATGTTCGGCATGCGCGCGAACGTGAGCTATTACCGCCGCATGGTGCTGGGCGAGAAGCTCTGGCTTTGAGGGCCGGCTCGGTCGGGGCTGAAGCCCCGCCTACACGCTCTGCCTCTAACGCCAACCAGCCACCTGCGCATCGCTCGACACCGTCGCATACATGGGGTCGCGCAGCTCCTCGCGCGCCCACATCGGATTGAGGCGGTGCAGCACGCCCAGCCGCTCGAAAGCCAACGCGCAGTCGCCCTGCTGCATCGCCAACCGCGCGGCGCGGCGCCACAGGCGGTCCCAATCGGGGCCCAGGGCAAGAGCATCGGTCACCTGGCGGGCAGCGGCTGCGCTGTCGCCACCGCGTTGCAGGCGCTCGGCGCGCAGCATGGTCTCGTGCGCCTGGCGACGATCGAGCAGCACGTGCAGGTCGCGCACCGGATCCAGCGAGGCACCCACGCGCAGATCCACATCAGCACAACCGCCGGCAGGTGCGCGCACCAGCAAGGCGGCCGACATCGCGCCAATGCACGGCCCACCTGCGGCTTGCCCGGCTTCAAGCGCGCCTATCAGCCGCAGCGCAAGCGGGCCGCCGCTGGCGAGGTAACGGGCGCGCATGGCATCGAGCACCTGCGGGCCGTGGAGGCCGTTGCCCTGCACACTGAAACCTTCGCCATCCCGAGTGCCCTCCCAGTCGCCGCCCAAGGCCGACGCGCCGGACGCGGCAACGCCGCAGCTGCCATCCGGGTCACAGGCAACGATTGACCAACTCGCGGAGGCGGCAAACGGCCCTGCGCCGAGCAGGCCCAGCAGCAAATGCAGCTGGCGGACGGGAATGGTCATGGCGTTCCTTCGACAAGGGTGCCGGCGGCCCGCCCCCCTCCCGGACGGGCCATGCCGGCATGACAACGAACGTTGGATGCGGCATCCGACCGAAAGGTTGAAAAGCCTGGGCGCACCCCGCCCTTGCCCTCGACGCCATTTCGATATATCGTTCCGCTACCAAAACCGATATATCAAAATCATGCATACGCTCTTCCCACGCTTTGCCCGCCACGGTGGCCCGCATGGCCACCCCGCGCATGCGCACACACACGCTGAATCCACCGGCCGCGGCCACCACCCCTCGCACGACCGCTTCTTCCACTCCGACACCTGCGCGACCCACGCCTCCCGCAGAGGCGGCCACGGCACGGACGGCTTCGACGGCCCGCGCGGCGGCCCCGGCGGCGGTGACTTCGACGGCCTGCGCGGCGGCCGCGGACGTGGCGGCGCGCGCCCGCTGGGCCACGGCGATCTGCGCCATCTGATGCTGCACCTGATCGCCGAGCAGCCACGCCACGGCTATGAGCTGATCCGCCTGATCGAAGCGCTGTTCCATGGTGCCTACAGCCCCAGCCCCGGCGCGATCTACCCCACGCTCTCGCAGCTGGAAGACATGGGGCTGATTGCCGCCACCGCCGAGGACGGCCGCAAGCGCTACGCGATCACCGCCGAAGGCCGCGCGCACATGGCGCAGGCGCACGAGGAAATCGAAGCGGCGCGGCTGCGCACACAGCGCAGCGCGCGCGAGCTGGCCAAGGCACAGATTCCGCCGCCGGTGCGCGAGGCCATGGGTCGGATCAAGCGCGGCGTGCTCACCCGCCACGGCCACTGGAGCGAAGAGGAAATCGCACGCGTGGCCGCGTTGCTCAACCAGGCCGCCGATGGCATGGAGGACCCCGCATGAGCGAACACGTCCACCAGCGCCTGCGCCACCCGGTGCAGATGCGCGAGCTGCAGGTATTGCGCAGCGAAGCGGTGACCCCGCACATGCGCCGCATCGTGCTCGGCGGTACGGCCTTGGCCGGCTTCCACAGTGCCGCGCCCGACGACCACGTGAAACTGTTTTTCCCCAATGCCGAAGGCGCCTTCGTGACACCGACGATGACCGCCGAAGGACCGCGCTGGCCGGAAGGCGCCCTGCCTTCGCCGAGCCGCGACTACACCCCGCGCTGGCACGATGCCGAGGCCGGCGAACTGGCCATCGACTTCGTGCTGCATGGCGAGGGCGTGGCGTCGAACTGGGCCGCGCGTGCACAGGCAGGCGATGCATTGGTGGTGGGCGGGCCGCGCGGCTCGTTCGTGGTCGCCGGCGACTACGACCAGTACGTGCTGTTTGCCGACGAAGCGGCGCTGCCGGCCATCGGCCGCTGGCTGGAGCAGATGCCCGAAGGCCAGGTGGCAGAGGTATTCGTGGAGATTGCCGAGGCCGAGGAACGCCAGGAACTGGCAAGCGATGCCGACGTGCGCCTGCACTGGCTCGAACGCAACGGCGTGGACGCAGCGAGCAGCCGCCTGCTGGAAGAAGCGCTGCGCGACTACGAGCTCGACGATGGCGATACGTTCTTCTGGATCGCCACCGAATCGCGGCGCGCGCGGATGATGCGCAAGTTCATCGAAGGCCAGTTGGGCGTGCCGGGCGATTCGATCCGGGCCACGGGATACTGGCAGGCGGGCGCGGACGAGGAATAAGCCGCGCCGGGCAGCTCATCGCCACGCTTGCCGCATGAAGAAAGGCCCGCCAATGGCGGGCCTTTCGGTTCTGCGCGATGCAACGCCAGGCTTACTGCTTGGTCGCCGCTTCGTCCTTCTGTACTTCCGCCTCGGTGGTGATGCGGATGCGCACTTCGTCGCTGACGGCCGGCACGTAGGCACCCACGCCAAAGTCGCTGCGCTTGAGGGTGGCGGTGGCGTCGAAGCCGATCGCCGGCACCTTGGCCATCGGATGGTCGCCAGCGCCGTTGAGGGTGACATCCAGGGTGACCGGCTTGGTCTGGTCCTTGATGGTCAGGTCACCGGTCACGGTGAACTTGTTGGTGCCAGCCGCTTCGACCTTGGTGCTCTTGAAGGTGGCGGTGGGGAACTTGGCCGCGTCGAAGAAGTCGGCGCTCTTCAGGTGCTCGTCGAACTTGGCGGTGAAGCTGTTGAGGCCGGACAGCGGCAGGGTCACCTGCACGCTCGACTTGGTCGGGTCGGCGGCATCGAACACCAGGGTGCCGTCGACGTTGCCAAAGTGCGCGGTCGGGTTGGAGAAGCCCAGGTGGTTCCACTGCACCAGCACATCGGTGTGGGTCGGGTCGAGCTTGTAGGTGCCGGACATGGCCTGGATCGGCGTGGCAGCCGGCGCGGCAGCGGCTGGAGCGGTGGCCGGCGCTTCGCTGCTGGCGGCCGCGGCGGGGGTTTCGGCAGCGGCCGGGGCAGCGGCCTGCTCGGCGGGCTTGTTGCAGGCGGCAATGGCCAGGGTGAGGGCCAGCGGCAACAGCAGTTTGGTGGTGGTGTTCATGGGCATGTCCTTGTCTTGGGTGGCGAGGATGGAGCGCGAGGGGAAGATAGCCAGTACGAGCGGCCGCTGCATCATTCGATGCGCGCGGCCTCATCGAAGCTCAGGCGCGGCAGGCGCGGGAACACGCCAGCGGGGTCGCCATAGCCGAGATTGATCAGGAAATTGGACTTGATGGCGGTGCCGGCAAAGAAGGCCGCATCCACCTTGGCGTTGTCGAAGCCGGACATCGGACCGGCATCCAGGCCCAGCGCGCGCGCAGCCAGGATCAGGTAGGCGCCCTGCAGGCTGCCATTGCGGAAGGCCGATTCGTGACGGCCTTCACGCGGGCCTTCAAACCAGCTCTTGGCATCGGCGTGCGGGAACAGGTACGGCAGCTTCTCGTGGAAGTCCTGGTCATAGGCGACGATGGCGGTTACCGGCGCGGCCATGGTCTTGGCGAGGTTGCCTTCGGACAGCGCCGGGGCGAGCTTGGCCTTGGCTTCCTTGGACTTGACGAAGATGATGCGCGCCGGCGTGGAGTTGGCCGCGGTGGGGCCCCACTTGGCCAGTTCGTACAGGGCGCGCAGCTGGCTGTCTTCGACGGGCTTGTCGAGGAAGGCGTTCTGGGTGCGCGCGGTACGGAACAACTGGTCAAGCGCGGCGTCGTGGAGAACTTCGGCCATGGAGACTCCTGGAAGGCGGCAGGCTGCCGGTGTGGAAAGAGGCGCCAGTGTAGAGTGGTGCCACTGCTGGAACACACGCCCAAATCTGCAACGAATCTATGTCAGAGGCGCAACGATCGGCCCCGCTGTGGGCGATTCACGACGGCCATGCCGGCAATGCGCGCCAGGCCCTGGCCCTGGCCCGGGCGCTGGGCTGGCCGCAGCCGGCGACCCCGCCGCTGCATCCGGCCGCGCCCTGGCGCTGGCTGGCGCCGCGACGGATGCCCGGCGATGCGCATGCCTTCGGACCGGACTTCGCCCAGGCACTGCAGGCACCGCCCAGGCTGGCGATAGGCTGCGGACGGCAAGCCGCGCTGGCGACGCGGTTGTTGCGCGCACGCAGGGCGACGGCGGTGCAGATCCTCGACCCACGGATCGCTCCGCGGCATTGGGACATCGTGATCGTGCCCGAACACGATGGCCTGCGCGAGCGCAATGTGATCACGCTGCTCGGCAGCCTCCATCCGGTGGATGAGGCCTGGCTCGGCGAAGGCCGGGCGACGTTTGCGGAACTGGCGGCCTTGCCCTCGCCGCGCATTGCGCTGCTGGTGGGCGGGCCCACCGCGCGCGTGCCCTGGGACACGGCAGCATTGGCCGGTGAAGTGGATGCGCTGCTGCGACACGCGCGCGCGCACGGCGGCAGCCTGCTGGTCACCACTTCGCGGCGCACCCCCGCGTCTGTCGTTGCACTGCTGCGCGAGCGTTTGCGCAACGTGCCCGGGCTGCTGTGGACCGGCGCGGCGGACGGGCCCAATCCCTACGCCGGCCTGCTGGGCTGGGCCGATGGCATCGCCTGTACCAGCGATTCGAGCAACCTGCTGTCCGAAGCCTGCGCCACCCACGTACCCGTGCAGGCGCTGTTCGCCGAGCGCGCGCAGGGGCGCGCGGCACAATTGCTGGAGGCGTTGCAGGCACGCGGGCGGCTCGCTGGAAGCGATGCGCTGATCGCGGGAACGAAGATGACGCCACTGCGCGAGACCGAACGCGTCGCGGCGCTGTTGCGCGAGCGCATCGAGGTACCGGCTCCAGCGACCTGAACGGCGGCGTTTTGGTAGCGGCCGCCACCCCGGGCGATAATTGGCGACTTTTTCGCCATCCGCGTCCCCCCATGTCCCGCCTTGCTTCTCCTTCCTTCGCGCCGGCCACGCCGCGCGCCCTGCTGCTGGCCGTGCTGGCGATGGGTGCGGTGGTGCTGCTGTCCAACGTACTGGTGCAGTACCCGATCAACGACTGGCTGACCTGGGGTGCGTTTTCCTATCCGCTGGCGTTTCTGGTGAGCAATCTGGTCAATCGCCGTTTCGGTCCGCGCGCGGCGCGGCGGGTGGCGTGGTGCGGCTTCGCGCTGGCGGTGCTGATGTCGGTGTGGGTGGCCTCGCCGCGGATCGCGGTGGCTTCGTGCTCGGCGTTCATCGCCTCGCAGCTGCTGGACATCCAGGTATTCGACCGCCTGCGCCGCGGCACCTGGTGGCGCGCGCCGTTCGTCTCCACGCTGTGCAGCGCGACGCTGGATACGGCGATTTTCTGGTCGGTGGCGTTTGCCGGCTCGTCGCTGCCGTGGGTGAGCTGGGGGACGGGCGATCTGCTGGTGAAGCTGGCGATGGGCCTGTGCCTGCTGGCCCCGTTCCGGGCGTTGTTGTGGCGGATGGGGCCGGTGGGGGCGCGGGGCTGAGGCACATCTGGAATGCTGCTGCGGCTGTTGTAGGACCGCCTGTAGGAGCGGCTTCAGCCGCGACTGCATGAGCTGACGGTGATGTTCCCGGTTGCGATGATTCCCGGTCGCGGCTGAAGCCGCTCCTACAGTGCACCCAGCAGGCATTCGGAGCGCTGCTGGGGCCCTTGTGGGAGGGGCTTCAGCCCCGACGAGCGGAGTCGTGATCTGTCAGATGGCGGCACGTTGGCGGGCTCAGCGCCCTTGCGCGAACTCCAAGTTCTTGCCACGCGCAGCATCCCCAATCGTGACACGCGCCTGCGCGATAGCCGGCGTTGGCGCAGTCAAACGCGGGCGCCGGTCCAACGTGCAGGCCAGGCCCGCTTCCAGCAGAGCCGCGTGCGCCTCATGCAGACTGACCGCGGTAGCGGCACTCAACCAGCCGATGCCGGACAGCGCGTCGATCAACCCCGGCGTATCGCGCGGCACCAGCAACTCTGCATGCGTGGCGGCAGCGCCGAGCACGCCGGCCTGCAGCAGGAATTCCAGATCCACCAGACCGCCCTCGCCTTGCTTGAGGTCGAAGCGCGCCGCATCACTGCGGTCCAGTTCGGCGCGCATGCGTGCACGCATCTTCAATACGTCCTCGCGCAGCTGCGCGGCATCGCGCACGCGGCCCAGGGTTTCCGCGCGCACGCGCTCGAACTGCGCGCACAAGGCGGCATCGCCGGCGACCGGGCGTGCGCGCACCAGCGCCTGATGTTCCCAGGTCCAGGCACGCTCGCGCTGGTACTCCTCGTAGCTGGCGAGGGAAGACACCAGCGCGCCCTTGCCACCATCCGGGCGCAGGCGCACGTCGGTGTCGAACAGGCGCCCGGCGCCGGTCTGCGCGCCAAGCAAGGCGATGACCTTCTGCGCCAGCCGCGCGAACCAGCGCCCGGCTTCGAGCGGGCGCGCGCCATCGGACATCTCCGCCTCGCGCGGGTGGTCGTGCAGGAACACCAGGTCCAGGTCCGAACCGAAGCCAAGCTCGCTACCACCCAGGCTGCCGTAGCCAATGATCGCGAAGCTGCCACCGGGCACTTCGCCATGCGCTTCGCGGATCTGGCGCTGCGCCATGGCTTCGACGGTGAGCACGACGGCCTGCGCCAGGTCGGCCAGCTGGCGGGTGCTGACGCCGGCCGGCTGGCGCGCGTCGAGGGCGGCCAGGGCAATGCGGAAGCTCAAGGCCAGGCGGCGTTCGTTGAGTTCGCGCAAGGCGGCTTCGGGATCTTCGATGTCCAGCGTCGCCAGGCATGCCGCGCGCATGGCCTCGGCATCGGGCAAGGGGCCGCCGATGCGGGTGTCGAGCAGTTCGTCGAGCAGCAGCGGGAAGGCGACCAGGCGCTCGGCCAGCAGCGCGCTGCGCGACAGCACGTTCACCAGCCGGGCCAGTGCGCTGGGTTGCTCGTCGAGCAGGGCGAGGTAACTGGTGCGGCGCAGGATGGATTGCAGCAGGCCGAGCACCCGGCGCAGGGCGGCGTCGGGCTGGCTGGATTGGCCTGCGGCATTGAGCAGGGCCGGCATCACCCGATCCAGGCGCGCGCGGGCGCTGTCGGACAACGCGCGCACGCCGGCGCTCTGGGCGAAGTCACGCAGCGACTGATCGGCGCTGTGTGCATCGGCGAAACCCAGCCCGCCGAGTACGCCGGCATCGCCCGCATCGGGCAGCGCGCGCCAGTAGGTCGCGGCGGCATCAGGGGCCAGGTCGCGACGGCGCGGGGCAAGCAGCTCGCCGAATTCGGTGGCGACCAGGTCGCGCTGCTGTTGCAGCGCGGCGTACATCGCCTCCCAGCTGTCATGGCCCAGGCCACGCGCAATGCGCTCGCGATCCAGTGGGGCCTCGGGCAAGGCGTGGGTCTGCGCGTCGCGCAACATCTGCAGGCGGTTTTCCAGGCGGCGCAGATGGCGATAGGCCTCAGCCAATGCGGCGCCGGCGCGCGCGTCGATCTGGCCCAGCGCAATCAATGCCTCCAGCGCCGGCAGCAGACGGCGTTCGCGCAGGCTGTCTTCGCGCCCGCCGCGGATGAGCTGCAGCGACTGCACGAGGAATTCGACTTCGCGAATGCCGCCGGGCCCGCGCTTGATGTCGTCGAGGCGATCGTGGCGCGCGACCTCGGCGGTGATGGCGGCCTTCATTTCGCGCAGGCCATCGAGCGCGGTGTAGTCGAGATAGCGGCGATAGACGAACGGGCGCAGGGTCTGCAGCCAGGCTTCACCGGCGGCGATGTCGCCGGCCACGGCGCGCGCCTTGAGCCAGGCGTAGCGCTCCCAGTCGCGGCCTTCGCGCTGGAAGTACTGGTCCATCGCGGCGAACGACAGCGCCACGCGGCCGGCGCTGCCGAACGGACGCAGGCGCAGATCCACGCGGTGGCTGAAGCCGTCGGCGGTGGTGTCATCAAGCAGGCGCGCCAGTTGCTGGCCGAGCCGCGCGAAGTAGGCTTCCGCATCCAGCGCGCGTGCACCATCGGACTCACCGGCCTGCGGGTAGGCGTAGACCAAGTCGATGTCGGAAGAGAAGTTGAGTTCGCCGCCGCCGAGCTTGCCCAGGCCGAACACGACCAGGCGCTGTTCGCTGCCATCGGCCGCGCGCACGTGGCCATGGCGCTGCACGAACTGCTGCTCCAGTGCGGCCAGGGCCAGGCCCAGGCAGCGCTCGGCCAGGCGTGTGCTGCCGGCCAGGGTCGCCTCGACCCGGTCCAGGCCCAGCACATCGCGCCACCCCAGCCGCGCCGATTCGGCGTTGCGGTAGCGGCGCAACAGCGCCGGCCATTCTTCGGGCGCGTCGGCCAACAGCACTGGCTCGGGCAGGGGGCCAGGGTCGGCGCTGCCGGCGAGGTGCTGCAGCAGCGCCGGCTGCCGCGTGGCGGTATCGACGAAGCATTCGCTGACCAGGGCCACCTGCGCCAGCTGGGCGGCGAAGATCTCGCCCGGCCACGGATGTTCGGCGGGCCAGGCCGCGCGCAGGCGGGCCAGGGATCGTTCGAGATGGGCGTGCAGGTCGGGCGAGAGCGAGGCGGGCAGCGGCATGCCACGATTGTGGCATCACCGTGCCGGTCGCGGCCGCATGGCCGGCGTAGGCCGCAGGGCAGAGCTTCCGCCAGCCAGCCCCGGGAGTAGCAAATGGATCACGACCTCAAGGCATTCTTCAGCCGCTACCAGGACAGCTTCCGCCGCGGCCTCCGTGGAGAGGCCGACATGGCGCAAGTGGCCTGCGCCTATGCCAGCGCCTTCATCGCGGCCTCTCCAGCAGGGGTCAACGTCGGCGAGAACGGCGAGCCGCTGCAACGGATGATGCGCGACGGATTCGAGCGCTACCGGCGGATGGGCACCCGCGACATGGCATTGCGGCAGGTGCGCGTGCACCCCATCGACGAGCACCATTGCCTGGCGCACGTGTCATGGACCGCGACCTACGAGCGGCCGGCGGCAAAGCCGGTCTCCATCGATTTCGATGTCCACTATCTGGTGCAGCAGCTGCAGGGCGAGCCGAAGATCTTCGGCTGGGTGTCAGGCGATGAGCAGGCGCTGCTCAGGCAGCACGGCATCGTCTGAACCGGGGAGCCGGCAAAGTCGGGACAATAAAAAAGCCCGCTTGCAGCGAACTGCCAGCGGGCTTTGCTCCCTCCCCCACGTCGGGATGCGGGACCAGTGTGCGCACATATTTCAGGGCTTGCACGCTGCACTGCAAAACAGAACCTGACGGTACAGCCAAGCCCCGCTGCGGCCGCCCTATTCAGGGGGCGCGGCCTGCGCTGGCGCGTTGTCCGGCAGCAGGCCGGGCTGGGCGTCGTACCACTTGCGGGCACCGAGCAGATGCCAATGGCGTTGACCCCCGTCCAGTTCCAGCGCGGCGGTGAGGATGCCCCACTTCGCGTACAGGCTGCCGTCCTGACGCCCATCCTTCAAGCGCAGCCGCGCCAGCACGTCGAAGCGGTCGTTGCTGGCTTGCAGGCCGACGAGCACGAGCTGGTCGCCCTGCCAGTGCACGCGCCCGGCCATGCGCGTTTCGCCGGCATCGACGACGCGGTCGATCCATTGCGGGAAGTCGCGCTTCTGCGCGTACAGGGCAAGGAGGAAGCCGACGTCGCGCATGTCCAGCTGCACCTGCGCATCGAACAAGGCCGGCGCGGTCCAGTCGGTATGGCCGCGTTCGATCAGCGCGCGCGCCCACCAGCCGCTGCGCTGCTCGCCATTGGTGCCGGCGAAGCTGACGTTGCGCAGTTCCACCACGCTGGTATCAAGGCTGAAGTTGCGGGCCTTCAAGTCGCCGCGGCGCAACTGCAAAGCGGCATCGACATCGCCACGCAACGCCACGCCGGCCGCTTTCAGGCGTGCGTCGCGCGCCTGCAGTTGCACCGCGCCTTCGCCTATGTCGCCGCCGGGCAGCAGTTGCAGATCGCCGCTGACGCGGCCGGTGCCGCCATCGAAGCGCAACTGCTTCTGCGGCAGGTAGCGGTTATACGCGCGCAGGTCGGGCACGCGTGCATCGCGGAACACCAGGTGTCCATAGGTGCTGCGGCGCAGGTCGGCCGCGGTGGTGGAACCTGGCGGGGTGCGCAGGGTCAGCTGCAGGTCGTTGCCTTCGATGTAGGGCTTGGCAGGCGTGGCATCGGCGGCCACGACGAAGCGCTGCATCTGCATCGCCAGGGTGGGCACGTTGACGCCCTTGACCGCTTCGACATGCAGATCGGCGTTGGCGCTGCCCTGGAAGCGGGTCGCCATGATCTGCGCGCTGGCATCGACCTCGGGCACGCGCACGCGGCTACCGGCAGCCAGTTGCCCGGCCTGCACCTGCACATCGGCATCAACCACGCCTTCGCCGTGCAGCTGCAGCCATTGCGTGCGCGGGAACAGCGCGGGAATCCAGTCCAGCGACGCGAAACGCCAACGCCCTTGCAGGTGGCCTGACGCGCGCGGAATCAGGCGGGCAGGTTCGCGCAGCGGTACATGCCGGCCCTGGAAGCGCAGGTCGGCATCCAGCCACAGCGCATCGGCGGCCGCGCCGGGGACCCTGGCCTGCACGTGCAGGTCCTGGTCGACATTCAGGCGCATGTCCAGTTCGCCGGGCAATGGCTGTCCGGCCGGGTCGGTGCCGAGCAGGGGGGCGGTCCATTGCGCGCGGCTGCCAGCGGCCAGTTCGCCGCGCACCCAGCGCAGGTCGAGGTCGGCCTTGCCGCTGCCGGCGGCGGTGCGGAACACCGGGCGGCCACGATTGTCGCGTTGCAAGGCCAGGCCGGTCGTGTGGCCGAGCAGGCGCAGGCTGATGATGGACTTGTCGAGCTTGGCCAGGCCCTGCGCCTGCGCGCGGGTATGCGGGTCCATGGAGAAGTCGCCATCGAAGCGGCCATCGCGCAGCCACTCGCGGCCGTTCACCCAGATGCGGGCCTGGCCGTAATGCGCCCACGAAGGTTGCACGCGCATGGGCCCGCTGCGCAGGCGCTTGTAGAAGCCGAACTGCGCGCTGCCACGGCCTTCCAGCTTCAGGCCGCCAAACTGGCCGCCGCGCGCGCTGTCGCTGTGGATGCGGTCGAAGCGCAGCAGCCAGCCGGTGCGCCCGGGCAATGGCCGTTGCGGTTCGATTGGCGGGCCATCGTCGCGGCGGGTACCGCCGGTCACTTCGTCGGCCTCGATCCACGGCATGTGCACTTCACGGCGCAGCAGCGCCAGCATCACGATGCGCCCGCGTGCGCGTTGTGCATCGATATGCCAGCGCACATGCATTGTGTGACCGCGCAGGCGCACGCCACGCGCATCGACCCGGCCGGGCCACCAGCTGACAGCACGGTCCCAGTGCAACGTGAACCGTTCGGGCTTGCGGTTGATCGCCCACGGCGCCAGCCCGGTATTGAGGAAGATATTGGCCGCCAGCAGGTACAGCAGATACAGCGCGACCACGGCCAGCAAGGGCCGGCGCAGCCACGCCGGCAGGGCGTTCCATCGGAGCCGCGGCAGGCGGCGCGGAGCAGTCATGCGCGGGTCGATCCATCGGCAGGGGCGTGGGCGCCGATGCTAGACGGCGGCGCGTGGTGCCGATGTCAGCGTGCGGCCATAGCGGAGCGGCTGGCGCGCTCTGCGCGAGGACGCGACCGCGATCGGGGCCGATAATGGGCCCTCCCCCGCTGCCGTCCTGTCTTATGTCCACTGATCGCATCCTGCATCCCCGCCTGCGCGACCGCGTGGTGTCCGCCGAAGCCGCCGCCGCCTGGATTGAACCGGGCGAGACCGTGGCGATGAGCGGCTTCACCGGCTCGGGCTACCCGAAGGCGGTGCCGATGGCGCTGGCGCAGCGCATCGAGGCGGCGCATGCGGCCGGGCAGCCGTTCCAGATCAAGTTGATGACCGGCGCTTCCACCGCCCCGGAACTGGATGGCGCTTTGGCCAAGGCCGATGGCATCGCCCTGCGCATGCCATTCCAGACCGACCCGGACGCGCGCAACCGCATCAACGCCGGCACGCTGGACTACATCGACATCCACCTCAGCCATGTGGCCCAGCACGTGTGGTTCGGCTTCTATGGCGGCATCGACACGGCGGTGGTCGAGGTGACGGCGATCCGCGAGGACGGCAGCCTGGTGCCCTCGACTTCGGTGGGCAACAACAAGACCTGGCTGGACCTGGCACGGAAGATCATCATCGAGGTCAACGAGTGGCAGCCGGCCGATATCGACGGCATGCACGATATCTACTACGGCACCGCGCTGCCGCCGCATCGCAAGCCGATTCCGCTGCTGCATGGCGACGACCGCATTGGCCAGAGCACGTTGCGTTGCGATCTGGACAAGGTGGTGGCGGTGGTGCGCACCAACGGGCCGGACCGCAACAGTCCGTTCACCCCGGCCGATGAGACCAGCCACCGCATTGCCGGCCACCTGATCGAATTCCTCAAGCACGAAGTCGCCAAGGGCCGCCTGCCGGCCAACCTGCTGCCGTTGCAGTCGGGCGTGGGCAATATTCCCAATGCGGTGCTGGCCGGCCTGGCCGAGAGCGGCTTCCGCGACCTGGAGGCGTTTACCGAGGTGATCCAGGACGGCATGCTCGACCTGCTCAAGTCCGGCGTGCTGCGCTACGCCTCCTGCACGGGCTTCGCGCTGAGCCCGGCGGCGAATGAGGAGTTCAAGCGCAACATCGGCTTCTATCGCGAGCGCATCGTGATGCGCACGCAGGAGATATCCAACCATCCGGAACTGGTGCGGCGCCTGGGCTGCATTGGCATGAACGGCATGATCGAGGCGGACCTGTATGGCAACGTCAACTCGACGCACATCATGGGCTCGCGGATCATGAACGGCATTGGCGGCTCGGGCGACTTCGCACGCAATGGTTTCCTGTCGGCGTTCCTGAGCCCTTCGACGGCGAAGGGCGGCACGATTTCCGCCATCGTGCCGATGGTCAGCCATGTGGATCACACCGAACACGACGTGTCAGTGATCGTCACCGAACAGGGCCTGGCCGATCTGCGCGGACTGACACCCAAGCAGCGCGCGCGTGTGGTGATCGCGCAGTGCGCGCACCCGGACTATCGCGCGCAGTTGCAGGACTACTTCGATCGCGCGTGCCGCGATGCGTATGGCAAGCACACGCCGCATCTGTTGCCGGAGGCGTTGTCGTGGCACCAGCGCTGGCTGGATAGCGGGACGATGCGGGTGGACGGGCCGGGTTGATCGCGACACCTCACCCGCGGCCGGGAATATCGGCCGCCGGAAGAGATTGCGGATACCGGCACCCGGTCGCGGTTGAAGCCGCTCCTACAGGGATGCTTCGGACCGTGTGATGCCGGCGACCGCAAACCCTTCACGCCGCCGCAGCCACCCCAGCCCTGCGCGCACGCACCGCATCAGCCAGCTGCTCAAGCACCGCCACCGACGTTTCCCAATCGATGCAGCCATCGGTAATGCTCTGCCCGTAGACCAAGGGCTGTCCCGCCACCAGCTCCTGCCGCCCGCCAACCAGATGGCTCTCCACCATCGCCCCAACGATGCGGGTTTCGCCCGCCGCGAGCTGAGCCGCAATGTCGGCGACGACCGCGGGCTGGTTATCCGGGTTCTTGCCGCTGTTGGCGTGACTGGCGTCGATCATCAACCGCTGCGCCAGGCCGGCCTTGTGCAACACCGCGCCAGCAGCCTGCACGCTGGCCGCGTCGTAATTGGGCTGCACGCCGCCGCGCAGGATGACGTGGCAATCCGGGTTGCCGGCGGTGGCAGCGATGGCCGACTGGCCATGCTTGGTCACGGCCAGGAAATGATGGGCATGCGCCGCGGCGCTGACCGCGTCGGCGGCAATCTTGACGTCGCCGCTGGTGCCATTCTTGAAACCGATGGGGCACGACAGACCCGAGGCCATTTCACGGTGCACCTGGCTCTCGGTCGTGCGCGCGCCAATCGCGCCCCAGGCCACCAGGTCGGCGATGTACTGCGGCGAGATGGTGTCGAGGAACTCCACGCCAGCCGGCAAGCCCAGGCGGTTGATGTCGCGCAGCAGCCCGCGCGCCACGGCCAGGCCCTTGTTGATGCGGAAGCTGCCGTCCAGGTCCGGATCATTGATCAGGCCCTTCCAGCCGACGGTCGTGCGCGGCTTTTCAAAGTACACGCGCATCACGATCTCCAGCGCATCGCCCAGCGTGTCACGCAGGGGGCGCAGGCGCGCGGCGTATTCCAGCGCGGCGGCCGGGTCATGGATCGAGCATGGGCCGATGACCACTGCGAGGCGATCGTCGCTGCCGTGCAGGATGGCATGCAGGGCGCTGCGGGAGCGGGCAACGGTTTCCGAGGCGGCCTCGTCGCAGGGCAATTCGGCGATCAGTTCGGCCGGGGTGATCAGCGGCTCGATCTTGCGAATGCGCAAGTCGTCAGTCAAAGGGGGCATGGCGTTCTCCGGGGGGCGGGTGCTTGGGAAGCCAGGCAAGGCGGCAACAAAAAAGCCGCCAGTTGCGCTGGCGGCTTTCGGGATGCGTCTGAAGGTTCCTTCAGGGTGAGCGCAATCCTTCCTCCGCCAGCGGCATCGGAAAACCGTAGTACCAAAAGTAAAAGCGGCTGGGGTTTGCGTTCATGGGGCCATTGATAACACGGCTTTGCGGTGTCGCCAACCGTTTCATTGGCAACAGAGGCTGTCGCAGGCCCTGTGCTTCGCGACGAAAGGGGCGGCGCTCGCCCAGCGGCTACACGATCGTCAGCGCGTCACGCAGCCGGCGTTCCTGTTGCACTGTGGTGTCGTCGGCAGAGGCCGCGCACAACAGTGCCGAGCGAAGCAGCGCTGCCGGTAGCGGCATCACCTCACGCAGTCTCTCGATCTGCAGCTTGCGATCGAATTCTTTCGGGTCGAAGTCATCCAGAAAGCGCAGGTCAAGCCATGACCTGGCCGTCAGCGGCCCACCAAGGACACCCAGATAGAAGCCCGGATAGGGATCGCCATGGAAACAGGCCGGGTGCTCTGGCCTGAGTTCGGGATGCCGCGACGTCAGCAGCCGAACGACCAGATCGTGGCGAGGCAACGCCGCCAGAACCAGCAGGTACTTCGCCTTCAACACTCCGTCAGACTGGTCCAGATAAAAAGTGTCGTCCTTGTAGATCCAACCCATCCCTGCCGACATAACCCTTGCTCTTCAACGTCCTTGTGCTGCCTTGATACCTTCGTACTCTTCGGCGGACTCACGGGCGGCTATCGCAGCTTCATCATCGCCTTGCACTGCCAAGGCGTAGGGAATCTTTTCCAGGTTGCCGCGCCCGTTGTCCCAGATGGCGTCCCACGGGCCGCGCTCGGTGTGCGTCACATTGATCAATGGCTGCGAAAAATCCGTGTTGAACCGTACGCTCAACTGCTCCATGAGCCGCAGCTCACGGCGCGTGAAATGGGAAGCATCGAATTCGCGCTTCGGTCGCACACTGTCCCGGCAGTAATCGAACACCTGCTCGGGAACGATCTGTATCGCCTCGGCGAAATCCGGCTCCAGCGCCTCCCATTCCTCAAACAACTCCATTGGAACAGGACCCATCTTCATCGCGCGATACTCGAGCCCGGTCACGGACCTGCCGGTCTGCCGGAAGTGCTCGAAATCCAGCAGATAGAGCAACTTGATGAGTTTGATCTTCCCGCAATAGCGCGTATTCGCTGCGAAGAAGATCGCCGCGTTTATCAGCTTTTCGCGATTGTGGGACTTGAGCATGAGAGCAGGGCGAGTGCCGGGACAGAATTCGGATGCAGCGAAAGACTCAGCTGAACCTTAGCACCGGGGCTGTGCAGTCACCATATAAGAAAACCCCGCCTTGTGGGCGGGGTTTCGACACAGCATGCGACCGTGCGGCCGCGGCGGGACTTAGAAGTCCATGCCGCCCATGCCGCCCATGCCACCGGCGCCCGGCATCGCCGGCTCGTCCTTCTTCGGCGACTCGGCCACCATTGCTTCGGTGGTGATCATCAGGCCAGCGATCGAAGCAGCGTTCTGCAGCGCGGTGCGGGTCACCTTGGTCGGGTCCAGGATGCCGAACTGCACCATGTCACCGAACTCGCCGTTGGCGGCGTTGTAGCCGAAGTTGCCCGAACCTTCCTTGACCTTGTTGACGATCACGGACGGCTCTTCGCCGGCGTTGGTGACGATCTCGCGCAGCGGGGCTTCCATCGCGCGCAGGGCGATCTCGATGCCGTGGTTCTGGTCTTCGTTGATGCCCTTGAGGCCTTCGACCGCCTTCTTGGCACGGATCAGCGCAACACCGCCGCCCGGGACCACGCCTTCCTCGACCGCCGCACGGGTGGCGTGCAGGGCGTCTTCGACGCGCGCCTTCTTTTCCTTCATTTCCACTTCCGTGGCGGCACCGACCTTGATGACGGCCACGCCGCCGGCCAGCTTGGCCACGCGCTCCTGCAGCTTCTCGCGGTCGTAGTCCGAAGAGGTCTCTTCGATCTGCGCCTTGATCTGCTTGATGCGCGCCTGGATCGCCTCGCCGTCGCCGGCGCCGTCGATCACCGTGCTGTTTTCCTTGGTCACCTGCACCTTCTTGGCGCGGCCCAGGTCCTTGATCGTGGCCTTCTCCAGCGACAGGCCCACTTCCTCGGAGATCACGGTGCCGCCGGTCAGCACGGCCATGTCTTCCAGCATCGCCTTGCGACGGTCGCCGAAGCCCGGAGCCTTGACCGCCACGACCTTGACGATGCCGCGGATGGTGTTGACCACCAGGGTCGCCAGGGCTTCGCCCTCGACTTCCTCGGCCACGATCAGCAGCGGCTTGCCGGCCTTGGCCACGCCCTCGAGGACGGGCAGCAGGTCACGCACGTTGGAGATCTTCTTGTCGTGCAGCAGGATGAACGGGTCGTCCAGG
>DASPIU010000074.1:0-13084 GCA_035629025.1 Stenotrophomonas sp.
TCGAGGCAAAGCTCGAGGCCGAGCTGCGCCGGTTCTTCTGGTTCGAAGTCGCCATCAATGCCGGCTGCCTGGTCGCAGGCGCCGGCGCCGTCCTCCTCATCCAGGCGTTGACCTCATGAACGAAACCGACTTCATCGCGGCGATGCACAAGGGTATGCCGCCGATCTACATCCCAGCTGGCCTCGAGGTCAGCGAGTACACCCAGACCGGCACGATCCTGAAGGGCAATGCCGATTTGGAGCTGCCGGAGGCCGAGCGCGTCGGCATGGAGCGTGCCGCGTGAGCCGGTATGGAGCGGTCATCGTCATGGTGGTCTCTGTGGTGATGGCGCTGCTGGCCGCGGTGCTGTGCGCGCTGCGCGCCAGCGCGGCCGGCGCCTCGCTGCTGCTGACCGTCGCGGTCGTCCTGGCCGTCCAGCTGCCGCGCGTGTGGCGCGAGGCCCGGAGGCTGCCCCTATGAGCCAGCGCCAGATCAGCGACGACCAGCCCCTGCCGCGTTGCCAGAACGGCCACAGCGCGCGCCACATGCTCGACGTGCGCCGAGTCTCCGCCGGCGGCGGGCACTTCGTCGAGTGCGCCTGCAGCGCCAGCAGCAGGCACGAGGAATACATCGACGCGCTGCGCGAGTGGTGCCGGCAGCACGGGCATGCGATGCCGCCGGGCACGGATCAGCGCCCGCTTCCCTTGCCGGTGCCCAAGGTGCCCGCGTTCCGCCCGGCGGCTGAGGTGCGCGTCTGATGCGTCGCACCTGCTCCAGTTGCTGCCGCGTGCTGCCGGCCGATCAGTTCCCGCCGGCACACCGTCGCCGCACCACCTGCCGGGTCTGCGAATCGGACATCCAGCGCGCGCGGTCGCGCTCGGCTCCGATGAGCATCGATGCGCACCAGGTCCGACTGAACAACGCCACCGAGATCTGGCACGGCTGGGTCGATCGGGGCAAGCCGCTGAGGTATGCCGCATGAGCCGACACGCGACCCGCCGCGCACCAAAGCGTAACGGCGACTTCTCCTGGGGCCGCTTCTCGACCACAGACGGCGACTTCGTCACCTGGCGCCTGTACCGCCGCGACCACCGCCGTGCGCTGCACAAGCACGTGCTGACGTTCTTCGCACACGACGATCGCGCGGTGATCGCTGCCCACCTGCGCCCCGCGCGCCGGTTCCTGCGCGACAAGGTGGACCACATCGACCTGCAGGCGGTGGGGATGGCGGCATGAACGCAACTTCAGAAGTCAGTCTCGGCCAAACCACCTTTTCCTTCAGTCGCCCAGTGATGCGTCAAGTTCCGAGCCATCCTCAGCACGTCAAGGAAGGTTCGGAAGGCGCTTTCGATCGAAGCCAGGTCCTCACCGATCCGGTCGGCCTCGTCGCCATCAAAGCGACTATCTTCAAGCAGCGTTCGATTCACGTACCAACTGCTCAGTGCGGAGAGCAAATCGGCTGCCCCCTCTGTTCCGAACGCATCGAGATCATCCGCGAAGCGCGTGAGCATTGGAAGGGGATCTACCGGCATCTGCTTGGCTGCCCAAGTTCGCGCTTGCACCGGATCCGCTCGCGACACCGAAGCTCCAATGCCGTCCGCAATGCGCCGGATCTCCCCACCGAGGATGTAGAGCTCGTGGTCCAGCACGATGGCTCGCGCTACTGCTCTGTCGCGCTCAGCTTTAAGCCGCGCGTCTCGGTCCTCCTGCCGCATACGCCGTGCTTCCTCCACTGCAGTACGGCTCGTTCCCATCGCAACGACCACAGCCCACAGCGTGGCACCCGCAGCTATTGCCGCGACCACCACAGCGGCCCAGTCCGCGACATTTCCCCAATCCGTCGAAAGCGGACAAATCGCCATTGACCTTCCCCCCTGCCCACGTTAGAGCCGATTCTGCCATGACGTACATCCATCCGAACGACCGGGTCTACGCGCTGGAGCGCGCCGTCCGCCTCGCTGAGCAGCACGGGGAGGACCGCAAGGTGCTGGAAGACCTGCGCGAGATGCTGTCCGAAGCCAGGAAGGAAGCGCGCGGGTGAGGTACCTGTCGCTCTTCTCAGGCATGGAGGCCGCGCATCTCGCCTGGGCTCCGCTCGGCTGGCAGTGCGCTGGCGTCGCGGAGATCGAGCCTGCGGCGTGTTCCCTACTGCGGCATCGCCTCCCGCACGTGCCGAACCTGGGCGACGTGAGCGCGGTCGACGAAGCTCGCATCGCTTCGCTCGGCCACATCGACGTCGTGATCGGTGGCTCGCCCTGCCAGGACCTTTCGGTCGCAGGCAAGCGCGCCGGTCTAGCCGGTGCCCGCTCCAGCCTGTTCCACCAGCAACTGAGGATCTTCAATGCAGCTCGGACTCTTTGCGGTGCCCGCTGGCTCGTCTGGGAAAACGTCCCGGGCGCCTTCAGCAGCAACGCCGGCCGCGACTTTGCTGTCGTGGTTGGAGCGATGGCAGGGTGCCGAGTCGATGTCCCGGCAGATGGCTGGGGCAACGAAGGCGTGGCGCTGGGCGAGCACGGACTCGTCGAGTGGGCCGTGCTTGACGCGCAGTGGTTCGGAGTGGCGCAGCGGCGCCGTCGCGTGTTCGCTGTCCTCGATACTGGAGACTGGACCGGTCGATCGCCGGTACTTCTTGAGCCCGACCGCCTGCGCGGGGATTCTGCGCCGCGCCGAGAAACGCGGAAAGGCCTTGCCGGCGCCATTGGCGGCGGCCCTGATGGCGGTCGCATTTCGGGAGCCGTGACCAGCAAATGGGCCAAGGGTAGCGGTGGCCCTGCCGGCGACGAGTGCTACAACATGGTGGCGCACACGCTGCGTGCCGATGGCTTCGACGCCAGCGAAGACGGCACCGGTCGAGGCACGCCATTGGTGCCTGTGCCCTTCACCGTGCGCGGTACCAACCTCGATACCGGCGATGCGGTGTTCGGCACGCTCACCACGGGCAGCGACCGCGCCACCTCTGGTGCGCCGTGCGTCGCCTTCGACTGCAAGGCCGGCGGTGAGACCGCGCTGTCGATTGGCGAAGTGCCGGGCACGCTCCGTGCGGCCCATGGTGGGGGTCATGCCGCCGTGGCTGGACGAATGGGCGTTCGTCGCCTCACCCCGCGCGAGTGCGAGCGCCTGCAGGGCGCACCGGACGCCTGGACACTGGTGCCCAAGCTGGGGAAGCCGCGCAAGCAGCGGAAGAACGAGCCTGACGCCCATTATGTGGCCTACCTCGCCCGGCACTCCGGCGGCGTTGACGAAGGACCGATGATGGCCGACGGCCCTCGCTACAAGATGCTGGGCAACAGCTTCGCGGTGCCGGTGATTGGCTGGATCGGCCGGCAGATTGAGCGCGCTTCTCGCGCCGACCAGAAGCAGGCGGCCGCATGACCGACCAGATGTTCCCCAAGCCGCCCAAGCGCATGCGGCAGCCGACCAAGCACTACTTGCGCACCTGCCTGGCGGAAACCGCCGAGGAGAACGCGCGCTTGCGCGCCGAGAACGAACGACTGCGCCAGCCCTGGTGGCGGCGCTTCTTTCAGAGGAGAGCAGCATGAATCTCAAGGAGCAGCCGTCATGCTGCTGATGACTGTGTCGGTGTGGTCGGCCAAATACTTCGCGCCAGGCAGCGCCCCCTCGGAACTCACGGTGCGCCGTTGGCTTCAACATGGCGTTCTGCCTGGCCGCAAGGTCGGCGGGACTTGGTATGTCGATGAACACCAGTGGCTCGCTGGCGGTGACGAACTGGTCCTGCGCGTTCTGGCGGAGGCGGGGTAATCTCGAATGATGGGACGTGTTCGCTCGCGCAGCAGGGCTGGATGGCCCGACAACCTCTACCCGAACCGGGACGGCTACAAGTACCGCCACCCGCTGACTCGGCGCGAGACGTGGATGGGAAAGGACAAGGCGAAGGCGTTCGCCGCCGCCAGGCAGCTCAACGCGCTGCTGAGCCAGAGCGCGGACCTCGTCGCGCGTGTCACCGGTACCGGAAAGACCGTGGCGGACGCCGTGGCCATCTTCCGGCAGGACGACGTGCCCAGCCGAAAATGGGGCGCTCGCACCGCGGCGGAGTACGAGATCATCATCCGCCGGGTGGAAAAAGGCTTAGGCGAACGCCAGCTCGAAACGCTTTCCGTCAAGGACTGCGCCGAGTGGCTTCGGGCGGACACTGAGTCCGAGCGCGGTCGGCAGACCAGGCGCCTCGTGCTGGGATGGATTCTCGCCTGCGCCGTCGAGGAGGGCTGGATCGAGTCAAATCCGGCGACGGTCACGCGCAAGTTCGCGTTCACCCGCAAGCGAGAGCGCCTCACCGAGGAAACCTTCCGCGCCATCCGCGGGGCGGCGCCGCACTGGCTGCAGGTGGCGATGGACCTCTCGCTCCTCACCCTGCTCCGCCGCGACGACGTGGTGAACCTGACGTTCGCCGACGTGCACGACGGTGCCTTGTGGGTAGTGCCCAGCAAGACCGAGGACAGCACGCTGGTGAAGCTGAAGATCACGCTGACGCCGGAGCTGCAGGCCGTCGTCACGCGCGCGCGCGACAGCGTGGTGTCGCCTTACCTGGTCCACCGGCTACCGGAGAAGGCACGGCCGCAGCAGAAGCGCGCAAAGGCGCGAGAGCACCACACCCAGGTCTTGCCCGAGCAGCTCACGCGCGCATTTCAGGACGCGCGAGAGGCGGCCGGACTCGACGCTGAAAACGCGCCGACCTTCCACGAGATCCGCAGTTTGGGCGGCGCCCTGCTGCGCCAATCGGGCTGGACGCTGCAGCAGGTGCAGCAGCTAATGGGGCATGCGAGCACAACCATGACCGCCGTGTATCTCGATGGCCATGACGCTCCCTGGAGCGAGGTGACGCCTGGCTCATTGCCGGGCGCTAACTAGCCGCGGCTAGCCCCTGGACCACCTTGTCGACCCGATCGAGCTCCTGATGTGCCGAGATATAATCCGAGTACGCCGCAATTGCGCTTTCAATCAACCGGTCGTAGAAGACTATTCGCGCACCCCATGTGTCGAGATTCTTCTCGACGAAGTCGGATGGCAGACCGGCATCGACGGGCAATTTGACCGGTCGCCCGAGCACAAAGACGATCTCAATCTTCGGATTGCTCTCACCCTGCTGAGCCAAGAGCTTCGTCATCGCTGACCTATATTTCGTGCCCTGCTGCTGCAGCTCCTCTAGGGTCATCACGCGCTCGTACTTCTTCAGCTCGACGATGATGTGCACGCCTGCATTCGAGCGGTACTGGATGTCGACGCGCCCTTTTGACTCATCTTCTGTAAGGTCATCGCCGAAATCCTTGGGGAAGTTCGTCTTGAGCCTATTCTCCATAGTTGCGCTTCCGCTAGCTCGCTCCCAGCCTGCGTCGAGCAGCCACAGATTCTTAAACAGGTGCATCTGCAGAACCCTTTCCTTCGCATGGCTATCTGTCAAATTCTGGAACTGCCTAATAGCCTCAACTCTGGACTTGACAATATCCCCGTACAAGGAAGCTTCGTAATACTCCTGATTGACTAAGAGAGGCAGCAAGTGATCCGCATTTAGCTCCTTAAGATTCTCGAGCCGATGGGCCGCCTCCTTCAGTCGAAGGCGCTCGAACGCAAGCACACCAGAACGAAACAAGTCCACGCGATCTTGCTCATGACTGTCATCCAGCGTGAGCCCCTCGATCAATCCAATGAAGCTCCGGGCTGGTCCCCGTTGCTCCTTCGGAAGCCCTTCAATCCAGTCCTTGAGAACCGGATGCGCTTCCTGCGCCTCAACGGCCTTTTGCTGTTTGCGCACCTCGGACCAGGTATCGGAAGCGTCGAGCAGAGCCTTACGCATGAAGTTGCGTAGCGCTATCACGCGCGGGTCGTCTTCCACCAACCGCTGGCGATCACTTGTCGCAATGTCCTCTTGAGCATCTTCATCCAAAAAGTCGGCTTGAATCTGACCCGTAACATACGAACCAAAGATTCGATTGAACCCTAGCTTGTCCAGGATGCTCTCTTGAATCAGTCGGCCACGTGCCAAGACAACGATATTCTTGAGCGACCCGCTTTCTTCTCCTTCAAGCTGAGCAGGCTTCTTGGCCGTTCCGAACCAGCCGCGGACGACCCACGCATGCTCGCCGCCGGCAAGGTCGTCCTTGAGGAGATACCTCTCCACCAAGTTCGGCATAGACGTCCCATCGAGCGCTGGCGTCGGGCCAATTTCCCACAGGTACTCCAGACTCCGAAGATCATCGCGGTCGGAAGGGCCCACCGGATCACCGTTGATCGAGACTTCGAACTGATCACCGTCGGAGCTTTTGAATCCGATCACCGAGAAGCGTCGCGCGAGTCGCTTTCTAAGCGCGTTGACCGTGATCTTTGTGCGCTTGACCTGGAGACCCGTCATGACGAGGGTGGTGCCCTTCTTGGCTATGTCGCCAAGCCAGGGTATTTCGGGCGGATAGTACTCGCCCGTTGCCTTGATGGCTTTTTCGAGATCTGCCACACGGAGCTCGAACGCGTTGGAATCTCCGTCCTTGGTGCTGTACACGCGCACGACGTCGGCGACTGAAAAAACCGACAGTTTTCCGATCCCCTTCCTTCCCATGAACTTCCTTCCGCACGCCGAGGTTCCTCCCTCCGTACCTCGCTTGTCGTAACCCACGGTAAGGAACCTGTCGTTGATCTCGGACAGCCCCATGCCTACACCGTCATCGCTTATCACCAAGGAATCGCCGGCTTGATCGAAAACGATGTGCACATTCTTGGCCTCGGCGTCCCAGCCATTCGCAACGAGCTCGCTGATGACGGCGGCAACATTGCTGTAGAGCCGAATACCCAGATGCTCAAGCACCCGAAAATCGAGTTTCATCCTGAACTTGTTAGTCATCCTTGCGTCCTCTCTCTTTTAGCGTTTTGAGACCTTGGTATGCACGCTGATCTGCTCGCCAATCGCGCGACCCAGCGGCGGCGGTACCGCGTTCCCAATCAGCCGCCCAATCGACAAGAACTCCGGCTCGGCATCCGGGCGAACGAATGCATAGTCACGAGGAAACCCCTGCAGCATCGCGGCCTCTCGCAGCGATATGGCGCGATCCTGGTCGGGGTGGCCGAATCTACCCGTCCCGAAGTTATACGCCTGCGTTGTGATCGTGGGGGCGGGCTCGCTCCACGTCATCCGTGCGTACACACTCTGGAAGGAGGCCCCGGTTGCCCGCGTATGACACGGCGACCGAAGATGAGACGGCCAATCCCGCCACGTGCCTCCAGGCTTCGATGCCCGAATTCTCGCGAGATTCAACGGGGTGAGCGAGCGTGCCTTATGCAGTGGATCAGCCGGATCGGCCTGTCCGGCCTGGAGCTTTGGCAGCCCAGCGATGACGTCTTTGACAGTAACAAAGTTACTCGCATCGTTCGTCTCCGCAGGGAAGCCGATGGGCCCCAAGAGCGATGCCAGCAGTACAAGCCGCCTGCGATGTTGCGGCAGCCCATACTTCGGCCCATAGCATGACTTGTAAGCCACGCTGTATCCGACATCTTCTAGCGCACGGACGAATCTCGCGAAGACTTCGGTCGACTTCAACCCCGGGACGTTTTCCATGGTGACCAGTTCCGGGCGAGTCGCTTCGACCAAGCGCCTAAACTCGTCCAACAAAGGCCACTTTTCATCCCCCTTCGTGTCCGTGCCGCGACGGAAGCTCGAGAATGGCTGGCAGGGCGCGCAGCCCGCCAGGAGCCGAAGGCCTCTTTTCGGCCAAAGCTGCATCAATTCCTCAGCCGATACGTCTTTGATGTCTTTGCAGATGAACTTTGCGCCGACGTTCGCTTCGAACGCGAATTTACACGTTGGGTCTAGGTCGATTCCTGCGCGAACCCTGACGCCTGCCTCCTTGAGTCCGAAGGAGAGTCCGCCGAGGCCGCAAAAGAGGTCAACTGCGTGAACGATGGGGGGGCTCTTCATAGGCAAAGCATAAGCCAACAGTCACCCGTCGTCGATGGGGCGCGAGGACCAAACGTGTAGGGTGGAAATAGGGTGAGAATAGGGTGGAAACGAAAAACGGCCTGCGCTTTAGCAGCGTAGGCCGTTGTTCGAGAAAGGGAATTTGGTCGGGGTAGCCGGATTCGAACCGACGACCACCAGTCCCCCAGACTGGTGCGCTACCAGGCTGCGCTATACCCCGAGAGGTGTGATGCCCCGCCTTGCGGCGGCCTGCGATTATAACGGCTTTGCTTGGCGTTGTCGCTCGCCTTCAGCGCCGCAGCAGCTGCAGGACTTCTTCCAGTTCCATCCGCACCTGCTTGATGATCTGGTTGCTCAGCGCCGATTCCTCGCGGGCGCCAGCGCTTTCCAGGCGCAGGCGCGCGCCGCCGATGGTGTAGCCCTGTTCGTACAGCAGGCCGCGGATCTGCCGCACCATCAGCACATCGTGGCGCTGGTAGTAGCGACGGTTGCCGCGGCGCTTGACCGGTTCCAGGCTGGGGAATTCGGTTTCCCAGTACCGCAGCACATGCGGCTTGACGTCGCACAGCTCGCTGACCTCACCAATGGTGAAGTAGCGCTTTGCCGGTATCGGCGGAAGTTCGCGGTTACTGCCCGGATCCAGCATAGGTCTCCACCCGTTCCTTGAGCTTCTGGCCTGGACGGAACGTCACCACCGTCCTGGCGGAAATCGGAATTTCCTCACCGGTCTTGGGATTGCGACCGGGCCTCTGGTTCTTGCGCCGCAGGTCGAAATTGCCGAAACCCGACAGCTTCACCTGGCGTCCCTGTTCCAGCGCATCGCGCAGCACGTCGAAGAACGCATCGACGAACTCCTTGGCTTCACGCTTGTTCAGACCTACCTCGTCGAACAGGCGCTCGGCCATTTCCGCTTTGGTCAACGCCATGGCACTCCCCCTGTTACTGCCTCAACTGCGAATCCGCGCGTGATGTTCGCGCTCGACGGCGGCCAGCACATCGGCCACTACGGCGTCCACGTCACGATCCGTCAGGGTGCGCGAGTTATCCTGCAAAATCAAGCCCATAGCCAGACTCTTGAACCCGGCTTCGACACCCGGGCCGACGTAGCGGTCAAACAGCTGAACCTCGCGCAGCAGCGGACCGATGCTGGCCCGCACGGTGGCAGCCAGGTCTGCCCAGGCGACCTGCTCGGGCACCAGGAAGGCCAGGTCGCGACGCACCGAGGGGAAGCGCGACAACTCGCCGGCACGCGGCAGCATGCGGGCGGCCAGCGGCGCCAGCGCCAGTTCAAAGGCGAACACGTCCACGTCGATGTCCAGCGCCTTGGCCAGGGCCGGATGCAGCTGGCCGATCCAGCCAATGCACTGCCCGTCGCGGTACACGTCGGCCGAACGGCCGGGGTGGCCATGCGGGCGGACCGAGGGACGGTATTCCAGCTGCGCGCCGCTGGCGGCGGCCAGCGCGGCCAGGTCGCCCTTCAGATCGTGGAAATCGACCTTGCGCGCCGCTTCGCCCCATTGCAGCGCCAGCGCATCGCCACAGACCGCCGCGGCAATGTGCTGGGTCTCGACCGGGGCGGCGCCAGCCTCAGGCGCCGCGGCAAACACCTTGCCGAGCTCGAACAGGCGCACGCGCCCGGCCTGGCGCGCCACGTTCCGGCCCAGCGCGGCCACCAGCCCCGGCAACAGCGCCGGGCGCATCACCGCCAGCTCGGCGCTGAGCGGGTTGGCCAGGGCCACCTGCCCGTCCTGCAGCTGCCACTTGCACAGCAGCTCGCCCTCGACGAAGGCGTAGTTGATCGTTTCCTGCAGGTCGCGGCTGACCAGGTGGGCGCGCGCGGCCGCCTCTTCCAGCACGGTTTCGCTGGGCATGGCAATGCGGCTGGCGCCACCCGGCAACGTGGTCGGAATGCGGTCGTAGCCGTGGATGCGCGCCAGTTCCTCGATGAGGTCCTCTTCGATGGCGATATCGAAGCGGCGGCTCGGCGCCACCACCTCCCAACCGTCGGCCGAAGGCTGCACCTGCATGCCCAGCGCGCGCAGGATGCGCTCGACCTCCGCATCGGCAATCTGCAGGCCAAGTACGCGGGCAACACGGGCACGGCGCAGGGTGATGCGCGCGGTGCTGGGCAGGTGTTCGGGCAGATCGACCTGGGTCACCGGGCCGGGCGTGCCGCCGGCCAGTTCCAGCACCAGGCGCGTCGCCAGCTCGATCGCCTGCGGCGGCAGCTGCGGGTCCACGCCGCGCTCGAAGCGGTGGCCGGCATCGGTATGCAGGCCGAGCTTGCGCCCGCGGCCCATGATCGCCGCCGGCTGGAAATGCGCCGCTTCGAGGAAGACATTGCGGGTCGCGTCGGTCACGCGCGTGTCGAATCCACCCATCAGGCCGGCCAGGCCCACCGGGCGGTCGGCATCGGTGATGAGCAGGAAGCTGTCGTCCAGGGTGACGTCGCGACCATCGAGCAGCTTGAGCGACTCACCGGCGCGGGAACGCCGCGCGGCGATCGGTCCCTTCAGGGTATCCAGGTCGTAGGCATGCATCGGCTGGCCCAGTTCGAGCATCACGTACTGGGTGATATCGACTAGCAGCGACACCGGACGCACGCCGCTGCGGCGCAGGCGCTCGGCCATCCACACCGGGGTATGCGCATCGCCGCGGATACCTTCGATCACGCGCCCACAGAAGCGCGGTGCTTCGGCCCCCGCTTCCAACGCCACATCCACGCGCCGCGACGACACCGCCGGCACCGCGGCGAACTCCAGGGCCACCACTTCGCTGCCGCAGGCGGCGGCCACGTCATAGGCGATGCCGCGCACGCTGAAGCAGTCGGCGCGATTCGGGGTGAGCTTGATCTCGATGCTGGCGTCCGGCAGCCCGAGGTAATCGGCCAGCGGCTGGCCGACCGGAGCGTCGTCCGGCAGCTCGAACAGGCCCGAAGCGTCGGTATCCAGCCCCAGTTCCTTGGCCGAGCACAGCATGCCGTTGGACGCCACGCCGCGCAGCTTGGCCGCGCCGATCTTCAGGTCACCGATCTGCGCGCCGACCATCGCCAACGGCGCGACCAGACCCGGCCGCGCGTTGGGCGCGCCGCAGACGATCTGCAGCAGCTCGCCGCCCCCAGCGTCCACCTGGCACACCTGCAGGCGATCAGCCTCCGGATGGCGCACCGCCTCGACGATGCGCGCAACCACCACTTGTGCCAGCGCCCCGCCCAGCGGCGTGACCTCTTCGACCTCCAGGCCGATCGCGGTCAGGGTCGCCGCCAACGTATCGCGGTCGGCGTCGGTAGGTACGTGGCTGCGCAGCCAGTTCTCGGAGAATTTCATGAGGAGCCGGGAATCGAGAAAAGGGAATGGGGAATCGATGGAGCAGGCGCTGCGGGAAGGCGGAACGGGCCGGGAACCGCTTCACGATTCCCCATTCCCGATTCCCCACTCCCGCCTCAGGCAAACTGCCTGAGGAACCGCACGTCGTTCTCGAAGAACGCGCGCAGGTCGTTGACGCCATAGCGCAGCATCGCGAAGCGCTCCACGCCCAGGCCGAAGGCAAAGCCGGTGTAGCGCTCCGGGTCGATGCCGACGCTGCGCAGCACGTTCGGATGCACCATGCCGCAGCCGAGCACTTCCAGCCAGCGCGTGCTGCCATCAGGCTGCTGCCAGGCGATGTCCACTTCCGCGCCGGGTTCGACGAACGGGAAGTAGCTCGGGCGGAAACGCATTTCAAAGTCGCGCTCGAAGAACGCGCGCACGAACTCGGCCAGCGTGCCCTTGAGATCGGCAAAGGTCGAATGCTCATCGACCAGCAAGCCTTCGACCTGATGAAACATCGGCGAATGGGTCTGGTCGCTGTCGCTGCGGTAGACCTTGCCGGCGGCGATCATGCGCAGCGGCGGCACACCGCCGCCTTCAAGCAGCCGGCTCATGTAGCGCACCTGCACCCCGGAGGTATGCGTGCGCAGCAGGCGGCCGTCGTCGAAGTAGAAGGTGTCGTGCATGGCGCGCGCCGGATGATGCGGCGGGAAGTTCAGCGCCTCGAAGTTGTGCCAGTCGTCCTCGATCTCCGGGCCGTCGGCCAGCTCGTAGCCCAGCCGCGCGAAGATGCCGGTGATGCGTTCCAGGGTCCGGGTGACCGGGTGCAGGCCGCCGCGTTCCTCGCGCCGCCCGGGCAAGGTGACGTCGATGCGTTCGCCAGCCAGGCGCGCATCCAGCGCCGCTGCATCCAGCACCTGGCGGCGTTGCGCCAGCGCCTCGGACACCGCATCGCGGGCCAGGTTGATCGCCTCGCCGGCGGCCTTGCGCTGCTCGGCAGGCAAGGCGCCCAGTTGCTTGAGCTGAGCAGTGATGCTGCCGCTCTTGCCCAGCAGGGCCACGCGCAGGTGTTCCAGCTGCTCGGGCGCCTGCGCCGCCGCGATGTCGGCCAGCGCCTGTCCGGTGAGGGTTTCGATCTCGCTCATGGGCTTTGCACGTGTCCTGCTTGCAATGTCGATCTTGCCGCGTTGCGTCGCGGTGGCCGGGCCGGCCTGCGCCGGCACAAAAAAGAATGGGGAAGGACTCGCGCCCTTCCCCATGCATGCATCTGTTCCTGGCGCCCGCGGCGAACGCGGGCTACCGGAAGACTTATGCCGCCAGCGCGCCCTTTGCCTTTTCAGCCAGCGCCGCAAAACCCGCCGCGTCATGCACGGCGATGTCCGCCAGCACCTTGCGGTCCAGGGTGATGCCAGCCTTCAGCAGGCCGTTCATGAAACGGCTGTAGCTCAGGCCGTTGATGCGGGCCGCCGCATTGATGCGGGTGATCCACAGCGAACGGAAATTGCGCTTCTTCTGCTTGCGGCCGATGTAGGCGTACTGCTGCGCCTTGATGACCGCCTGCTTGGCGACGCGGAAAACCTTGCGACGGGCGTTGTAGTAGCCCTTGGCCAGGGTGAGGATCTTCTTGTGCCGGCGACGCGCCTGCACACCACGCTTTACTCGTGCCATTGTTCAGTCCTCAGAGGTAGGGAAGCATGCGGTCCAGACGGCCCGCATCCTCGGCACGAACGTGGTTCGTCTGCCGCAGGTTGCGCTTCCGCTTGGTCGCCTTCTTGGTGAGGATGTGGCTACGGTTGGCGTGGCCAGCCTTGTACTTGCCGGAGGCGGTCTTGCGGAAACGCTTGGCCGCCGCCCGGTTGGTCTTGATCTTGGGCATTGC
>DASPIU010000075.1:0-44572 GCA_035629025.1 Stenotrophomonas sp.
TCGCGCACCGTCTCGGACAGGTTGATGTTGGTGGTGTTGTCGATCGGGGACTCCACGTTGGTGTCCTCGATGAAGTCGCCCAGGTGGGAGTCCTCATCGTCGCCGATCGGCGTTTCCATCGAGATCGGCTCCTTGGCGATCTTCATCACCTTGCGGATCTTGTCCTCGGGCATGTCCATTTCCTTCGCCAGCTCCTCCGGCGTGGCCTCGCGGCCGAACTGCTGGAGCATCTGACGGGAAATGCGGTTGAGCTTGTTGATCGTCTCGATCATGTGCACCGGGATACGGATGGTGCGCGCCTGGTCGGCGATCGAACGGGTGATCGCCTGGCGGATCCACCAGGTGGCATAGGTCGAGAACTTGTAGCCGCGACGATATTCAAACTTGTCCACCGCCTTCATCAGGCCGATGTTGCCCTCCTGGATCAGGTCCAGGAACTGCAGGCCGCGGTTGGTGTACTTCTTGGCGATGGAGATCACCAGGCGCAGGTTGGCCTCCACCATTTCCTTCTTGGCCTTGCGGGCCTTGGCCTCGCCATAGGCCATGGCGCGGCTGATTTCCTTGATCTCGGCCAGGGTCAGGTGGTGCGCCTTCTCCAGGTCCAGCGTGGCCTGCTGCTCGGCGATGATCTGGTCCTTGACGTCACGCAGGGCCGAGGACCACTTCTGCTTGCGCTTGAGCGCGTCTTCCACCCATTCCAGGTTGGTCTGGTTGCCTTCCCAGGAACGGATGAAGTCCTTGCGCGGCATCTTGGCGACGTTGGTCGCCAGGTGCAGCACGCGGCGCTCGTGGTCCTTGATCGCGTTCTGCACTTCGCGCAGCTGGCGCACCAGCACGTCGGTCAGCGGCAGCGGCAGCTTGAGGGTGACGAAGATCGCGGCGATGTCCTCGCGCGCCTTGGCCACGACCTTGTGCTCGGCGCCGTGCTTGGCATACGCCTTCTTGAACTTGGCCAATTCGTTGGCCAGGTTCTCCATGCGCGTGGCGACCTCGACCGGGTCGGGGCCGACCGGGCCGGTGTCTTCCTCGGCATCAGCAACGCCTTCCTCTTCGTCGTCGTCCTCGGCGACGGTGTCGCTTTCGGCTTCGGCAGCGGCGGCCAGTTCGGCGGCGGCGTCGGCCTCTTCGATCAGGTCGTTGAAGCCGACGATGACCTCGGCCAGGCGCTTCTTGCCTTCCTTGTGCAGTTCGTAATCGGACAGCAGCGTTTCGATGGACGCCGGGAACGTGCCCAACGCCGCCTGGACCTGGCCCAGGCCTTCCTCGATGCGCTTGGCGATGGCGATTTCGCCTTCGCGGGTCAGCAGCTCCACCGTGCCCATCTCGCGCATGTACATGCGCACCGGGTCGGTGGTGCGGCCACCTTCGGTGTCGAGCGCGGTCAGTGCGGCGGCGGCTTCTTCGGCGGCGGTGTCATCGACTTCGCGGTTGCCGGTGTTGCCGTCGTTGAGCAGCAGGGTTTCGGCATCGGGTGCCACTTCATGGACATCGATGCCCATGCCGTTGATCATGCCGATGATGTCTTCGATCTGCTCCGGGTCGACGAGGTCGTCGGGCAGGTGGTCGTTGACCTCGGCATAGGTCAGGTAGCCCTGTTCCAGGCCCTTGCTGATCAGTTGCTTGATATCGGATTGCTGGGCAGGACGTTCGTTGGCCATGAGTGCTCGCGCCACCGGCTGGGAGAATTGAGTGAACCTAGCATTATACCAGCGTGACACCCCGTCTGCCGGATAAGGCGGGGGCGACGCCGTGCCAGACAGGCCGGCCTCGAAGCGGGAACGGGGTCAGGGCCTGAGCACGAAGGTGACCGGGCCGTCGTTGACCAGGCTGACCACCATGTGGGCACCAAACCGACCTGTTTCCACCCCCATGACGTGCTTTTCGCGGCAGATCGACACCAGTTGGTTGAACCCACGTTCAGCCTCGGCCGGCGGCGCCGCGCTGGTGAAGCTGGGCCGCATGCCCGAGGCAGTATCGGCGGCCAGGGTGAACTGGCTGACCAGCAGCAAGCCGCCGCCGGTATCGGACAGGCAACGATTCATCCGCCCGGCCTCATCGGCAAACACGCGATAACCCAGCAGGCGCTCGGCCATGCGCCGGATCATCGCCTCGGTGTCGCCCGGCTCCATGCCGATCAGGGCCAGCAGGCCCGGCCCGATGCGCCCCACCCTCTCGCCTTCGACTTCCACCTGGGCCTGGGTGACGCGCTGGATCAGGGCGAGCATGAAGTTTCTCGAGAAGGGGGGCTCCCTCAATCCTACCGAGACAGCAGAACGATGCCGTCCCCACGGCAGACGAAAACGACTAGCCGACAGCTCAGTCGTGGCCACCGCCACAAAGTCGCCCCACCCCATCCCGTTTAGAATTGCCCGGATGAATTCCGATATCCGAGCCGGAGCGCTGTTCCGGGCCGCCACATGGCTGGGCCGCCTGCCCTGGCCGTGCCTGCGCGCGCTGGCCGACGCCATTGCCTGGCTGTGGCTGCGCCTGGATGCACGCGAAAGCCGGGTGGCACGCCGCAATCTCGAACTGGCCTACCCGGAGCTGCTGGCCGCCGAGCGCGCCGCGCTCCACAGGGAAGTGCTGCGTTCCACCGCGCGGCAGACCTTCGAGATGCTGCGCACCTGGACTCGCCCGCCGGCGCAGAACCTGGCCCGCCTGCGCGAACGCCATGGGCAGGCGCTGTATGACCAGGCGCTGGCGTCCGGGCGCGGCGTGATCGTGGCGGCGCCGCACTTTGGCAACTGGGAGTTGTTGAACCAGTGGCTGGCGCAGCGCGGGCCCATCGCCATTGTTTACCGCGTGCCGGATTCGCCGGTGATCGATGGCTTCCTGCAGCGCGCGCGCGGCGCCGACAACGTGCGCCAGGTGCGCGCCGAAGGCCCGGCGGTGCGGCAGTTGTTCAAGACCCTCAAGGATGGCGGCGCGGTCGGCATCCTGCCCGACCAGCAGCCGAAGATGGGCGATGGGGTGTTTGCGCCGTTCTTCGGCCATGCCGCGCTGACGATGACCCTGGTCAACCGCCTGGCCGAGCGCACCGGGGCCATCGTGCTGTACGGCTGGGTCGAGCGGCTGAGCGACTCGCTGGACTTCGCCCTGCACGTGGAGCCGGCCGATGCCGCGCTGGCCAACCCGGACCCGGTGGTCGCGGCCACCGCACTCAACGCCGGCATCGAGCGCATCGCCCGCCGCGATCCCACCCAATATCAGTGGACGTACAAGCGCTACACGCTGCGCCCACCGGGCAGCGGCGAAGCCAATCCCTACGCCACCGAGCGGCACCCGCATTAGCGCGCCCCTGCCCCTGCCGCCTTCACACCGCCGCCGCGACAGCCTGTTGCAGGGCCGTCGCCCACATTGAATGGCCCCTGCCCGCCCCCATCAGGGAACCACGATGGATACCCCACACCCCACCGCCCTTCCCACGCCGCGCCCTGACCCGTTTGGCGACCCCGCCGCCATCCGTTGCGAGCGCGCCGCCTCCGAACTGCGCGCCGGCCGCCCCGTGGTCCTGCGCGACGCCGCCGGCCACGCTCACGCCGTGCTGGCGCTGGACAGCAGCACCGCGCATTCGTACGCGGCCTTTGCCGATGCCGCGCGGCACCGCCACTACCTGTTCCTGACCCCGGCCCGCGCCGAGGTGCTCGGCCTGCAGGCCGCAGCGGGCGCGCGCGTACCCCTGGCCGGCGTGTCGTATGACGACCTGGCCGCGCTGGCCTATCTGCGCCAGGCGCAGGTTCCGGCGCAGTGGACGCCTGGCGACGCGCTCGATGCTGGCGCCGCGGAGATCGCCCGGCTCGGCCTGCTGTTGCCGGCGATGCTGGCGGTGGAACTGGACGCCGACGATGGCAGCGCCTTTGAAGGCTGCCAATGGCTGGCGCTGGAAGACCTCGACGAGGGCTGTTCGCGTGCCGCGGCGCGCGCCTACGAACTGGTTACCCGGACCCCGGTGCCGTTGCGCGATGTTGGCCTGAGCGAATTCGTGGTGTTCCGCGGCGGCGTGGCGCAGCGCGACCAGGTGGCGATCGTGGTTGGCCAGCCGGACCTCAGCCAGCCGGTGCCGGTACGCGTGCACTCCTCGTGCCTGACCGGCGACCTGTTTGGTTCGCTCAAGTGCGATTGCGGTGACCAGCTGCGCGGTGGCCTGGCCAAGCTCAAGGCGCTGGGCGGCGGCGTATTGCTGTACCTGGACCAAGAAGGCCGCGGTACCGGCATCGCGGCGAAGATGCGCGCCTATGGCTACCAGCACGCCGGGCTCGACACCATCGATGCCGATGCACAACTCGGCTTCGGCCCGGACGAGCGCCGCTATGGCAGCGCGGTGGCGATGCTGCGCGGCCTGGGCATCAGCCAGGTCAGGCTGCTGACCAACAACCCGAGCAAGGCCGAGCGCCTGCGCGCGGCGGGCATCGAGGTGGTCGAGCACATCCCGGTCACCGGCGAGATCACCCACGAGAACGAGCAATACCTGCGCACCAAGGCCACGCGTGCCGGCCATGCGCTGGACGTGGATGCGCTGATCCTCGCCTCGCAGTAGCCGCGCTGACCCGGCAGTACCGGCGCCACCCGCCGCGCCGCTATGCTGGGCGCTTCCCGCCGAGGCGCCCGCTGCCGTGTCCGATCCTTCGCCGTTGTCGACCGACCCCGCCTTGGCCGAGGCCGCTGTCACCGGCTGGCAGCCCTTGCCTGCACGCGGCGCGCTGCTGGCCGGCGTGATGGCCGGGCTGTCGTTGCTGGTGCCTTGCGCGGTGGCGGGAGTGTCGCTGCGCATCGGCGCGCGGATGCCGCTGTCGTGGCCGATGACGGTGGCGATCGTGGCCGTCCTTGTCCTGTTGCTGGGCTTCTTCGCCTATCGGCGTCGCCGCCGCGTGCGCTGGCTGCTCGATGCGCAGGGCCTGGCCGTGCGGCGCGGCAACCTGTGGCAATCCGAAACGCGTGTGCCGGCCAGTCGCGTGCAGCATCTGGACCTGCGCCGCGGTCCGCTGGAGCGCTTGTTCGGCCTGTCCACGCTGGTGGTCCACACCGCCGGCAGCCGCTACAGCGCGGTCGGACTGGCGGGCCTGGCGGCCGATGAGGCCGAACGCCTGCGCGAGCGCCTGTCGCGCCAGCTCGACCAGGACGACGACGCGCTGTGAGCGACGCCGACGCCGCGCCGGCCCAACTGCGCCTGCATCCGCTGTCGTGGCTGTTCGTGCTGCTGCAACAGGCGCGGCAGTTCTTCATTCCGCTGGTGGCGCTGGTGGTGTTCGGCCAGCGTGGCGATCGCGACGAACGTACCGGCCTGCTGATCAGCCTCGGCGTGATCGTCGTGCTGGTGGGCAGTTCGGTCATGCAGTTCCTGACCTATCGCTACCGCCTGGGCAGCGATGCGATCCATATCCGCAGCGGCCTGCTGGAACGCAGCTGGCGCGACATCCCCTACGCGCGCATCCACAACGTGGTGCTGCACCAGAGCCTGCTGCACCGCCTGTTCGGCGTGGCCGAAGTGCGCCTGGAGTCGGCTGGCGGCGCGCGCCCGGAAGCGCAGATGCGGGTGTTGCGGCTGGACCGCGCACTGGCGCTGGAGCAGCGCGTGCGCCACGGCGCGCGCGTGGCCGCGCTCGATGCCAATGCTCAGCCTGACGGCAACGCGCTGGCGGCCGTCGAGCCACCTTCGCGGCGACTGCTGTGGCTGCCCACGGCTGAAGTGATCCGCCTGGGGCTGGTCTCCAACCGCGGCATGGTCGTGGTCGCCGCAGCTTTCGGCGTGCTCTATCAGGCGTTTCCCGAACGTGCGCTGCGCAGCTTCATCAGTGCCAATGGCGAGCAGGCCTGGCGCTATGTGCATGGGCTGCATCCGGGCCTCGGCGCAACGGTCGCGGCCGCGCTGCTGTTGGTCGTACTGCTGGTGCTGGCGATGCGGCTGTTGTCGGTGGTGCTGGCGCTGGTGCAGTACCACGGCTTCACCTTGAGCGAAGCCGAACAGCGGCTCACCATCGAACGCGGTCTGCTCACGCGCGTACGCACCAGCACCACGCGGCGGCGCATCCAGGCCTGGACGTTGCGCGAAGGCTTCCTGCACCGCGTGCTGCGGCGGCGCCGGCTGCAGGTGGACATCGCCGCTTCGCAGCAGCGCGACGAACATGGCCGCGCGTTCCGCGAGGTGGCGCCGATCGCGACGCCGCAGGCCTGCGATGAGCTCATCGCCAACCTGTTGCCGCACGCCGCCTGGCCCCCGCCGCAATGGACACCAGTGCCGCGCCGCCATGGCTGGCGCCTGGCCCTGCCCGCGCTATGGCTGCTGCCGCTGGCCGCGTTGCTCGCTTGGTATGGCGGCGCTTGGGCGTGGTGGTTGCTGGCGTGGTGGCCGTGGTCGCTGTTTGCCGCCTACCGGCAGGTGGCGCGCCTGGGCTATGCGGTGGATGGCGAACGCATCGTGCTGCGCGGCGGCTGGTGGGACCGCTGGTGGCGGCTGGCCGAACTGGACAAGCTGCAAGCCCTGCGGCTGTCGCAATCACCCTTGGACCGGCTGTGCGGCACGGCATCGCTATGGCTGGACACTGCAGGCGCGTCCGCTTCGGCACCGGCCCTGCGGCTGCGCCTGTTGCCGCTGGCGCAGGCCCAGGCGTTGTATGCACAACTGGCGACGCGCCTGGCTCGGCGGCGCCTGCGCTGGTAACGACGCGCGAACCAGACGCTGCCGCCAATCAGCGCTGCGCGCGACCCCAGTAGCCCAGGTCCTTGCGGATCTGCAGCCCGCGCCACAGCGCACCGAGCGGCTTGCGCTTGAGCGTGCCCATCTCGCCGTCGATGAAGTCCTCGGTGGCGGCGATCACGCGCTCCGACGAGAGACCGTCGCGATAAGGATGGATGGCCTCGGCATAACGCATGATGGCCTCGCGCAGCGCCGGCTCCGGCGCCAGCGCGCGCGCCAGCACCTGCGGCAGCTGCGCCGGGTCGTCGAAGTCGATCATGTGCGGCTTGGGCGCGCGGTTGCGCAGCGTGACCACCGGTTTGTGCTGGACCACGAACTCGGAAACGATCGACGAGGTGTCCGACACCAGCACATCGGCAGCGCGTTGCGCGGCCATCACCTGTTCGGGCTCGACGAAGCGGGCGTGGGCGCCGGCCAGTGCGCGGTAGCGCTCGAACAAGGCCGGCGGGCACTTGGGATGCAGGGTCAGCAGCCAGTAGCGCTCGCCGTGGGCGATATCCGCGGCAATCGCGTCATACAGCACGGGCGCCGCGCTGAGACGCTCGGTGAAGGTAGAACCGAACAGGATCACCGCCCGCTCGCCGGCCGCGGCACGCAGCGCGGCGCTCTCGCCACCATCGTCGCGGAACAGCGGGTCGAGCTTGGGCCAGCCGGTCTGGGCCACGGCGAAGTGGCCCTGGCGCGCGGCCAGCTCGCGGAACGGCTCGGTGGTCGCCGGGCCTTGGGTGCAATACAGATCGAACAGGCCACGCACCCGAAAATGTCCACGGGTATCCTCGCGCTTCTCCACGTTGAAGCCATGGAACAGCTGCACCTTGGCTCCGGAAAGAAACGGCGGCACCCAGTTGGCGGCGCTGAACACCGCGCGCGGGCGCAGGGCCAGGGCCTGTTGCAGGTTCACCGTCGCCACCCCCGGCAGCGTGCCGCCGGTGGCGCCACCCTCGAACCAGGCGCTGACCGACTGCCCGCTGGCCTGTAATGCCCGCGCCAGAGGCGCCAGAATAGGCAGCGCGTAACGCTCCGTCGCGAACAGCAGGTAATTGGCCATCTCATGTCCTCATCGACCGCTCCGCTCGAACGGCCTCGCCTGTCGGCCTGCATTATCGCGTTCAACGAGGCCGACCGCATAAGCGACTGCCTGGCCTCACTGGCCTTCTGTGATGAGGTGCTGGTGGTGGATTCGTTCTCCACCGACGACACCGCCGCACTCGCGCAGGCCGCCGGTGCGCGCGTGCTGCAGCGCGCCTTCGATGGCTTCCGCAGCCAGAAGGACTACGCCGTGGCCCAGGCCACGCACGACTGGGTGCTGTGCCTGGATGCCGACGAGCGAATCAGCGAAGCACTGCGCGCCAGCATCCTCGCCACGCGCGACGCCGGCTTCAGCGGCATGGCCGGCTATCGCTTCGCGCGGCTGTCGGACTACTTCGGCCACTTCCTGCGCCACGGCAACGCCTACCCGGACCGGGTGCTGCGGCTGTTCGACCGGCGCCGCGGCGGCTGGCGCGGCAAGCGCGAAATCCACGAGGCCGCCAGCGTCGATGGCGCCGTCGGCACCCTGCGCGGCGACCTCATCCACTACCCCTACCGCTCGCTGGAACAGCAACTGGCCAAGACCCAGCGCTATGCGCGGATGATGGCCGAGCACGAATTCGCGCGCGGCAAGCGCGCATCGTGGTCCAAGCTGGTATTGGCGCCGGCGTGGCGCTTCTGGCGTGGCTACGTGCTGCGCGCCGGCTTCCTCGATGGCTGGCGCGGCCTGGTCTATGCCTACGTGCGCGCTAACTACGTGCGGCAGAAGTCGATCATGCTGTGGCTGCTGCAGCACGGCCAGCCGGTGACCGACCCGCCGCGCACGCCTCAGCCGCCGCGCTGAGCGGCCTGGTTTTCGCGCACGGCCAGGCCGATCAGCGCGCCCACCAGCGATACGTAGAAGCTGGCCGTGACCTGGTGGGCGAACATCGACTGGGTTAGCCCGCACAGCACATAGCTGACCACCACCATGATGCCGGCCGCCGCCGGACCCCGGAAACGCTGGTGGCCGCTGCGGCGATACAGGCGCACGAACAGCCATAGCGGCACGCCGTAGACGGCGATGAGCAGGAAGATGCCGAGCACGCCCTGGGTGGCGGCCCATTCGGCCAGGTCGTTGTGGGCGTGACCGAGGTGGCAACGGGTCACCCAGTGCGGGGTATTGCACTCGGGCAGGCGCTTCATGGCCTCGTCGAAGTGGCCAACGCCAATGCCGGTCAGCGGGTGTTCGCGGAATGTCGCCAGCGCGATCTGCAGGCGCTGCAGGCGCGCGCCGGCGGAAGAATCGACGTCACCATCCTCGTAGCGCTGCATGTCGCGCTGCAGTTCGCCGATGCGCATCTGATTGGTGAGCGCCGGCACGGTGAGCACCAGGGTGGCGCCGATGGCGGCCACGCCCGCCAGGATCAGCAGGCGGGTGCGGCCATCGCGCCAGCGCGCGCCCATCGCCACGAGCACCAGCAGGCACAGCAGCGCCGGCCATACGCCGCGGCTGCCGGTCAGCACGATGGTGGTGCAGCCGGCAATCAGCGCCGGCACCACGAAGATCCAGCGCCCACGCGGGCGGCAGAACACCGCCAGCACCATCAGCACCAGCACGATATCGGCCAGCACAATGGCGTTGGTCCAGCCTTCGGCGCGGGCATCGCCGCCAGCCACCTGGACCGCGGCCAGGACCAGTGCGGCGAAGATGCCGGTGATGGCGCCGCGCCACAGCCACACCATGCGCGGCTGCAGGGCGTAGACGAACAGCGCCGCCCATGGCAGCACGACGAAGCGCGAGCGGTTGTCCACGTCGCGCAGGCCGTGCTCGAACAACAGCACCGACCACAGCGACATGGCCAGCACCGCGGCGGTCAGCCACAGCAGCGCGCGCAGGTTCATGCCCATCGGCGCGACGGAGGTGCGCAGCAGGCGCAGGCCAATCGCCGAGCCGCCGATCAGACACAGGCCGAACGGCAGCAGGCCGCTGGGCATCGTCACCGCGAAGGCCGCCAATGCAAACAGCCCGATCTCGGCCACGCTGGCCAGGCGCCGCGCGCGATCCGCGTCGGCCAGCGCTGGCAGTTCCGGGCGGGTGGGATGCAGAAGCGTCATTGCGGACTGGGCAGGATGTGGGGAGGCGCCATCTTCGTGAGGCGATCACGAACGGCAGCTAAGTCGCCGGCGCGGCGGCAATGCGGAAACGAGCGGGCCTTCACACCGCCGCGGCGCGGTTTCGGGCAGGCGCTTGCAGCAGCCAACGCCAGGGCCGCCGCATGCCGGCCTGCAGCAGGCGCGGCGAACTCATTCAGCACGGGTATCGCTCTGCTCGCGGCGCTCACGGTCCAGTTCATCGGCCGTCGCCACACAGGGTCCGTTCACCGCCGCGGCCGGCACCAGCCACCATTGGCGGCGGTTGGATACGCCGACCACCTCGCTGCGGCCGCGGTCGATGCAGGCCAGCAGGGCCGGCTCCTGCACCAGCAGCCAGCGCTGCTGCGGGCGCTGCGCCTGCCAGGCCACGCCGCGGCGCAGCTGTTCGTCCCACGGCATCTTGAAGCCGAAGGTCTGCGCCGGCCGGTCGGCCATCAGCAGGTTCTGCTCCTTCCAGCCGACCAGCGCCAGTTCGCCCTGCGGGCCGATGCGCTGCCCCGCCGCCGCCATCACCCCGCGGCCGGAGCTGTAGTCGTTGAGCACCGGATAGCCGATCAGCGAATACAGCAGCCACACCATGCCCAGCCACGACAGCAGCGCGAATACCGCACCGCGCACCCGCAGCCACGCCAGCATCGCTGCGCCCCAGGCGCCACTGGCCAGCAGAATCCAGGCCACCGCCGCGCCGACATTGCCGGCCGCGCCGCGGCCTTCGAGCATCCTGCGTTCAAAGCCGGGTTCGCCGAGCAGCATCGCCAGGCCGCCGCCCAGGCATACCAGGGTGACCAGTGCGGTGAATGCAAACAGCAGCCACTGCACGCCGCGCTTGCGCAGCAGCCCGGGCAGCAGCGGCGCCAGCGCCAGGCAGAACATCGGCAGCGCCGGCAGGATGTAGACGTCGCGCTTGCCGGTCGGAATGGAGAAGAACACTACCACCAGCACCCACCACGCCAGCGGCAGCAGGTAGCGCGGGTCGCGGCGACGCAGCCGCCGCCACCATGCCGGTACCGCCCAGGGCAGGGCCAGGATCGTTGGCAGCCACATCGTCGCCATGGTCGCCAGGTGGTACCAGGGCGGCTGCGCGTGGTCCCAGGAGCGCGCGTAGCGCTTGGCGGTCTGGCGGAACAGGATGTCGTCCAGGTAGGCGCGGTATTCCGGCAGGCCGGTGCTCAAGGCCACGCTGACTACCGGCGCCAGCCACGCCAAGATGGCCAGCAGGAACGCCAGCGGCCCCAGCCAGAAGCGCGGGTTGCGCACGTGGACCCGCAGCCGCGGCCAGCCGGCCAGCGACGCGGCCGCGGCGGGCAGCAGCATCAGCAGGGCAATCACGCCCACGCCCTTGGTGATCACGCCGAGCCCGGCGAACAACCAGCCGGCCGTCCACCAGCGCCAGTTCGGGCCCAGCAGCATGTGCCGCAGCAGGCCGTAGTTGGCGGCGGTGATGAAGAACACCACCAGCGGGTCGATCTGCGCCTTCTTCGCCTGGAAGGTGAAGTGCATGGTGAACAGCAGCGCCCAGGCCGCGTACAGCCCGACGCGACGCGTCCACAGGCGGCGGCCCAGGTCGTAGACGCAGGCCAGGGTGCCCAGCGCGGCCAGCAGCGACGGCAGCAGGAAGGCCACGCGCCAGTCGCGCAGCACGGTGTAGAACGCCGCCTGCAGCCACATCAGCATCGGCGGCTTGTCCGAGTACAGCTCCACGCCGCGATGCGGGAACAGCCAGTTGCCGCTCTCCACCATCTGCTTGGCGACCAGGGCAAAACGCGGCTCGTCGGACGGCCACGGATCGCGCATGCCCAGGCCCGCGCCGATCACCAGCAGCGCGGTGATGGCCAGCAGCCAGAATTCCTTGGAACGTATGTCGCGCATGGGGCGCAATAATAACGAGGCCAATCAGGAAGTCTTCAGTAGTCGCGCGTAGAAGAAGCCATCGCAGCCTTGCTCGCCGGGCAGGCGCTGGCGGCCGTGGCCTGCCGCGCGACCGAAGCTTTCCGGCAGCGGCGTGGGTCGCGCATCCGGCGTGCGTTCGAGGAAGGCTGCGACCTGCTGGTCGTTTTCCCGCCGCAGCAGCGAGCAGGTCGTATACAGCAGCTCGCCGCCGGGGCGCAGCACGCGCCACGCGGCATCGAGCAGGCGCGCCTGCAGCGCCTGCAGCGTGGGGACGTCCTGCGCGCGGCGGTGCAGCAGCACGTCGGGCTGGCGCCGCACCACGCCGGTGGCCGAACACGGCGCATCCAGCAGCACCGCGTCGAAGAGCTGACCATCCCACCAGGCGTCCGGATCAGCGGCATCGGCGGCGATGACCCGGGCGTTCGCGTCCAGCCCGGTGCGGGCCAGGGTCTCGCTGATGCGGCGCAGCCGTCGCGGGTCGATGTCCAGCGCGGTCAGGGCCAGCCCCGGCTCGCGTTCGAGCAAGTGCGCGGCCTTGCCGCCGGGTGCAGCGCAGGCATCGAGCAGGCGCAGCCCCGGCGCCAGCGACAAGGCATCGGCCACCTGCTGCGCCGAGCCGTCCTGGATCGACACCGCGCCTTCGGCAAAGCCCGGCAGCTGCGCCACCGGCAAGCCTTCATCCAGGCGAATGGCATCGGCCAGGCCGGGGCCGGCCGTGGCCGCGATGCCGGCTTGCGCCAGCGTCGCCAGGTAGGCATCGCGGCTGCCGTGGCGGCGATTCACCCGCAACCACATCGGCGCCGCTTCGCTGCTGGCCTGGAAGATCGCGTCGGTGGCAACGCCCCAGTCGCGGCGCACCTCATCGCGCAGCCATTGCGGCCACGCCGCATCGGCGGCAACCGCTGGCAGGCCTTCGCGCTGGGCGCGGCGCAGCACCGCGTTGACCATGCCGGCCTGGCGCGGCCGGCCCAGCGCGCGGCAGGCTTCGACCGTGGCCGACAGCGCCGCATGCGCTGGCAGCGCCAGCGCGTCGAGCTGGGCCAGGCCGGCCAGCAGCAGGCCCTTGAGGTCGGCATCGCGTCGCCCGGGCGGGCGCTCCAGCCATTGCGCCAGGGCCGCTTCGTACACCGGCAGGCGGCGCAGTGCGGCAAAGCAGATCGCCTCGACCAGCGCGCGGTCACGCGGCTCGGGCAGACCGGGGAGGACCTTGGCGAACTCGGCCTTCAGCGAGCGGCCGTTGCCGACCACAGCGGCAAGCACGCGCGCGGCGGCGACGCGGGCGGCCACTCCAGCGGGGTTGGCCGCGCCGCTCGTCGGGTCCGTCGTGCTCATTGGGCGAAGGCCGCCAGATCGCGCCGGGCGTTGAGGTAATCGGCCGCGGTCACCGGTTTGCCGCCTTCGCGCTGGACCACGCGCAGGCGCAGCACGCCTTCGCCACAGGCCACGTCCAGGCCTTCGCGCGAGGCGCGCAGCAGGCTGCCCGGCGGCCGGTCATGAGTCTGCTCCAACGCCACCGCGCCGTGGATGCGCAGGCGCTCGCCGGCCAGGGTCGCCTCGGCCACCGGCCACGGTACGAAGGCGCGGATCTTGCGCGCCAGGACCACGGCCGGCTGCGTCCAGTCCAGGCGTGCTTCGGCCTTGTCCAGCTTGTGCGCGTAAGTCACGCCTTCCTCGGGCTGTGGCTGCGCGACCGGGCTCAGGCCTACTCGCAGCAGCCCCAGGCCGTCGGCCAGTACCTGCGCGCCGAGTTCGGCCAGGCGGTCGTGCAGCTGGCCGCCGGTGTCCTGCGGGCCGATCGGCGTGGCCTTGGACAACAGCACCGGACCGGTGTCCAGGCCGGCGGCCATCTGCATCAGGCAGACGCCGGTTTCGGCGTCGCCGGCTTCAATGGCGCGCTGGATCGGCGCGGCGCCGCGCCAACGCGGCAGCAGCGAGGCGTGCACGTTCCAGCAGCCACAGGTGGGAATGGCCAACACTTTCTTCGGCAGGATCAGGCCGTAGGCGACCACGATCATCAGGTCCGGCTGCAGCGCGGCCAGCTGCGCCTGGGTGTCGGCGCCGCGCAAGGTCTCGGGCTGGTACACGGGGATGCCGCGCGCCACCGCTTCGAGCTTGACCGGCGAGGGCGTCAGCCCACGACCGCGACCGGCCGGGCGGTCGGGCTGGGTGTAGACGGCGGCGACTTCGTTGTAGCGGGCAGCCGCGCGCAGCGCGGGCACGGCGAATTCCGGCGTACCGGCAAAAACAAGTCTCATCCGGGCGGCGTCAGGCGACGTGCTTGCGCTGCTTGGCCAGCTTCTTGCGCACCATCTCGCGCTTGAGCGGCGACAGGTAGTCGATGAACAGCTTGCCGTCGAGGTGGTCCATCTCGTGCTGGATGCACACCGCCAGCAGGCCGTCGGTGGTCAGCTCCTGCGCCTGGCCCTGGCGGTCCAGGTAGCGCACGGTGATGCGGTCGGCGCGGGTCACGTCGGCGAAGATGCCGGGTACCGACAGGCAGCCTTCCTGGTAGACCTGGCCGCCATCGCGGTCAGTGATCTCCGGGTTGATGAACACCTGCGGGACGTTCTTCTCCTCGCTGATGTCGATGACCATGAAGCGCTTGTGCACGTCGACCTGGCTGGCGGCCAGGCCGATGCCGGGGGCGTCGTACATGGTCTGGAACATGTCATCGAGCAGGGTCTGGAAGCCGGGCGTGGTGACCTCGGCCGGGTCGACCGGGACGGCCCTGGTGCGCAGCCGGGGGTCGGGGAATTCAAGAATGGGGAGCAGGGCCATGGCGGTACCCGAGGTGGAGAAGCCGGGACAATCCGGCAGGGCGTCCCAATTCTACCGCCAACGCTTGCACAGCGCCCCGGTATCTGAACTATAGTGGCCGGACCTGTTGGGGAATCAGGCAGACCGCAATCATGTTGAACCGAATTCGTACGGTCATCGCCGTGGCGATGCTGACCGTCGCGACCTACGCCGCTGCCGTGGAAATGGCTGGCGACCATCCGGATACCTATGTCGTGCGCAAGGGTGACACCTTGTGGGACATCGCCGGCAAGTTCCTGAAGAAACCCTGGCTGTGGCCGGAGATCTGGCAGGCCAACCCGCAGGTGCACAACCCGCACCTGATCTACCCGGGCGACGTGCTGAGCCTGGCCTACCTGGATCGCGTCGGGGTCAAGCCCGGCCCGCGCCAGGAAGCGCCGATCAACGCGATCCCGTTGGCGGACATCGAGCCGTTCCTGAAGAACCTGCGCATCACCGACGAGTTCAAGAGCCTGCCCTACGTGGTCAGCCTCGAGGACAGCCGCCTGCGCGCCACCGCCGGCCAGGTCGCCTACGTGACCAACCTGCCGGGCGCCGCGGTGGGCCAGCGCTATGCGGTGGTGCGGCCGACGGTGAGCTACTCGCTGCCGCGCCACAACAACGACCTGCAGGCCAACGGCGACCCGATCCCGGGCTCGGGCAACCTGTGGAAGACCTACATCGCGCCGAGCAGCCGCAACGAGTTCCTTGGCTACGAGCTGGCCCAGGTCAACGTTGGCACCATCACCCGCGCGCCGACCAGCACTTCCGAGGCCGCCTCGCTGCTGCTGCAGGACACTGGCCGCGAAGTGCGCCCGGGCGATCGCCTGATCGCCGTCGAGGCACAGCCCTACGACCTGCAGTTCATCCCGCACCCGCCTGCGCCGCAGGCCGCGGAGACCGAGCTGCGCGTGCTGGCCGTGGCCGATGCCTTCACCGCCGGTGGCCCGCGCGATGTGATCGCCATTTCCGGCGGCAGCCGCGAAGGCATCAACAACGGCACGGTGTTCTCGATCTGGCGCAACGGCCGCCGCGTCAACGACCGCATCGCGCACTCCAACATCTCGCGCGCCGATGACGGCTTCACCGGCGGTGGCTCCACCGTTGGCGTGCCGGAGGAGTACGCGGCCCACGCGATGGTGTTCCGCACCTTCGACAAGGTCAGCTACGCGCTGGTGATGGAAGGCGTCAAGCCGGTGAAGGTGGGCTACAACCTGCGCCATCCCGACGCGCAGTAAGCCAGTTCCCCGACGTGTTTCGACGACGGCGCCCTAGGGCGCCGTCGTTGTTTGCGGGCCATGCTGCAACGATGGCCGACCTCGTTCCTTCGCCACCTGCCGCTGCGCACCGCGCCTGGCTCACCCTGCTGCTTGCCGGCGGCCCGGCCGCACCACGCCGCGCGCTGCTCGATGCCCATGGCGATGCACGCGCCGCGCTTGCCGCCGGCGCTGTTGCGTGGCGCGCGGCCGGCTGCACACCGGCACAGCTGGAGGCGCTGACCGTTCCGGCACAGGCCAACATCGAACACGCCCTGCGCTGGCTCGATCGCGCTGGCCACCACCTGATCGGCTACACCGATGCGCGCTACCCGCTCCTGCTGCGCGAGACCGACAGCGCGCCGCTGGCCTTGTTCGTCGATGGCGAGCCGGCCCTGCTGCAGCACCCCGGCGTGGCCATCGTCGGCAGCCGCCGGCCCAGCGCCAGCGGCACTGATCACACCACCGAATTCGCCCACGCGTTGGCCGCGGCGGGGCTGGTGGTGGTCAGTGGCCTGGCTGCGGGCATTGACGCAGCCGCGCATCGTGCCGCCCTCACTCTGCCGCAGGGACTTACCGTTGCCGTACTCGGCACCGGCGCGGACGTGCCCTACCCGTCGCGCCACGCCGGTCTGCGCGATCTGGTCGCCGCGCGCGGCGCGGTGGTCAGTGAATACCTGCCGGGCACGCGGCCGCTGGCCGGGCATTTCCCGGCACGCAATCGCATCGTGGCCGGGCTGACCCTGGGCACCCTGGTGATCGAAGCCGCGCAGCGCTCCGGCGCGCTGATCACCGCGCGGCTGGCCGCCGAGGCCGGGCGCGAAGTGTTCGCCGTGCCCGGCTCGATCCGCAATCCGCTGGCCCGCGGCTGCCACCGGCTGATCCGCGACGGCGCGCTGCTGGTGGAATCGCCCCAGGAAGTACTCGCCGTCCTCGGCCCACTCGCCCTGCGCCAGGGCCGCAACCTGCAGCCGGTGCCGGCCTCGGCCTTGCACGGCGACCGGCCCGCCCCCATTGAGCAGGCCGGAGCAGGATTCGGACCCGGATGTGGATTCCCGAGCGGTCCCGGCCAGCCCCCGTCGCCCGCCAGCGCCGACTACCAGCGCTTGTGGCGGGCGCTCGGCCACGACCCAATCCCTATGGATTCATTGGTTCAGCGCACTGGATTGACGGCTGCCACGCTGTCCTCCATGCTGCTGGCCATGGAACTGGAAGGCAGGGTAGTCGCCGAACACGGCCGCTACACACGCAACCCCTAGTTTCTTCACCTCCACAGCGTCTCGCGACGCAGGCCGAGGGGCAATGAAAGAGAGCATTCTCGACGTACTGCTGTACCTGTTTGAACACTATTTCAGCGAGGACGCCGACCTCGTCCGCGACCGGGATTCGCTCCAGAACGGCCTGATCCAGGCCGGTTTCAGCCCCGCCGAAATCAGCAAGGCCTTTGACTGGCTGGATGCGCTCGCCGAGCAGCGTCCAAGCGTGGCGCGCCCGCGCGTGGACGGCCCGGTGCGCATCTACCACGGCCCGGAGCTGGACAAACTCGACATCGAGTGCCGCGGCTTCCTGCTGTTCCTGGAGCAGCACGGCATCCTCGACGCCGACCAGCGCGAGCTGGTGCTCGACCGCGCCATGGCCCTGGACCAGGACGAACTGGATCTGGACGACCTCAAATGGGTCATCCTGATGGTGCTGTTCAACCAGCCCGGCGCCGAAGCGGCCTATGCCTGGATGGAAACCCAGATGTTCGTGGACGAGCCCGAACCCGTACACTGACTGCATCACGCAGGAAGCACGGGGGAAGGCGACATGAGTCAGTGGTACTACGCTGAAGGCAGCCGGCAACGCGTCGGCCCGCTCGGCGGCGACAGCCTGGCCGAGCTGTATCGATCCGGCCGCATCGGCCTGGACACGCTGGTCTGGCGCGAAGGCCTGCCGCAATGGCAACCGCTGGCTGACTTCGCCGTCGAACTGGGGCTGGCCGCGCCAGCCGATGGCGCGCCGCCGCCGCTGCCAAGGGCCGCTGCCACCGCAACCCCTGCCGCCGCACCCGCCGTCGCGCCACGCCAGGGCCTGTCCGGTTGCGCAATAGCCGCCATCGTCGCGGCGGTGGTCGGTATCCTCGGGGTGGCCGTTCTCGGCATCCTCGCCGCGATCGCCGTGCCGGCCTATCAGGACTACACCTTGCGGGCCAAGGTCGCGATGGGTTACGCCGCGGTGACGCCGCTGCGCGCCAGCGTGGTCGCCTTCCACACCAGCGAGAGCCGCTGCCCGGTCAATGGCGAAGGCGACTTCGGCACGGCCGAAAGCTATGCGCAGGGCAACATCGGCGAAGTGCGCGTGGGCCGTTTCGACAACGGCCATTGCGGCATCGAGGCGGTCTTCGCGATGCCCGGCCAGGCCAGGATCGATGGCAAGGCCTTGTGGCTGGACCTGGACCCGCAGTCGGGCCAGTGGCATTGCAGTTCGGAGATCGACGACCGCTACCTGCCGCACGAATGCCGCGGCTGAGCCGGGCTGATACGCGACAGACCAACAGCGACAGACAGGGAAGAACAGAACGCGATGACGCAGTGGTACTACGCCGATGCTGCCGGGATGCAGCAGGGGCCGGTCGACGCCGAGGCGTTGCTGGCGTTGTACGCGGCCGGGGCGATCCAGCCGCAGTCGCTGGTCTGGCGTGAAGGCCTGAGTGGCTGGCAGGCGCTGGCAACGGTGGCCGCCGAGCTGGGCCTGGGCGCGGAGGTGGTCGAGGCCGTCCTGCCCGCCAGCGCAGCCCCGGCGGCGGCAGACGTCGTCTACGCCGGTTTCTGGCGACGCGCCGCCGCCAACCTGATCGATGGTTGCGCGATCGGCCTGCTGGCCATGCCGATCACCGTGCCAATGGCCATCGCAATGGCCGTGGGCATGTCCCAGGGCGAGCAGGAGGCCGCGCCGCTTGCGAGCCTGCTGATGCAGGCCGGCATCCAGGTGCTGGTCGTCCTGGTCACCCTCATCTACTACACCTGCTTCCACGCCTCGCGGCTGATGGCGTCGCCGGGCAAGCTGGCGGTGGGCATCAAGGTGGTGCGCGGCGATGGCCAGCGTCTGACGCTGGGCCGCAGCCTGGGCCGCGGCGCGGCGTATTACCTGAGCGTCATCACATTCTATGTGGGCTTCCCGATGGCGGCCTTCACCCAGCGCAAGCAGGGCCTGCATGACCTGGTCTGCGACACCCTGGTGGTGGACCGCTGGGCCTTCACCGACTCGCCGCAGCTGCAACGGCGGGGCCTGGACCCGGTCAGCGTGGTGATCCTGGCCCTGTACGGCGTGTTCCTGCTGCTCGTGCTGGTGATGCTGATCGTGGTCATTGCGATGGCCGCCAGCAGCGGCTTCCATTGAGTCAAGTGCCCGGCCCGGCTTGACATGGCGGTGCCCGGCATGATTCCACTATGGCGCACGCCCGGGGACCGATCCCCGGGCGTTGCCGTCTGCGCAAGCAGTCTCTGCTTCCCTCGACCGGCCAATTAGGCCACCCTACCCGCCCCCGGGCCCCCCGCCCAAGATATCGCCACCATGCCCAAGCACCTGCTCATCGTCGAATCGCCCGCCAAGGCCAAGACGATCAACAAATACCTCGGCAAGGACTTCACCGTCCTGGCCTCGTATGGGCACGTGCGCGACCTGGTGCCAAAGGAAGGGGCGGTCGACCCGGACAACGGGTTCGCGATGCGCTACGACCTGATCGAGAAGAACGAGAAGCACGTGGAGGCCATCGCCAAGGCCGCCAAGGGTGCCGACGACATCTTCCTGGCCACCGACCCGGACCGCGAGGGCGAGGCCATCAGCTGGCACATCGCCGAGATCCTCAAGGAACGCGGCCTGCTGAAGGACAAGCCGATGCAGCGCGTGGTCTTCACCGAGATCACGCCGCGCGCGATCAAGGAAGCCATGCTGCAGCCGCGGCCCATTGCCGCCGACCTGGTCGACGCGCAGCAGGCGCGCCGCGCGCTGGACTACCTGGTCGGCTTCAACCTCTCGCCGGTGCTGTGGCGCAAGGTGCAGCGCGGCCTGTCCGCCGGCCGCGTGCAGTCGCCGGCGCTGCGCATGATCGTCGAGCGCGAGGAGGAGATCGAAGCCTTCATCGCGCGCGAATACTGGAGCATCGAAGCCGAGTGCGCGCACCCGTCGCAGCGTTTCAACGCGCGGCTGATCAAGCTCGACGGCGAGAAGTTCGAGCAGTTCACCATCACCGACGGCGACAGCGCCGAGGACGCGCGCGCGCGCATCCAGCGCGACGCCCAGGGCCGCCTGCACGTCACCGACGTGGCCAGCAAGGAACGCAAGCGCCGCCCGGCGCCGCCGTTCACCACCTCCACGCTGCAGCAGGAAGCCTCGCGCAAGCTCGGCTTCACCACCCGCAAGACCATGCAGGTCGCGCAGAAGCTGTATGAAGGTGTGTCCATTGGCGACGAGGGCACGGTCGGCCTGATCAGCTACATGCGTACCGACTCGGTGAACCTGTCGCAGGACGCGCTGGCCGAGATCCGCGACGTGATCGCCCGCGACTACGGCATCGCCTCGGTGCCGGACAAGCCCAACACCTACACCACCAAGTCGAAGAACGCGCAGGAAGCGCACGAAGCGGTGCGCCCGACTTCGGCGCTGCGCACGCCGGCGCAGGTGTCGCGCTATCTGTCCGATGACGAGCGCCGCCTGTACGAGCTGATCTGGAAGCGCGCCGTCGCCTGTCAGATGATCCCGGCCACGCTCAACACCGTCAGCGTCGACCTGGCCGCCGGCAGCGCCCATGTGTTCCGCGCCAGCGGCACCACGGTGGTCGTGCCCGGCTTCCTGGCCGTGTACGAGGAAGGCAAGGACAGCAAGAACGCCGAGGACGAGGATGAAGGCCGCAAGCTGCCGGCAATGAAGCCCGGCGACAGCCTGCCGCTGGAACGCATCCTCACCGAACAGCACTTCACCCAGCCGCCGCCGCGCTTCACCGAAGCGGCGCTGGTCAAGGCGCTTGAGGAATACGGCATCGGCCGGCCCTCGACCTACGCCTCGATCATCCAGACCCTGCTGTTCCGCAAGTATGTGGAGATGGAAGGCCGCAGCTTCCGTCCGACCGATGTCGGCCGCGCGGTCTCCAAGTTCCTGTCCGGCCACTTCGCGCGCTACGTCGACTACGACTTCACCGCGCGCCTGGAAGACGAGCTGGACGCGGTGTCGCGCGGCGAGGAAGAGTGGATCCCGCTGATGGAGAAGTTCTGGGGCCCGTTCAAGGAACTGGTCGAGGACAAGAAGGATTCGCTGGACAAGACCGACGCCGGCAGCGTGCGCGTGCTCGGCACCGACCCGGTCAGCGGCAAGGAAGTGAGCGCGCGCATCGGCCGTTTCGGGCCGATGGTGCAGATCGGCACCGTCGAAGACGAGGAGAAGCCCAAGTTCGCCTCGCTGCGCCCGGGCCAGAGCATCTATTCGATCTCCCTGGAAGACGCGCTGGCGCTGTTCCTGATGCCGCGCGCACTGGGCGAGGATCGCGGCGAGCCGGTCAGTGTCGGCATCGGCCGCTTCGGCCCGTTCGCGCGCCGCGGCAGCACCTATGCCTCGCTGGGCAAGGACGATGACCCTTACACGATTGACCTGGCGCGCGCGGTATTCCTGATCGAGGAAAAGGAAGAGATCGCGCGCAACCGCGTCATCAAGCAGTTCGAGGGCAGCGACATCCAGGTGCTCAACGGCCGCTTCGGCCCGTACCTGAGCGACGGCAAGCTCAACGGCAAGATTCCCAAGGACCGCGAGCCGGCTTCGCTGACGCTGGAAGAAGCGCAGAAGTTCATGGAAGAGACCGGCAAGCCGGTGCGCAAGGGCTTTGGCGCGAAGAAGGCCACGGCCAAGAAGGCCGCGGTGAAGAAGACCGCCGAACCCAAGGCCGCCAAGGCACCGGCGAAGAAGGCCGCGAAGAAAACCGGCGCCAGGAAGGCCGTGGCGAAGAAAAGCGCCACCACCAAGACCGCGGCGGCCAAGACCACTGCGGCGAAGGCACCGGTCAAGAAGGCGGCCAAGAAGACCGTCGTGAAGAAGGCCGCTGTCTGATCCGGCTACCGTTGACTCAGGCAGCTTGAACCGGGCGGCGCGGCCGCCCTTGCAGCGGGGAATGCGATGAAGGAGCTTTCGCTTGCCAGCGCGGTCTCCACCCTCCAGCAGGGCGGGGTGATCGCCTATCCCACCGAAGCGGTATGGGGACTCGGTTGCGACCCGCGCCAGCGCGGCGCGGTGGCGCGGCTGCTGGAACTCAAACGCCGCCCGCAGTCCAAGGGCGTGATCGTGGTGGCCGCGAACCTGGAGCCGCTGCGCCCTTGGCTGGACCTGGCCGCCCTGCCCGCCGAGCGTCTGGCCGAGGTGCTCGGCAGCTGGCCCGGCCCTTACACCTGGGTGCTGCCTGCCAGCGAACATGCCCCGCCGTGGGTGACCGGCGACCACGCCAGTCTGGCGGTGCGCATCAGCGCCCACCCGCTGGTCGCGCGCCTGTGCCAGGCCTGGCAGGCGCCGCTGGTGTCCACCAGCGCCAACCTGGCCGGGCAGCCACCGGCACGGCGCCGCGAGGAACTTGACCCGGCGCTGCTGCAGGCCATTGACGGTGTACTCGATGGCGACACCGGCGGCCTGGCCCAGCCCACCCCCATCCGCGTGGCGCTGACCGGCGAAATCCTGCGCGACTGAGTGCATGCCCCGCACCGGCGTCGAGGCGTAGCATCGTTCCGCCGGCGCCCGCCGGCTGCCACTGGAGTCCGCCATGAAGGCCCGCCACGCCACCGTTGCCGTTCTGCTCGCCACCTTGCCGCTGCTTTCCGCGCTGCGGGCCGCCGAACCGCCGGCGCCCACGCCGCAACAACAGGCGATGATGGAAGCCTGGAGCAAGGCCGCGCAGCCCGGCCCAGAACATGCGCGGCTTGCCCAGCAGCTGGTCGGGCAGTGGAAGACCCAACAGAGCATGTGGACAGACGAGCACAGCCCGCCGCAGGTATCGAGCGGGCGCTCGGTGCATACCGCCATCCTTGGCGGCCGCCAGATTCGCTTCGACTTCCAGGGCCAGGTCGGTGGCGCCAGCTTCGAGGGCACCGGCCTGATGGGCTACGACAACGCCGCGCGCCGCTATGTCAGCACGTGGACCGACACCATGGTTACCGGCATTCTCATCGGCCAGGGCCAGTACGATGCTGCAACGCGCAGCTACACCCTGCACAACCGCATGAGCGACCCGATGCGGCCGGGCCAGCAAACCACCGTGCGCGAAGTGCTGCAGGTGGTGGATGCCGATCACCTGGTGCAGGAAATGTACGAGCCGCACGATGGCAAGGAAGTGCGCACGCTGCGCGTCGAGTTCACCCGGGAGCGCTGATGACGGCCACGCACACCCGGCGCATGCGCGCCCTGCCCTGGCTCGCGAGTGGGCTGGCGCTGCTGGTGATCGCAGGTACCTCTGCGCCGGTACGCGCCGCGGACGTGCGCGTATACCGCTGCGTCGGCAGCAATGGCGCGGTATCGCTGCAGGACGCGCCTTGCGCGCAGGGGCGGCAGCAGCAGGTGATCGACATGCAGCGGCCGCAAGATCCACCGCCACGCCAGGCCAGCACCTCCACCCCGCCGCCAGCACCGGCCGCGCCCTCGCAACTGGCGCCGCGCGAGGTGCGGGTCATCCACATGCCCGCGCCGCAGCCGATGTACGAATGCATCACCGAAGACGGCGAGCGTTACACCAGTGATACCGACGACGGCAATCCGCGCTGGGTCCCGGCCTGGGGCTATGCCTATACCGGTGTCGGCCCACGGCCACGACCGCCGGGCCCACGGCCGCCCGGCCCGCCGCGTCCCGGTCCCGACGCCGGCTCTCCCGGGCACGGACACGGGCCACGCCCGCCACGCCCCGGCGGCGCGGTCATCGTGCCGTATGGCAGCGTGCAGATTCGCGATGAGTGCCACGCGCTGCCGCAGCAGGAAGTGTGCTCGCGCCTGGCCGACCGCCGCTGGGAACTGATCCGCCGCTACAACAGCGCGCTGCAGAGCGAACGCGAGCAGCTCAACCGCGAGCAGCGCGGCATCGACGCGCGCCTGGAACAGGACTGCGGCGGCACATGAGCCTGCACGCGCTACTGCGAGCCACGTGGCAGGCCATCGGCCTGTGCGCGCTTGCCTGCGTCGCCCTGCCGGTGCCGGCACAGGAAGTGGTGATCTACCGTTGCACCGACGCCGCCGGCGCGCTGACCGTGCAAAACCAGCGTTGCCCCAAGGGCGTGCGCCAGGAAGTCAAACGCATGCAGGCGCCACGCGCAGCGCCATTGCCGCCACCACCTGCAACGATGGTGGCACCCGCCACGGCCGAAGCCGCACCTGCGACGAACGCACCCGCCGCGCAGGTTCGCAAGGAGGAGCCGCCGCCCCCGCCGGTCGAGGAAAAGCCTGCGCCACCCCCGCTGTACGACTGCCGGCGCCGCGACCAGACCCAATACCTGAGCGAAGACCTGGAAAGCGCGCGCTACTGCGTGCCGCTGCAGGTCACCGGCCTGGACGGCAATCCCCGTACCGGTGCCGGCGAGGCCTGCGAAGTCGTCACTGACACCTGCACGCCGGTCGCCGATGCGCAGCTGTGTGACCGCTGGCGCCAGCGCCTGCAGGAAGCGGAGAACCACTGGCGCTTTGCCAGCGGCGAGCACGCCAGCGAACGCCAGCGCGACTATGCCCGTGTACGTGAGTTGCTCGCCAGCAGCCGCTGCGGCGATGGTGCCGCCAGCAATCCGCCTCAGAACCCGTAGCGCAGGAAGCCGCCGTCCACGGCGATGCATTCGCCGGTGACGTAGCTGGACGCGGGCAGGCACAGAAAGGCCACCGCCGCCGCCACTTCCTCCGGTTCGCCGATGCGGCGCATCGGCGTGCGCTCGATCACCTGCTCGTAGTAATCCGGATCAGACAACGGCCCGGAGGTTCGCCGCGTGCGGATGTACCACGGCGCCACCGCATTGACCCGCACCCCGTCCTCGGCCCATTCGGCGGCCAGGTTGCGCGTCATCTGGTGCATCGCCGCCTTGCTCATGCCGTAGGGCGCGCCGCTGCGCACATGCGTCAGCCCGGACACGCTGCCGACATTGACGATGGCCGAGGTGGCGTAGCGGGTCAGCAGGGGGTGCGCGTAGCGCGAGAGCTCGAATGCCGAGAACAGGTTGGTCTCGAAAATGCCGCGCCATTCGTCTTCGGTGTAGTCGATCGCGGCGCGGCTGATGTTGCCGCCGGCATTGTTGATCAGCAGATGCAGCCCATCGGCGTGGTCCTCGACCCAGTCCAGCACCGCGCGCCGGTCCTCGTCGTCACTCACATCGGCCGACAGTCCGTGCAGCACCCGCTCGGGAAACTCGTCCTGCAACTCATCGCGCACCGCTTCCAGTGCATCGGCATCGCGCGCCACCATCAGGACATCCGCCCCGAGCAGCAGCAGCTCGCGCGTGATCGCCAGGCCGATGCCCGCGCTAGCCCCGGTCACCAGGGCCGTCTGCCCATCGAGCCGCCATCGTTGGTGTGCCACGCCCCTCTCCTTGCGATTCGTTGCGCCGATGCGCCCACTGAACCGCGCTAGGATACCCCCACGCTCCCGGGAGGCCACGACCATGAAGCCACGCCTGCAACCCGCTTTCAGCCTGGCCATTGCCGCCCTGGCAGCGGCCACCCTCGCTGCCTGCAGTCGTCCGCCCCCGGCGCCTACCGAACAGCGTCCCGAGCCACAGGCGACTGCGTTGCGCGATGCGATCCAGGAGCCGCTGGACAAGGCCAGGGCGGTAGAGGCCACTACCGCTGCCGCTGCGGAAAAGCAGAGCGCGGATATTGACGCGGCTACGCAGTAGACAAGAGCGACCGAGCTTCGACAGGATTTACCGCGATCACACCGCTTCGTTCACACAGCTTCGTTGTAGGAGGGGCTTCAGCCCCGACGAGCGGAGACGGCATCTGCCCGATCACGGTCGCGGCTGAAGCCGCTCCTACAGTGCGGTAGCAGCGCGCGGTTTCAGAGCGAAACAGCCGCTTCCATAAAAAAACGCCGACCCAAAGGTCGGCGCTTTCCTGCATCGCAATCCGCTTCAGAACCCGCAGAAGCAATAAGCCAAGGCCTTCACCGGCGGCCCACCCGCACGACTCTGCTGCACGGCGTCGTCCACGAACCGCAACTGCGTATCCACCTCCGGCAGCGTCCGCGCCAGCATCACCCGCGCCAGTCCCGACTCGCCCAGCGCCCACGCACCCGCGCGGCTGCCGGCAAACCCGCTCATGAACTGCGCAAACGGCGTCGCCTGCTTCTCGATATAGCGCACCCGGAACTTGCCCTTGCCCAGCTTCGCCCGCGACGCCGCATCGGCCACCGCCGCCTGCATTCCGCCCAGCTCGTCCACCAGCCCGCGTTCCTTGGCCTGCGCACCACTCCACACCCGGCCGCGCGCGATGCTGTCGATCGCCTCCACCGACTGCTTGCGCGCCTGCGCCACCTTGCCCGTGAAGTCCGCATAACCCTTGTTGATCACCGACTGGATCAACTGCCCCACCTGCGGGTCCATCGGCCGCGAAATGTCGAACGCACCCGCGAACCGCGTCGTGCCCACGCCATCGGTATGCACGCCGATTTTGTCCAGCGTGCGCGTCAGGTTCGGAATCAGGCCGAAGATGCCGATCGAACCACTGATCGTCGAAGGATCGGCATAGATGCGATCGGCATTCATGCTGATCCAGTAGCCACCCGACGCCGCCAGGTCGCCCATCGACACCACCACCGGCTTGCCCGCCGCCTGCAGCCCCACCACTTCGCGGCGGATCTGCTCGGAAGCAAACACCTCGCCGCCGGGCGAATCCACCCGCAGCACCACCGCCTTGACCTCCTTGTCCTCGCGCGCCGCGCGCAGCAGCGCCGCCGTCGACTCGCCGCCGATACGGCCGGCCGGCTGCTCGCCGCCGCTGATCTCGCCGGCCGCCACCACCACCGCCACCTGCGGGCGCGCGTCCAGCGGCGAACGCCGCGTGTCCAGCTGCGCCAGATAGGTGTCCAGGTCGACGTTGCGGAAACCTTCGTCGCTGTCCTTGTCGGCCACGCCGCGCTCGGTCAGCAGGCGCTCCACTTCCTCGCGCGTCTTCAACCCGTCCACCAGCTTCTGCTGCAACGCGAACTTGGCCAGGTCGCCACCGGCGGCGGCCACGCCCTCGGGCAGCGTATCGATGCCCGCCGCCAGCTGCTGCGGGGTGAGCTTGCGCGCGCTGGCGATGTCAGCCAAGTAGCGCTGCCACACATCGTTCATCCAGAACAGGTCGGCTTCCTTGGCGTCGGCCGAGGCCGCGTCGAGGATGTACGGCTCGGCGGCGGACTTGTACTCGCCCACGCGGAACAGGTGCACGTCCACGCCGAGCTTGTCCTGCAGGCCGGTGCGGAAGTACTGGCGATAGCGACCCAGGCCTTCGAGCACCAGGCTGCCCATCGGGTCGAGGTAGACCTCGTTGGCCTGCGCGGCGAGCAGGTATTGCCACTGGCTCAGGTTCTCGCTGAAGGCCACCACCTGCTTGCCGGAAGCGCGCAGCTGCTGCAGCGCCGCGGCCACTTCGCGCGTGGAGGCAAAGCCCGCCGGCTGCAGCTTGCCCAGGTCGAGCAGCACGCGCTCGATGTGCTTGTCCTGGCGCGCTTCGTCAATCGCGCGCAGCAGGTCGCGCAGCTGGATCTCACCGGCACCCTTGTCGCCCACCGCGCGCGCCAGCGCGCGACTGACCGGGTCGGCACTGAACTGTTCAACCAGCCGCCCTTCCGGCGCGATCACCAGCGTGGTGCGGTCGAGCAAGGGCTTGACCCCGTTGCCACGCGCCATCACCGCGACAAACAGCATCACGAAGAGCAGCAGCAAGCCGAAGAACACCAGGTTGAGGATCAACCGACGGGTGAAATTCATCACGTCCCACAGCCCGACGAAGAACTGGGCTACCGGACCGCGACGCACAGGTTGGTTCATGGAAAAGCTCCAAAAAGGGCAGCGCCTTCTGCCACGGATCCCAGCATACCCGCAGCCCCGTGCGCCGGCATCCGCAAAAAGTCAGGGGGACTAACGCATGATCCCGGGCAACGGGCGCCGGCTGCTGGCGCGGAAGCGCAGGCCCATCAGCACCGCCGCGGCGGTCAGGCCCAGGATCAGGCCGATCCACATGCCCTGCGGTCCCCAGCCCAGACCCAGGCCGAGCCCGGCGCCCAGCGGCATGCCCAGGCCCCAGTACGAGAACATCGCCAGGAACATCGGCACGCGGGTGTCCTTCAAGCCGCGCAGCGCGCCAGCCGACAGCACCTGGATGCCGTCGGGGAACTGGAAGGTGGCCGCATACAGCAGCAGGGTGGAGGCCAGCGCGGCGACCGCCAGGTCGTTGGTGTACACGCCAACGATGGCGTCATGGCCCAGCAGCAGCACGCTCGCCGACAGCGCCTGCGTGGCAAGCACGATGGCGTAGCCCGCCCATGCCGCGCGGCGCACGCCCAGGCCATCGCCGCGGCCCACCGCATGACCCACGCGCACCGTGGTGGCCTCGGCCACGCCCATCGGGATCATGAAGCACAGCTGCGCGACGTTGATGGCGATCTGGTGCGCGGCGGCCTCGGTGGCGCCGAGGCGGCCAATCAGCAGCGCGGTCACGATGAACAAGCCGCCTTCCATCAGCACGGTGATGCCGATCGGCAGGCCGGTGCGCAGCAGGTCGCCAATGGCGCGCCAGCGCGGGCCCTCCAGGTGCGCGAACAGCTGCAGCCGCGCAAAGCGCCGGGAGCGCCACAGGTAGATGGCAAACGCGCTGGCCTGCAACCACATCATCGTTGCCGAGGCGATGCCCAAACCTTGCGCGCCATGTTCGGAAAAACCGAAACGGCCGTAGGTCAGCGCATAGCCCAGCGGCGCCAGCACCAGCAGGCCGCCGAAACCCAGCAGCATCGTCGGCAGCGTCCAGTGCATGCCCTCGCTGAGGTAGCGCATGCAGAAGAACAGCGTCAGCGCCGGCCCGCCCCAGCGCACCGCATGCAGGAACGCGGTGGCGCCGGGCACGATGTCCGCGGCGATGCCGAACGCCGGCAGCAGCGGCGGCACCACGCTGAGGAAGGCGAACATGATCAGCCCCAGCGCCAGTGCCAGCCACAGCGCCTGGCGGAACAGCGGGCCGATCTCCTTATCGCGCCCTGCACCATGCAGCTGCGACACCGAGGCGGTCAGCGAGATCAGCGTGCCGATCGGCACCAGCATCGGCAGCCACAGCAGCGCCGTGCCGATGGTGACCGCGGCCAGCGTATCGGTGTGGTGGTGACCGGCGATGACGTTGTCGACAAAACCAACCAGGCCGGTGGAGACGTGACCCAGCACCAGCGGCAGGGCAAGCAGGAAGGTGGCGCGCACTTCGGCACCGAAGCGCGGCGGCGTAACGGAAACGGACATGGACAGGCTGAGGGGCACGTACTGCGGCCGCGCCGGGGTGGGCGTCTGGCACCGGGCCGTGCAGGACCGGTATCTTACCCGCGCCTTCCCTGCCCGCCCATGACGATGAGTGCAACCCACGCAGTGCCCAGTGCTTGTGAGAACTGCCAGACCGCGTTGCAGGGGCTGTACTGCCACGCCTGCGGACAGAGCGCGCATAACCCGGTGCGCAGCTTCGCGCATGCAGTGGAAGAGGTGTTCGAGTCGTTCTGGCACCTGGACGGGCGCATCTTCCGCACCTTGCGTGACCTGCTGGTGCCCGGCCGCCTGGCCAATGCCTACCTGGAAGGCAAGCGCGTGCGCTACATCCCGCCGCTGCGCCTGTTCGTGGTGCTGAGCCTGATCACCTTCTTCGTTGCCAAGCTGGCCGTGCACATCGATTCGGACGCCAAGGACAACGATGCGCGCAACCAGGCCACCGCGCAGGTGCGCAGTGACTTCGCCCAGGCGCGCACGCCCGAGGAAGTGGAAGCGCTGCGCAAGCGCCTGATCGGCGCGATGACCGAAGCCCGCGCGCAGATGCCCGCGCAGATTCCCGGCGCGCGCGCCGGCTTCGACGCCGGCATCGCCAATATCGACAAGCAGGCGCAGCGCCGGCTCAAGGCGCTGGGCGCGCCGGCCAGCGCGGCGCCGGAGGCAGCCTTTGCTGCCAGCAAGGCCGATGCCGACCTCGGCCAGTCCACCCCGTTTGAAAGCCCGATGCCCGACTTCGCCGACCGCTGGGTCGACGAGCAGTCCAAGCGCATCAACAACAACCTGCCGCGCTTGCAGGAAGACCCGCAGCGGCTGGTCAACGCCTTCTTCGCCGCGGTGCCGTCCACGCTGTTCGTGCTGGTGCCGCTGTTTGCGCTGATGCTGCGCGTGTTCTACCTGTTGAGCCCGCGCGGTTATCTCGAACACCTGGTGGTGGCGCTGTACAGCCATGCCTTCCTGCTGCTGGATCTGCTGGCCGTGCTGCTGCTGATGCTGCTCGGCCAGGCGCTGGCACCGCTTGGTGCGTGGCCGGGGGCGCTGATCGGCCTGCTGCAGCTCGTGCTGGTGTTGTGGATGTCCGCCTACCTGCTGCTGATGCAGCGGCGCGTGTACCGCCAGTCCTGGTTGGCGACCGTGGTCAAGTACAGCCTGATCGGCGGGTTCTACTTCACCGTGGTGATCATGGCCGCGGTGATGCTGGCCATCACCAGCATCGCGCGAATCTAGACGGACAGCGCGTCAGCGCGCCAGGTGCGCGCGCAGCCAGCCCGCGCGCGCGGCCGGAGCCAGGGCGAGCAGTTCGTTGCGCAGCGCCGGGCGATCCTGCGGCGCGCTGCGCTGGGAGATCACCGCCAGTTGCGCCAGCTGGGTGTCGTCGAGCGCCTGCAGCAACGCCAGCGCCTGCGCGCGCTGCTCAGCCGGGACGAAGCCAAACAACGCCTGCAAGGCCGGATAGTGGCGGCCGACCTGCGCGCCCAGTCGCCAGCCGTCACGGTGCAGGCGGTCCATGCTGTCAAAGCGGGTGCGCAGCGCGCGCTGCTGATCGGCCGGCAGGCTTGCCACCCGCGCCTGGGCCTGGCGGATGCGTTCGCGCTCGGTCGAGGTCAGCGCTTGCCAGGCCGCGTAGCGGGCGCGCACGTCGTCACGCGCGGCGGCGTCCAGCTGGTTCCAGGGCTTGGGTGCTTCCAGCGCGGGAACCGAGGCCACGACGGTGACCGGCGCGCCCGTGGTTTCATCCAGCGGCGCGGGCAGCGTCTGCGCAACGAGGCTGCCGGACATGGCGCACAGGGCAAGCAACAACGGCGCCGACGCGCGCGAACACTTACTCCTCATCGGTCACCGTCTCCAGACCAGCGGCAGCCATGTCCGGGGCCGTCGGCCGCGGCTCTGATTCATCGGCAGGCACCGGGCCACCGGCCGCGAACCAGGCGTAGAAGTCTGCCTGGCGAGCCAGTGCCAGGTCCGGGTCGGCCAACATCGCGGCGTCTGCCGGGTCGCCCGCGGCCACGGCGGCCTGCGTATCCAGTTCCTCCGCCGGCAGTTCCTCGACCAGCACCGGCGCGGCATCAGTGACGTGAAGCACGCCATCCGGTGCCAGGCTCACCGGTTCCGGCGGCAGCGTTACCGAGGGGCGGTGCCAGGCCCACCAGCCGAGCGCCAACAACGCCACCAACACCAGCAGCGCCGGCAGCAACCAACGCGGCCGCCGATTGCGGGAACGCGCGCGCGGGGCGGCCGCGGCGCGCACCGGCGCAGCGACCGCCGCCGGGCGCACCGCAGGCTCATTGGATTCGTCGTAGTACGAGCGCGTGGGCGCCGGCAACTCGCGCAATTGCCGTTGCGCGGCTTCGGCCAGCGCACGCCAGCCTTCGGCATCCGCGTGGCCGGCGGCGTCACGTGGGCAGGCCCGTGCCAGGGCCCGCCTGTAATCAGCCTCGGCCACACCCAGCACATCGGCGGCGGCGCCTTCGTCCAAGCCCACGACAATGCGCAGCAACAAGGCCAGACGGTCCTCGGCGGCCAGTGGCGCCAACGCCGCCAGGCCCGGCGGCCACTGCGGTGCGCGGCTCGGTTCGCGCAAGGCCGGTGTGGCCGCGAGCAGGGCCCAGAAGCGGTTGGGCCAGGCCGCCAATGGCCACTCGCCAGCGCGGCCCTGGAAGGCACGGAAGGCGGCGGCAAGCGCGCCGTTGGCGGCGTCCGGGTCGCCGCATTGCAGGCTGGCCAGCACCAGGGCCCGGCGTTCCACACCTTTCAGGAAAGCGGAAAGGGCGGTGGGCGAGGCCGCGTTTTCATCGGCGGGCCGGGCAGTCATGGGTACTCCGTCATCGCGGCATGATAGCGAGGGGGCATCGCTTAGGCGCGCTTGACAGCCAGCCTCGCTTGCGCTCCGCGCAGACAGCTACCGCGGCGGTTGTGCACAGCGCAACGCGAAGCGCGGCCTTGCTGGCGAGCCGACTTGCAACTGGCATATTTCAAGTGTGTTTCACGATCAAGTTATTGAATTTAATGGCGAATATTAATGTGGCGATTTTTTGTCCAAGGGGCCGCAGCGCCCTGTGATGACGCCTTCACCGCGTGGAGCAAGGGGGAAACTCACAGCTTTATCCACAGCTCGTGTGGATAAGGCTGAAACCCTAAGCGCCGCGCTTATTTACACTCGGTTTATCGACACCGGTCACAGGAACGCGAGCCAAGTCCCGGGGCCAGCGAGGCCCCTCGCCGGGCTAGACTGAACGGCCATGCCCGCCCCGCTCGCCACCCTGCGCATCGCCCTGCCGGTGCCGCTGCCACAGCTGTTCGACTACCTGCCTCCGGCCGCCGTGCCCCCCATCCCGGAGGACGTGGGCCGGCGCGTGCGCGTGCCGTTCGGCAACCGCGAACTGGTCGGCGTGGTCGCCTCGCTGGGTCAGGCCGACCCGGCCGCCGTCCCCGCCCTGCGCGAGGCCGCCGAATGGCTGGACGCCAGCGCCCTGATCCATGGCGAGCTGGCGCAGTCGCTGCAGTGGCTGGCGCGCTATACCCATGCGCCGCTGGGCGAGGTCATCGCCACGGCTCTGCCCGGCCCGCTGCGCCGTGGCGAAGCCCTGGCCGACACGCGCAGCTGGGGCTGGGCGCTGACCGAAGCCGGGCGCACCGCCGCGCCAGGCCTGCGAACCGGTACCCGTACGGCGCGACTGGCGGCACTGCTGGCAGAGCTGCCGCTGGCGGAAGATCGCCTCGATCTGGCGATGGACGAGTGGCGCACCGCGGCGCGCGCGCTGGGCAAGCGTGGGCTGGTCGAGCGCGTTGCGTTGGAGGCCGCGCCCGCAAGCGCCGCCGCCACCGCACAGGGGGCCGCAGCTGGCCCGACGCTCAATGCGGCGCAGCAGGCAGCGGTGGACGCAGTGCGCGGCAGTGACGGCTTCGCACCCTTCCTGCTCGATGGCGTTACCGGCAGCGGCAAGACCGAGGTCTATCTGCAGGCGATTGCGCATTGCCTGGCGCAGGGCCGGCAGGCGCTGGTGCTGGTGCCGGAGATCGGCCTGACCCCACAGACACTGGCGCGCTTCCGCGCACGCCTCAACGTGCCGGTGCATGCCCTGCACTCGGGCCTGTCCGATGGCGAACGCGCGCGCGTATGGGCAGCCGCGTACCGCGGGCAGGCGCAGCTGGTGGTGGGCACGCGCTCGGCGGTGTTCACGCCGCTGCCCAACGCAGGCCTGATCGTGGTCGATGAAGAGCATGACGGCAGCTACAAGCAGCAGGACGGCATCCGCTACCACGCGCGCGATTTCGCCCTGGTGCGCGGCAAGGCGCTGGGCGTGCCGGTCATCCTGGGCAGCGCCACGCCATCCCTGGAATCGCTGCACAACGCACAGGCCGGGCGCTACGCGCTGCTGCGCCTGCCGCAACGCGCCGGCGAGGCGCGGCCGCCGCGCGTGCGCATCCTCGACATGCGCAAGCGCCTGCTGCAGGACGGCCTGTCCACCGAGGTCCTGGCCGGCATCGGCCAGCATCTGGGCGCCGGTGGCCAGGTGCTGGTGTTCAAGAACCGCCGCGGCTATGCGCCAGCCTTGCTGTGCCACGACTGTGGCTGGACCGCGGCCTGCAAGCGCTGCAGCACGCCCGAACATCGCACACCAATGACGGTGCACGCGGGCGGGCGCCGCCTGCAATGCCATCACTGCGGCGCGCGGCAGCCGGTGCCGCTGGCCTGCCCGGACTGCGCCAGCCTCGCCTTGCAACCGCAGGGCGTGGGCACCGAACGGCTGGAAGCGCGTCTGGCCGAAGCCTTCGCCAACTTCCCCGTGCTGCGCTTCGACCGTGGCACCACGCAGCGCCGCGACGCACTGGAAACGCAGCTGGCGCAACTGGGCGAACAGCCTGGCATCCTCGTCGGCACGCAGATCCTGGCCAAGGGCCACGACCTGCCGCAGCTGAGCCTGGTGGTGGTGGTGGGCATCGATGAGGGCCTGTTTTCGGCCGACTTTCGCGCCAGCGAGAAACTCGCGCAGTTGCTGATCCAGGTCGCCGGGCGCGCCGGTCGCGCCACGCGTGCGGGCGAAGTGTGGCTGCAAACCCATCACCCCGGGCACCCGCTGCTGCAAACCCTGGTCAGCGGCGGCTACCACGCCTTTGCCCACGCCGAGTTGCAGCAGCGCGACGCGGCAGGCTTCCCACCGTTCGCGCACATGGCGCTGCTGCGCGCCGAGGCCAAGGACGCGCAGGCGGCCAACGGGTTCCTCGATGAAGTGCGGCGGCTGGCGCCGGAAGTGGGCCAGGTCGACCGCTTCGGCCCGATGCCGGCGCCGATGCCGCGGCGCGCCGGCTTCCAGCGCAGCCAGTTGCTGCTATCGGCCGCGCAGCGCCAGCAGCTGCATCACCTGCTCGATGTGCTGGTGCCGGCGATCCACGCGCTGCCGTCGGCGCGCCGCGTGCGCTGGTCGCTGGATGTGGACCCGATGGATCTGTATTGACCGCGGCCTTCGCTACGACGCTGGCGGTACTGCCTTGGCGGCGGTCTTGCCGCCACTTTTGCCACCACTGTTGCCTTTGGGCTTGTCGCGCACCCAGATCACCTGGTCCACCTGGCGCAGGTCGAACAGGTCGGTCGCGCGAATCAGATCGCTGAGCTTGCGGTAGCCATAGTTGCGCGAATCGAACGAAGCCTGGTTGGCGACCTGCTTGCCCACCGCGCCCAGATGCGCCCAGCCATCATCATCGCTGGCCGAATCCACCGCGCTGCGCAGCAGCTGCACCAGGCGCACGTCGTTGCGCAGTTCCTTGGCGTCCTTGCGCGCGGTGGTGCCGGCGCCTTCATTGGCGGTGGCCGCGCCCAGCGCTTCGAGGTAGGTGAACTTCGAGCAGGCGTTGACGAAGGCTTCCGGTGTCTTCTTCTCGCCGAAGCCGTAAACCTTCATGCCATCGGTGAGCAGGCGCATCACCAGCGGGGTGAAATCGGCGTCGCTGGAGACAATCGCAAAGCCATCCAGGTTGCGCGCGTACAGCAGGTCCATCGCGTCGATGACCATCGCCATGTCCGAGGCATTCTTGCCGCTGCTGTAGGCGAACTGCTGCATCGGGCGGATGGCGTAGGTATGCAGCACCGCCTCCCAGCCTTTCAGGTGCGGGCTCTTCCAGTTGCCGTAGGCGCGGCGCACGTTGGCCACGCCGTAGCGGGCGACCTCCGGCAGGATCAGTTCAATCTTCGAGGCGGGGGCATTGTCGGCATCGATCAGCAAGGCGATGCGTTTTTCCGGGTGCTCGATCATGCGTCCTCCAGCGGGGTGTGGGCGGTGTCTTCGCTCGTGTCATCGGCCGGTTCATCGGCGCAGTCATCGTCCACGCATGCGTCGGCTTGCTCTGCGGACTGATCCTGCAACTCGAAACGCCGGCCATCGGCCAGGGTCAGCACGCCATAGGTGATGATCTCGCGCTCGGCGCCCATGGAAACAAAGTTCGCGCTGACACGGCCATCGCCGCGCTCACCGTCGAGGCGGAAGACGAATTCCTCCGCGCCCGGCGCGACCCCGGTCGCCACCAGGTCCACGTGCATGTCGCGGATGGTCCCGATGTGTTCGCGCACCGCCGGCTGCGCTTGCAACGCCTGCTGCGCCTGCCCGGCAAACAGCTCCCAGCCCATGCCCACGCCCCAGGCAAGCAGCGCGCCGAGCAAGGCAAACATCAACACGCAGGCCGCGATCAGCGCCCACAGCCAGCGCGGCAAGCCGAGCCATCGCCGCGAGGGCGGCAGGCCGGACGCGGGTAGTCGGGGTGGCAACGGTGGCGGTTGGACAATGGCGTTCATGGCGATCCCTGGCAGTGAACTGGCGCCATCATGCCCGATCGCAACGCGGCCGCCGCGCGTCCTTACAAGCCGTTGCCGCCGCTGACGTTAGGCTGACCCTTGAACTCCCACGCCGAGAGGCCTGCATGCCCCTGCCGCTTGTCAGCCCCTGCTCTTCGAGCGTCCCCTGCCCGCAGCCGCGGAGCGCGCAATGACCGAGCGCCTGCCACACCTGCTGGTCGTCGGCGGCGGCTTTGCCGGACTGTGGGCCACGCGCGCCCTGGCCGATGCGCCGCTGCGCATCACCCTGGTGGATCGCCACAACCATCATCTGTTCCAGCCGCTGCTGTACCAGGTGGCGACCGCGGGGCTGTCGGCGCCAGACATCGCCGCGCCGCTGCGCCACATCCTGCGCCACCAGCGCAACGTGGAAGTGCGCCTGGGCGACGTGGTCGCCCTGGAACCGGCACAGCGTTGCGTGCGCCTGGGCGATGGCACGCAACTCGACTACGACTACCTGCTGCTGGCCAGTGGCGCGGCCCACGCCTATTTCGGCAACGACCAGTGGGCCCGGCATGCGCCGGGCCTGAAGACCCTGGATGACGCGGTGCGATTGCGGCGCAAGCTGTTGATGGCCTTCGAGCGCGCCGAAGCCGAGACCGACCCGCAAGCCGCCGCCGCATGGCTGAGCTTCGCCATCGTCGGTGGCGGCCCGACCGGCGTCGAACTGGCCGGCACCCTGGCCGAGATCGCGCAGCACACGCTCAAGAACGAGTTCCGCCACATCGATCCGCGCCTGGCGCGGGTGCGCCTGATCGAGGCCGGCCCGCGCGTGCTGCCCTCGTTTCCACCCGATCTCACCACCAAGGCGCAGCAGCATCTCGAACGACTCGGGGTGGAAGTGCTTACCGGTACGCCGGTCACGCATATCGACGAGGGCGGCTTCCAGCTTGGCCAGCAGTGGGTACCGGCGCGCACCGTGGTATGGGCGGCCGGTGTGGCCGCCTCGCCACTGGGCGCGGCACTGGGCGTGCCTTGCGACCGCGCGGGCCGCGTGCAGGTCTCAGGGGACCTCAGCGTGCCGGGGCATCCGGAAATCTTCGTGGGCGGCGACCTGGCCGCGGTGCGCCGCGCCGACGGCCAGCCCGTGCCCGGCGTGGCGCCGGCCGCCAAGCAGATGGGCAAGCACATCGCCCACGCCCTGCACTGCCGGCTACGTGGACAGGACGCACCGGCATTCGTCTACAAGGACAATGGCAACCTGGCCACGATCGGCCGCAAGGCGGCCATCGTCCACCTCGGCAAGCTCAAGTTGTCCGGCCTGCTGGCGTGGTGGTTCTGGCTGGCCGCCCACGTCTGGTTCCTGATCGGCTTCCGCAACCGTTTCGTGGTGTTGGTGAACTGGGCCATGGCGTACTGGAGCTACCAGCGCGCGGCGCGGATCATCTTCGGCGAACCCGACGCGCCCATCGAAGAGGACCCGCGAAGCTGGCCCTGAAACGCACAAGCCGCCCGAAGGCGGCTTGGCGTTCAGACGGCGATGGCCGTCGCTCAGGCGACGAACAGCGCCTTCATCTTCTTCAGCGCGTTCGCCTCGATCTGGCGGATGCGCTCGGCCGACACACCGTACTCGTCGGCCAGCTCCTGCAGCGTCACCTTGGATTCCGAATCCAGCCAGCGGCGGCGGATGATGTCGCGCGAACGCTGGTCGAGATTGGCCAGGCCTTCGCGCAGCAGCTGCAGCTGGTTGTCGGCGCTGTCGTTGCGCTCGTACGCCTGCGACGGGTCCTCGTCGTTGGCGACCAGGTAGTTCGCCGGCGACGGCGGCGCGTGGTCGTCATCGTCGTCCGCCGAAGCATCGAAGCCGATATCGCGGCCGGACAGGCGCGACTCCATCTCCAGCACTTCGCGCTCGGACACGTTGAGGTCCTTGGCCACGGCGCTGACTTCGGCCGCATTGAGCCAGCCCAGGCGGGTCTTGGACTTGCGCAGGTTGAAGAACAGCTTGCGCTGCGCCTTGGTCGTGGCGACCTTGACGATGCGCCAGTTCTTCAGAATGAACTCGTGCATCTCGGCACGGATCCAGTGCACGGCGAAGCTGACCAGGCGCACGCCCATGTCCGGGTCGAAGCGCTTGACCGCCTTCATCAGGCCGATGTTGCCTTCCTGGATCAGGTCGCCCAGTTGCAGGCCGTAGCCGTTATAGCCGCGCGCCACATGGACCACGAAGCGCAGGTGCGAATGCACCAGCTCGCGCGCCGCGTCCAGGTCTTCCTCATCGCGGTAGCGGCGTGCCAGCGCCTGCTCGTCCTCGACCGAAAGCACCGGAATCTGGTGCACGGCACCGATATAGGCTTCCAGCGAGCCGAGCGCGCTGGGGATCGGGAGATTGTTTGCCACAAGGGCAGTAGAGGTGTTCTGGCTCATAGGACCTCATCTTAGCAGTCGGATTCTTGGACTGCTAAAGGCATGGGAAGTTCCGCAGTGTTGCACTGATGAAACGAACGCATGAAATATCTCAGCATTGTTTCAACGTGCATTCCTTGAAAATCAAGCACATGGCTCACATGGAGCTTGCGGGAACGTTTTCAACCCGTCGATTCTACGGAGGCGGGGTTCAGGCCAGGTGAGGCCGGTGTGGGCAGCGCCGCGGGCATGGGTCAGACCGCCACTGCCGGCCGAAGTTCAGGCGTCCGGCAAGGCCGCCGAGAATGCCGACAGCGGTGGCAGCCGCCAGTCCACCGCGCCGCTGCCGCGGCGCTGCAGGTACTCATTGGCCGCGGAGAAATGCCGGCAGCCGAGGAAGCCCCGGTGCGCCGACAGCGGCGAAGGATGCGGGGCCTTGAGCACCCGGTGCCGGCGCGGGTCGATGACCTTGCCCTTGGCCTGCGCGTAGCTGCCCCACAACAGGAACACCAGACCCTCGCGCTCGCGGTTGAGCACGTCCACCACGTGGTCGGTGAAGCCTTCCCAGCCCTTGCCCTGGTGCGCGCCGGCACGGCCTTCCTCGACGGTGAGCACCGCATTGAGCAGCAGCACGCCGCGCTGCGCCCACGGCAGCAGGCAGCCATGGTTGGCCCGCGGCAGGCCGAGGTCGTCCTCGATTTCCTTGTAGATGTTCAGCAGCGACGGCGGTACCGGCACGCCAGGCTGCACCGAAAAACACAGCCCGTGCGCCTGACCCTGGCCGTGGTAGGGGTCCTGGCCGAGGATGACCACCTTGACCTGCTCGAACGGCGTGGCATCGAAGGCGGCGAAAATCTGCGGGCCCGGCGGGAAGACCTGCGCACCGGCAGCCTTGCGCTGGCGCAGGAACGCCGACAGCTCGCGCATCTCCGGGCGCAACAGCCACTCGCCCACCCGCTCCTTCCACGACGGCTCCAGTTGGATGTGCGGCGGCCCTGCTTCGGTCACAACATCACGACCTGGTCATCGAGACGGGCCAGCCGCAGCTGGAACAACACCTTGGTCACCAGCAGGCGTTCCTCGATCGGCTTCTGCACCAGATCGTTGGCGCCGGCGCGCAGCAGTTCGGACTGGTTGTACGGATTGCTGTCGCCGGTCATCACCAGCACCGGCAGGCGGCGCTTGCCGTAGTCGAAATCCACGCGGATGCGCTGGACCACGTCACGGCCGTTCAACTCGCCCTTCAAGGTGACGTCGGTCAGCACCAGATCCACGCGGCGTTCGGTGCGGCCCAGCGACTCGGCAGTGAGCAGCGAGAACGCCTCCTCGGCGGTGATCACGTGCAGCACCTTGAGCTGCTGGCGCTCGAGCATGCGCTTGGTTGCCTCGGCCACCACGCGGCTGTCCTCGATGTACAGCACGGTGGCGCCACGCACCGGCTCGGGCTGCACATAGCCGCGGATGAAGGTGGCCAGGGCTTCGTGGCCCAGCGACTTGTCGAAGTAGTCCGTGACGTATTCGGTAAAGCGGCGCTCGACCAGGTGCTGTTGCGCATCCCCGGACACGACGATCACCGGCACATAGGCCTGGCCAGCGGCTTCGCGCACACTGCGCGCCAGCGCCAGGCCGTCACCGTCAGGCAGCGACAGCGAGGTAGTGACCAGGTTCACCGCGCCGGCGGCCAGCGCTTCGCGTGCCTCGGCAATGCTGGCGCAACCCACTACCTCGACCGCCGGCAGCTCGCGCTTGAGCACGTCGGCAATGAGCTTGCGGACCAGTTTGGAACCATCGACGACCATCACGCGCGGCGCATCGCTGATCAGGTGCTTGAGCTCGTGGTTGCGCATGCGGGCCTCAGGTCTCGGTCGGGCGAGTCTGACGCAGGAAGTGTCCGGTCACCAGCCAGGCGCCCAGCCAACCCACCAGTACCGTGCCCACCAGCACGCCGGCGCCATGCAACAGGTCCAGCCCGTGCAGGGTGAACTGGCTGCCATAGCTGTCGGCCAGCGCGGCCAGCGGCGCGCGCAGGGCCATGCCCGCGGCACCGAGCAGGGCCAGCGCGACCACGCCGGCGCCCAGGCCATACCACGCGCCCATGTACAGGAAAGGCCGGCGGATGAAGCCGTCACTGGCGCCCAGCAGTTGCAGCACGCCGATTTCCTCGCGCCGTCCCTGGATATCCAGGCGCACCGTGTTGCCGACCACCAGCACCGCGCCCAGGCCCAGCAGCACTGACAGCACCTGCACCAGGCGCTCGCCGAAGTGCAGCCAGTTGTCCAGACGCTTGCGCCACACCGCGTCGTGCTGCACCAGTTCGACCTGTGGCGTGGCCTGCAGCGATTGCGCCAGGCGCGCATCGTCGCTGCCGGCGGCCGGGGTGACGATCAGCAGCGCCGGCAGCGGGTTGTCGCCCAGCGCCTCGATGGCCTCGTCCAGGTGCGCGTTCTCGCGCAGTTCGGCCAGGCCCTGCGCCGGCGTGCGCACCACGACGGCGCCGACATCGGCGCGATCGCGCCACTGCCCGGCCAGTGCATCGGCGCCGGCCGCGTCCACGTCGTGCTTGAGGAAGACATTGATATCGCGCGTCTGCTGCACGCTGCCGGCGAGGTGGCGCAGGTTGTCCAGCGCGATGGACAAGCCGAGCGGCAGGCCCAGGGCCAGCGCCATCACCATTATCGTCAGCAGCGTCGCCCACGGCTTGCGCAGCGCGCGCCCGAGGCTGAAGGCGATGCTGTGCACGTGATGGTCGAACCACACCGACAGGCGCGACGGCGCGGCAGGCTGGATCGTGTTGTTCATTCGGCCAGGTCCTGCGGCGAAATGTCATCGACCAGGCGACCATGGTCGAGCACCAGCACGCGTTTGCGCATCTGCTTGAGCAAGGCCAGGTCGTGGCTGACCACCAGCACGCTGGTGCCGCGCTCGGGCAGCTCGGCGAACAGCTGCATGATCTCGGCGGCGAGCGTGGGATCGAGGTTGCCGGTGGGTTCGTCGGCCACCAGCAGGCGCGGTTCGGACACGATGGCGCGGGCAATGCCCACACGCTGTTGCTCGCCCGCCGACAGCTGCGAAGGCAGCGCCTTCTCGCGGTGGGCCAGGCCGATGCGTTCCAGCGCCGAGCGCACGCGCTTGCCGATCTCGGCGCGGCGGGTGCCGCGCAGGATCAGCGGCAGCGCCACGTTCTCGGCAATGCTGCGGTCGTTGAGCAGGCGGTGATCCTGGTGCACCGCACCGACCTCGCGGCGGTGCAGCGGGATGCGCCCGCCGCGCACCTTGAGCAGGTTGCGTTCGCCGAAGATCACCGCGCCACGGCTGGGCCGCTCGCTCAGGTGGATCAGCTTGAGCAGCGTGCTCTTGCCCGCGCCCGAATGGCCGGTGACGAACAGCATCTCACCGGCGGCGACGTCGAAACTCACGTCGATCAGCGCCTGGTGGCCACCGGCGTATTGCTTGCTGACGTTGTCGAAGCGCAGGACGGTCATTCAGCAATTATGCCGGAGCGATCACCGAATGCATCGCCGGCAATCGCCCCAACCGCTGCGTCCGTCCCCCGGCCTCAACCGGAGACCAGCGAGCGCAGCTTGCGGCCGAGCCGGGTCAGGAACGAATCGTTCGACGCGGCGGCCGGCTTGTTCGCCACGACCTGGATCGGCTTGCGCGGTGCGGGCGGCGCGGCCGTGGTCGTGGCGGCCTCGGCGGCGGCGCCATCCAGCGGCTTGCCACGACGGCGGCGGCGACGCTTGCGCGTACGCTCGGCCTCACCTTCCACGCCAGTCACGGCGGTGGCCGGCGCATGCGGTGCCTCGGCCGGCTTGGCGGCGCTAGCGCTACCTGCGGCGGCCTCACCTTCGACGCGCGGCTTGCGCGGGCGGCGCGGCTTGCCGTCGGCACCCAGTTCGCCACCTTCGCGGCGCTCGCCACGGCCACGGCCGGCACCGGGGCCGCCGCTGCGGCTGCTACCCGAACGCCCGCCACCGCGGCGCTGTTCCTCGGCGGCGCGGGCCTCGCGAGCCTCGCGAAAGATTTCGCCGACGCTTTCGTTCTCGCCCTCATCCTCGCCCGCCACCGGCTCGCGCACTGCGCGCGGCAGCGGGGTCAGCAGTTCGCGGGTGACCGCTTCGACCGGGATCTTCTGCTCGATGTAGCTCTCGATGTCCGGCAGGCTGATCGCATAGCGCTCGCAGGCGAAACTGATCGCGTCGCCCTCCGCGCCCAGGCGCGCGGTGCGGCCGATGCGGTGGACGTAGTCCTCGGCATCAAACGGCAGGTCGTAGTTATAGACGTAATTGACACCGTCGATATGCAGGCCGCGCGCGGCCACGTCGGTGGCGACCAGGATTTCCAGCTGGCCCTTCTGGAAGCGGTTGAGCAGGGTCTCGCGCTTCTTCTGCGGCACGTCGCCGGACAACACGCCGACGCGGTAGCCGGCACGTTCCAGCGAGCGCGCCACGCGCTCGACGAAGGCCTTGGTATTGACGAAGACCATGGTCCGCGCACCCTCGCCGCGCGACAGCAGGCCCAGCAGCAGCGGAATCTTCTCCTCGTCGGAAGGGAAATAGATGCGCTGGCGCACGCGCGCGGCGGTGATGCTCTCGGTCTCGACGACCAGCTTCTCCGGCTCGTTCATGTGCTCGTAGGCCAGCTCCAGCACGCGGTGGCTGAGGGTGGCGCTGAACAGCAGCGTCTGCCGGGTGCCGCGCTCGGGCATGCGCCGCAGCAGGAAGCGGATGTCCTTGATGAAGCCGAGGTCGAACATGCGGTCGGCTTCGTCCAGCACGCAGATTTCGCAGGCATGCAGGGACACGACCTTGTGCTGCTTTACGTAGTCGATCAGCCGGCCCGGGGTGGCGATGATCACGTCCACGCCCTTCTGCAGCAGCTCGCGCTGCTTGTCGTAGTCCACGCCGCCGTAGACCAGGGCGAAGCGCAGGCCGAGGTCGGCACCGAACTTCACCGCGTCCTTGTGGATCTGGATCGCCAGTTCGCGGGTTGGGGCCAGGATCAGCGCGCGCGGGTCTTCCGGCTTGCGGTCGGCCAGGGCCGGGCGGATCAGCAGGCGGTTGATCACCGCGACCAGGAACGCCAGGGTCTTGCCGGTGCCGGTCTGGGCCTGGCCCGCGACGTCGCGTCCGGCAAGGGCTACCGGCAGGGTCAGGGCCTGGATGGGAGTGCAACGGGTGAATCCTGCGCCTTCCAGCCCGGCGAGCAGCGCTGGATGCAGGTCAAACGAGGAAAAAGTCAAATCTGTCAGCGGTTTATCGCTCATCATTCCATCTTCTTGAGGCGCCAGCAGTAGGCCGGGCGCGGCTTGCATCGATACCGGCAGCGTCGCACACTGCGGCCCTTGCACCGGACAGCGCGGCTTCAGATAGTGGCATTGATTCGGCCGCGCAATGCCCCAGTTTACCGCAATGTGGCGGCCGGCCCGGTTCTGGGCCCGGCCCGGGTTCCCAGGAGACCAAAGTGAGCGACAAGGTTCTACACGTCGGCGAAGCCGACTTCGATAACGCCGTCCTGCAGTCGGGCGAGCCGGTGCTGGTGGATTTCTGGGCCGAATGGTGTGGCCCCTGCAAGATGATCGCGCCGGTGCTCGACGAGCTGGCCAGCACCTACGACGGCAAGCTGAAGATCGCCAAGGTCAACGTGGACGAGAACCGCGCCCTGGCGGTGAAGTATCACGTGCGTTCGATCCCGATGCTGTTGCTGTTCAAGGACGGCGAGGTCCAGGCCTCGCAGATCGGCGCGGTTGGCAAGGGCCAGCTGACGCAGATGATCGACAAGACCCTGGGCGGCACCGTCGCCTGAGGCACCACGCTCCGCCCGCCTCGCCGGGCGGAGCCTGCCGGCACTTGAACCGCGCGGCAGCAAGCCGCTTGCGCCCCGCGCTTGGGCGGTGTTAACGTCAGTCCATCCGGCCGCCCCGCGTGCGCCGCACCCCGCTGGAAACTCTCTCCAGTCTCCCCGACCACCCACAGTTCGCCCCTGCCGGGCGCTCGCATCTCTTAGCGAGGAATCAAGCACTTGTCCGAGAACACTTCTTCCGAAACCGGGAGCGTTGACGCCCCCGTCGAAAAGCGCGTGCGCAAGACCCGCGTGAGCAAGGCCGCCGCCGAAGGCGCCA